>CAZMUK010000005.1:0-43560 GCA_964569415.1 uncultured Luteolibacter sp. | reverse complement strand
CCTGCATTTCGCGGCATGCAGCAGCGGTGAGGAGCTTTTTCGAAACGAGGTCCTCCAGCTTGCCGCTGCCGGTTTTCGCGCGCGCGACCCATTCCACCGTTTGGTAATCGCGCAGGCCGCCGCATCCCTCCTTCACATTCGGTTCCTGGAGGAACACGGTCCACGAGTACTTCGCGTGGCGGCTGCGGAGATCATCGCCGCGGGTTTTGAAAAAGGCGGCCTGTCCTTTGTCGATGCATTCTTTGGCGTAGGTTTTGCGGAATTCCCGGAAGAGCGATGCGTCACCTGACACAAGACGCGCGTCCATCAGGGCGGTGCGGTTCTGGGGATCGGCGGCTGCCTGGCGCAGGCATTCGCGGATCGACCTGCTGGCGTGGCCCACCTTGAATCCGGTGTCCCAGAGCAGGTAAAGCAATTCCTGAACGATTGCGTGAAGTGACTTCGGCAGTCGTGCCGAAGGGGTGGGCAGCAGGAAGAGGATGTCGATGTCGGATCCCGGGTTGAGCAGTCCGCGGCCGTAACCGCCGGTGGCAACGAGGCAGACCGGATGGCGCGACGCGTCCTTGCGGGTGCGCAGCATCGCTTCGAACGCGGTTTGGAGCATTCCATCGATGAAGGAGGCGCGGGCTGCCGCGGTTTCGAGGCCACCGGCTCCGTTGCGGTGGGCATCACGAATGCGCGCTTCCTCGCCTGCGATGAAGTGTTTCACGGCGGCGATCCGTTCGGCGGGAGACAATTCCCCGGAGAGGGCGGTCTTCAACAGTTCGCGGGAGGATGAGTCCTTGGGCTTCGCGGGATCGGTCATCGGAATGGTTGCGTCAGAAGGCGGACGGGGAAAGGAAGGCCATCGGGGATCCGAAGCGCGCGTAGAGTTCGGTTCCGCCGCGGGAATGTTCGAGGAGATCCTCCGCGAGTGTCACGCGTCCGGGTTCGAACAGCGTGAGGGTGGAGGATCCGCCGAAGGCGAAAAAGCCCTTCTCCGCGCCTTTTCGCGCCGCTTTGCCGGGTGGGTGGGTTTGATGGATCGAGCCCACGCAGGTGGCGCCGATTTCCATCAGGAGGACGGTTCCGAAGGAGGCGGACTCGAGCACGGTGAGGCAGCGTCGGTTGGTCCAGAGGTAGGAGAGCTTCCTTCGCAAGGCGATGGGGGAGACCGAGTAGAGCGGACCCGGGAGGATGCGGGGCTCGGTGGGTTGGCCATCGACCGGAAAATGAAAGCGATGGTAGTCGACCGGGCAGAGGCGTGAGAGGACGAGGGTGCCGCGGGCGAAGCGCTCCGCGAGTGTGCGGTCGCCGAGCAGTGCGGGGAGATCGAAGCGTTGTCCTTTCACGAACACGCCCTCGACTTGTGATGCATCCGCGAATCCGAGGTGGCGCGCATCCGCAGGAAACACCGCGGTTGCTGGATCTGGGTCCACCGGCCTGCAGCCAGCCTTCAATTTGCGGAAGAAGAACGCGTTGAAGTTCGGGAAAGACTCAGCCGGGTCGGCGAACTCCGAGGGGTCGAGCCGATAGCGCTCGATGAAGGGTGCGATGCGATGTTTTGACGACGGGCGATTCATCCGGCGGCCGTACCATCGGGAAAACGCGGGCCGGGTGACGAGGGCGGAGAGGGCGATGGGGCCGAGCGGGTGACCGTAGGCCCAGCGCAGGAAGGCCTCGCCATAGACCTCCTCGGTCTCCATCCGTCCGGAATGGCGGTTGAAGAAGCGGATCGGTTCCACGGCGGGATACTGGCGGGAGATGGCAGGGGCTGCAAGGGTGCGGTGGGCAAGGCTCGCTGCCCCTTCAAGCCCGAGTGCAAAAGGATCAGGGTCGGTCCGGAAAGATGCGGCGCCAGACCGTGAGCGCGTCACGGATATCCTCCGCATCGCGGGTGGGGCTCAGTTCCCAGACAATGGGAAGCCCTTTGGGGACCAACGGCAGCAGTTTCGGGAAATCGATCGATCCCGAAAAGGGCACCCGGTGGTCGCGGGCGGGCCACTCCACATCGTGCAGGTGGCAGCCTGCGAGAAAGGGGGCCATTTCCGCGAGCCACGAAGCGTGGTCGAGGAGGCCGAGATTGTGTTTGAGTTGGACATGGCCGAAGTCGTGCCAATAGCGCACCGCAGGGTTGTCGCGGAACCGATCCATCACTTGGCGCATTTCCGCTTCGCTGGGGCAGTCCTCGAGGCGCGAGCGGGATTCCACGGCGAGCACCAGTCCGAGTTCCGCCGCGGATTCGGCGAATTCGCCGAGGGTATCGACCGCGCGTTGCAGGAATGCCGGGCCGATCTTCGTACGCTTGCGGAGGAAGGCCTCCCTGCGTTTGAGGAACTTCGGCGATTCCTGATCGCCCGCCTCGAGCATGCCCGTGAGGCGATCGGTCCAGCGGCGCGGATTCATTGGCACGGATCCCAGATGCAGCACCACATAGCGCGCGCCGAATTCCGCGGCGGTGCGCAGGGTCAGGCGGGTGGCTTCCTTCGCGCGGTGCCGCTCAAGCGCGCTCTTCGAAGTGAACTGGTAGGCATCGGGAGCGTCCGCGATGATTTCCACCGGTGATGGGAAAAAATTGTGCACGCCGGTGCAGCGGAAGATCCCGCGCGCGAAGGCCCGGCGGATGCCCGGGATTTTGGCGATCGTCATCCCGTGCGACAGCTCGATCTCGTCAAAGCCGAGGGCGACGATTTCCTCGATCATCGATTCGCCGTCGCTGTGGCGGCTGCTGTTCCAGCAGGTGGAGAAGGCGGGCATGAGGTGCGGGTGCGCGCGACCCTAAGCCGGGGTCTTCGTCGGGGCCACATCCAAATGCGTGCGTTCCGGCGCAGAAGGGGGCGGATTCCACTTGCGGGGGCGCGGGTCCGGGGCTATCCGCCCCTGTGCCTGCGCACCTGACGGTTTTCTTGTTGGCCTTGGTGTTCGCGGCGGTCTCCTGTCGCGAAAAAGCCGACGAGGTGGAAGCGACCGAGACCCGTCCCGCGTTGTTGCGCGACGGGAAATTCCGGCTCGATGCCACTCCCCACGAACGGTTCCGCGACGCGCGGCCCGCGCCGGTGGAGGCTCCGGCGGTTCCTTACGGCTGGCTGGAATTGCCGCCGACCGCGTTTCGCTTGCTGAACTATCGATTCGGCGAGAGCGGGCTTGGCGAGGTTTCGGTATCGGTAGCGGCCGGTTCGGTACTCGACAACGCCAACCGCTGGTTGGGGCAGTTTGGTGCGGCGAAAATCGATGAAGCGGGCCTCGCCGCTTTGCCGGAATTGGAAGTCGCCGGGGGCAAGGGCCGCTGGATCGAGGCAGCGGGCGTGTATGATTCCGGCATGGGAGCCGAGCCGCGCGAAGCCTTCCGGCTGTTCGGTGTGATCGCGCGCCAAGGATCGGGCATCCTCACTGTCAAGATGACCGGCCCGGCCGATGAGGTCCTCAAGCAGCGCGCGGCACTCGAGGAGTTCAGCCGCGGTCTGAAAGCTCGTCCCTGATGCAGCGTATGAATGGGGAACCGATGAAGCCAGCGCTCGCGAAGGTGTCGCCCGCTGCGGAGGCGGGGAGCGCACGAATCCCGTCAAGCAAGCGGGAGCGCTCCCTAGCTCTCAAGGTTTTCGATTTCCTTTCGGGTTTCGGCCTCGCGACCATCCTGTTGCTGCTCCTCGGCTTGCTCACTTGGCTTGCGACGCTGGAGCAGATCGATCGCGGGTTGTTCCTGACGCTTCGCAAGTACTTCCACTGGAAGTCGGTGTTCCTTCTTCCGGAGATCAACGGCAAGACCGTGCCGCTGCCTTTGCCGGGCGGGTACTGGGTCGGAGCCTTGTTGCTGGTCAATCTGGTCCTCGGCGGCGTGATCCGCATTCGCAAAGGGTGGAGTCACGCCGGCAACCTGATCGCCCACCTTGGTATTGTGTTGATGCTTGTGGCCGGCGGAGTGGCGCATCACGCCGAGGAACGCGGGAACATGGCGGTGGGTGAAGGCGAAACCAACGATGCGGCGGAAGACTATTTCGAGTATGTCGTCGAGGTTTCCGAGGTGGTCGGGGAAAAGGTCGGGAAGGTTCATGTGATCCGCGGCGCGCAGATTGAGGATCTCGCCGACGGGTCCTCGCGGTTGTTCCGGTTTCCGGAGCTGCCCTTTGATCTCAAGTTGGCGGGGTTTTTCCGCAATTGTCTTCCGGTGGCCGAAACCGAGCAGGCTCCGCGGGCCGGGGAGCCGGTATTCGAGGGGTACTTTTTGATGCAGCGGCCCGACGAGGTTCAGGCCGAGCGCAACACCGCGGGGACCCATGCCCGGGTGGTGTTGCGCGACGGCTCGGAGGAGCCTCCCTTCCTGCTTGCCGGCGCATCATTCCATCCCAAGACGGTCCGGGTCGGTGGCCGGGTGTTTCTCATCGACATGCGCAAGCGGCTGTGGCCGATGCCATTTCAGGTGCGGCTCGATACATTCGTCGCCGAGTTTCACCCGGGCACCTCCAACCCGGCGAAGTTCGAGAGCGAGATCACCCGCATCGAGAGGGGCCGCGATGCCTCCGTGCGGATCCGCATGAACGAGCCGATGCGCTACGAGGGGCTCACCTTCTTCCAGGCAAGCTACGGCCCGCAGGGCGCGAAGCCCGGGGAGAAGATGTTCTCGGTCTTCGAGGTGGTGCGCAACCCCGCCGACAAGTGGCCCGAGTACAGCCTCTACATCGTCGCCTTCGGAATGCTGGTCACCTTTCTGACCCGCCTGATCTCCTTCCTCTTGGCGACCCGCGGCAAGCAACGACATGTTTGAGAACCGACCCACTCTCGGAAAATGGATCGCCGCCGTCCTCGTGATGTGCGGATTGGCGGCTGTGCTCCGCAACATGGTGGCGGACAATATGCCTAAAGGCGAGGTGCGCGTCGTCGAGGGCTATACTCCCTGGGATCCCGCCACCCTTGCGGCGGCCGAGGCCGTTCCGGTGCAGGACGGGGGAAGAATCAAACCGCTCTCCACCCAGGCGGGATTCACCATGCTTGCGCTCCATGGGGCGCGCTCGATGAAGGTGTCCGACGGATCCGAAACCCACCGCATCAAGCCCGCCGCCTGGATGCTTGATGCATTGTTCCGTCCGCAATTTTCGATGAAGCAGCCCACCTTTCGCGTCGATAATTCCGACGCGCTCAAGGCGATCGGCGTTACCGTGCGGGGCAGGCGCGACCGCTACAGCTACGAGGACATCCGTCCGGGGATCGACCGGTTGCTGGAGCTTGCCGAGTCCTACGCGGCGATCGAGAAGAACAAGCGCGATCCGATGCAGAGCCAGGTGCTGGACCTTGCGGCGAATCTCCGCAGCTACGAGGCCTTGCTCGGGTATTTCACTTTCGCGCGCGCCGGCATTCCGTTGCCCGGGTCGGGCGGAGAAGGGGAGCCCGACCGCCGTGCGCGGGTGAGCGACCTGATGAGTGTCGCGCCCGAGATCCGTGCCGAAGTGCGCAAGAGCGGCCAGCGGCCGCCGGAGGGGCTCAAACGCTTGATCGATGGGGTGGTGGACACCGCCAACGCATCGCGTGCCGGTTTGTTCCTGATTCCGCCCGCCGATCCGAAGGAGAAGGATTGGCGCAGCGCCGGGACCGTGATCTGGGATGTGATGAATGGAAAGGTCGCGGAGCCCGCGCCCCTGATCGAGAGCATCCGCCTGCTCGAGTCGCTGGATCCGGCAGGCAAAGCGGGGGAGCCCGGTTTCCGCGACGCGCTCGGCAAGTTTGCGGGTCATGTGACCGAAAAAGCCGCGGCCCGCGGCGAGGGTCGCTTCGTGGGTCTTGAGGCGCAGTATTACCGCAAAAACTGGTTTCTCCATGCCCTTGCGTGGTTTCTTGCCGGCACGCTTTTCGCGCTGGCGATGTGGACCCTCGGCAACGGACGGACCGCCACTGCGATGGCGTGGGCTACCGCGCTCACCACCGCCGCGGGGCTGACGTACTGCGTCATCGCAATCGTCAAGCGCTGCGTGATCATGCAGCGGCCTCCGGTGGGAAATCTCTACGACACCATCATTTTCATCGGCACCACGGTGGTGATGCTTTGCCTGCTGCTCGAGTGGATGTCGCGCAAGCGCCTCGCACTGGGCCTGGCGCCGGTGCTCGGCACCGCGCTGATCATTCTCGCGCGGCGCTTCGAACTGGGCGATGCCCAGGATCACATGGATCCGTTGGTGGCCGTGCTCGATTCCAACTTCTGGCTCACCACCCATGTCATCACCATCACCCTCGGCTACTCGGCCGGGTTGTTGTCGGCTTTCCTGTCCGCCGCCTACATTCTGATGCGCGGGCTGGGGCTCGACCGTGCCGACCGCGATTTGCGGCGGTCCCAGACGCGCACCGTGTACGGGATGCTGTGCTTCACCCTCTTCCTTTCGCTGGTCGGCACGGTGCTCGGAGGCATCTGGGCCAATGACTCGTGGGGTCGTTTCTGGGGTTGGGATCCGAAGGAAAACGGCGCGCTCCTGATCGTTCTCTGGACCCTCGCCATTCTACACGCGCGTCTCGGCGGCTTTATCCGCGAGTGGGGCATCCATCTCGCATCGGTATTCACGGCGGTGGTGGTCGCCTTCTCATGGTGGCATGTCAATTTCCTCGGCGTGGGGCTCCACAACTACGGCTTCACCGCCGGCAAGGATACGATCTGGAGTTTCTACGGCGCGATGGTCGTCCTGCTTCTCTTCGGATTCGTGGCCCGCGCGATGGAATCCCGCAGTTCCGGGAAACCAGAGAATATGCCCGCTGCCGTTCCTTCGGAGCAGTGAGCGGCTGCACAGGCGTACTGCGCCGCCCTGTGCCGCGAAGGACCAAGCCGGGACGCCTTCTTGCTCGAAGGTCTTCACCGCGCATCGGCACCGTGTCATTTCCATGTCCTGCCTTCGTCGTGGTTCACCGCCGGTCCGCGCAGACAAATCGGATTCCTCTCCGTGAATACGACGGTCATCCGCTCTCCCGCGCGATCCTGCAGCCTGAAGTTCGGGAAAAACCACCAGCGACCCTTCATTCTGTCCCGCTGGTCGGGGGCGAGGAAGAGGGATCGGCCCTCGCGTTTGAGTTCCCGGATGTTGCCTCCGGGATGCCCGGCGTCAACGCGTGCCGCGTCCGTCGCGTGGCACGGCAGGACGGCGAACCAAGGCAGCAAGGAGAACCGTTTCATACCGGGGGCCGTGTTTCGGAGAGGACCCCTTTTCATGCACGGAATCCACAGCGGTAGATGAAGCGCGGGTGCGCAGAACCGCCGCATGGCCCGACGATCGATGCAAAAAGCCGCCCCCCGATACCGGAGGACGGCTTTGAATGACGGCTTCGGGAAACCCGGATCTCAGGCGGTCGGGACCTGGGCGATCGTCTTGAGGACGCGCGAGGCGATCTGGTAGGGATCGCCCTGCGAGTTCGGACGACGGTCCTCCAGATAGCCCTTGTAGCCCGCGTTGACAAAGCTGTGCGGGATGCGGATCGAGGAACCGCGGTCGGCGATGCCGTAGCTGAACTTGTCGATCGACTGCGTCTCGTGGAGACCCGTGAGGCGCAGATGGTTGTCGGGTCCGTACACGGCGATGTGTTCCTCCATGTTTTCCTGGAAGGCCGCCATGAGCTTCTCGAAGTACTCCTTGCCGCCCTTGGTGCGGAGGTAGTCGGTCGAGAAGTTGCAGTGCATGCCCGAACCGTTCCAGTCGCCGCGGATCGGTTTGCAATGGAACTCCACATCGATCTGGTACTTTTCGCAAAGACGGATGAGCAGGTAGCGGGCGACCCAGACCTCGTCGGCGGCTTTCTTCGAGCCTTTGCCGAAGATCTGGAACTCCCATTGGCCCTTCGCCACCTCGGCATTGATGCCCTCGTGGTTGCTGCCGGCGTCAAGGAAGAGGTCGAGGTGTTCCTCGACGATCTGGCGGGCGATGTCGCCCACATTCTTGTAGCCGACTCCCGTGTAGTACGGTCCTTGCGGAGCCGGGTAGCCGTCTTCCGGGAAGCCGAGCGGCCGGCCGTCCTGATAGAGGAAGTATTCCTGCTCGAAACCGAACCAGGCACCCGGATCGTCGAGAATCGTCGCGCGGCTGTTCGACGGATGCGGAGTGGTGCCGTCGGGCATCATCACCTCGCACATCACCAGTGCGCCGTTGCGGCGGGTGGTGTCCGGATAGACCGCCACCGGCTTGAGCATGCAGTCCGAGCTGCGGCCCTCCGCCTGCTGCGTGGAACTGCCGTCGAAGCCCCACATCGGAAGCTGGTCGAGGGTCGGGAACTTGTCGAAGTCCTTGATCTGGGTTTTGCTGCGCAGGTTGGGCACCGGGGTGTAACCGTCGAGCCAGATGTATTCCAATTTGTATTTCGCCATGGTGTGTTCGGTTTCGTTTGGTTTGGGGTATGGGTTTCGGGGAGGGTTTCCCGGGTGGGGCCCGACCGTCTGGTGATTCCGAAGCAGGATCCGTGCCAGTATCGGCTGGATCCGGAATTTGAGCTACAGGATCGGTGGGGTGATGTGGATGACGAGGAGGGTGGTATCGTCCGCGCCCGCGTTGTCAAGGGCGCGCCGGAGGAGGGCATCGGAGGTGGTGGCGGGGTCGGGCCCGGAGGCGAGGGATTGGGCGATGTGGCGTTCCCAGACGCCGTCGATGAGGCCGTCGGAGCAGATCAAAAATCGGTCACCGGGAGCGTGGGGGACGGCTGCGAGGTGGGGGCAGACCGAGGGATGCCCGCCGCCGACCACCTCGAAGAGGGCCGATCGGCGGGGGTGGTTGCGGTACTCGACTTCCGGGATTTCTCCCCGTTTCCATTGGCCCCAGGCGGCGGTGTGGTCCTTGGTGAGTTGCTCGAGCACGCCGTCGCGCGAGCGGTAGATGCGGGAGTCGCCCACATTTGCGAGGTAGAGGTTCTCCGGGGTGAACCAGGCCAGGGCGAGGGTGGCGGCCATGCCCTTGGTGTCCTCGGAGTCGGCCGCGGCATTGATCTGTTCGTGGACCGAGCGAAGGGCCTCCGCCAGCCGGGAGAGGCAGTCCGGAAAAAAGCCCGACGCGGCGAGCTTGAATGTTTCCGGAATGGCGTGGGCCATGTGCTGGAGGAGCAGGGAAGAGGCGAGGTCGCCGGCATTGCCGCCGCCCATTCCGTCGGAGACGGCGAAGACCAGGTCGTGTTTCTCAAGGGAGCTGTGGCCGGATTCCGGGAGGATTTCGGCGCCTTTCGGGCTGGAGGAAAAGGCGATGAGCGAATCGTCGTTGCGCGGCTTGCGCGATCCACTGCGGCTCGTGCCGCACCAGGAGAGGATGGCCGCTTCGTTCATGGGATTGCGGCGGCTCCGGGCCCGGCCTGCCCGGAGGGACCCGGCATCGGCAGGATCTCGGCCAGTTCGAAGTCGATGATGCAGAAGCAGCCGAGCTTGTCCGAGTAGGTGATGTTGCGGGGTTCGGCGTCCAGGTGGCGCACACCATAGTCGCGCTCGAGCTTGGCGAAGAGGCTGTCGGCCTTCTCTTTGGAGATCTGGGCCGCGGGTTTGCCGCAGTTGGTGGAGACGAAGTAAAGTTCCTCAGGGTGTTCCTCGAGGAGTCGAGGCACATAGGGGCAGCCGCGTTGCTCGAGAGTCCTGAGGACCGCAACTTCGGTGGCGTAGCGCTTCTCCGCGTCGGTCCCGCGCAGCCGCTTGTGCACATTTCCGTGGAAATCCACCCGCACGAGGGAGCGGATGCCGTCTTTGAGAGGCTCGAGGGACATGGCGGCGCGGCGGGGTGGGGGAATTCCAAGGCCGCGGGCGAGGCCTTGTCACGCCTTAGTTCGCCGCCGCAGCCGAGGAAGCGTCGGTGGCCTCGCAGTGCTTCCGGCGGCCCGTGGTTTTGCCAGCGGTTTTCTTGCGGCTCACGGTTGTTGATTCAGAAGGAAGCGGGGGCGGGGAAGGTGTATCGGCCTATGCTTTTCGGGTAGCGATTCGAGACTTCTCCCGCCTGCTCATGAGAACGGGTTGAACTGCATCACCTATCGGCAATTGTGGCCCCGAAGCCCTCCAAAAAGGCCTCGACGGCCATGACGGAGGTCGCAATCATCCCCGCCGTCACCGGGTCTTCCGGGCCTTTGGAATCAAGCTGCGAAATGAAACTCGAAGCTTACCTGATGCCCCGATGATCTCCCGGGACCGCGCCGCTTCCGCTGCGGAATCCCAAGGCAAAGCACCAACGAGTCCGACAACCTTCTTCCTTACCGCCCTCCCATGAGTTCCTCCGCTCCCCTCGGCCGCTTCCGCTGGCGCATCTGCGCCGTGCTGTTTCTCGCCACCACGATCAACTACATCGACCGGAATGTGTTCTCGTTCACGATGCTCGACCCGGTCTTCCGGCACCAGATGCTGGGCCTGCCGCTCGACCAACCGCTCACCGATGCCGACATGGCGCGGTTCCGGGTGGAGATGAGCCACCTTGATGCCATCTTCAAGTACTGCTACGCCTTCGGGTTTCTCCTGGCCGGGTGGATGATCGACCGCATCGGTATCCGCCGGGGCTACGCGGTGGGCATCGGCGGATGGAGCTTTGCGGCCGTGCTTCATGGTCTCGTCCATACCGTGACCGGCATGGGCTGGGCGCGCGGTCTCCTCGGTGTGGGCGAGGCGACCAATTTCCCTTCCGCAATCAAGACCGTTTCCGAATGGTTTCCGAAAAAGGAACGCAGCTTTGCTACCGGCATCTTCAACGCCGGGGCGAATGTGGGCATCATTCTCACGGCGATTTGCGTGCCCTTCATCATCGCCCATTGGGGTTGGCGCGCGTCCTTCATCGTCACCGGCGCGATCGGCACCTTCGTGCTCTTTTGGTGGTTGAGCATCTACCGCACCCCGGAGGAGCACCCCAGACTTTCCAAGGAGGAGCTCGCCCACATCCGGCAAGACGGCCCCCCCGACGACGGCCGTCCCGTCAAGTGGCGCCACCTCGTCTGCTACCGCGCCACCTGGGCCTTCGCGATTCCCAAGTTCATGACCGACGCCATCTGGTGGTTTTATCTCACTTGGCTGCCGACCTTTTTCAACAGCAACCCTGCTTTCGAGACCAAGCTCGACCTCAAACAGGTGGGCATCCCCTTCCTCATCATTTACCTGGTGTCCGACGGCGGAAGCGTGTTCTTCGGTTGGCTGGCCACCCGGTTCATCGGCTTGGGGTGGTCGGTCAACAAGGCGCGCAAGGTCACAATGCTGATCTGTGCCGCGTGCGTGGTGCCCATCGTCTTCGCTTCGATGACGAGCAGCATCCACATCGCCATCGCTCTCATTGCCCTTGCCACCGCGGCCCACCAGGGCTGGAGCGCCAACCTCTTCACCACCGTCGCGGACCAGTTCCCGCGGCGCGCGGTCGGCAGCGTGGTCGGGATCGGCGGTCTTGCCGGCGGACTCGGCGGCGCGTTGCTTGCAGCCAAGGTCGGCGACATCATCAATGCGGGCGGCTATGTGCCGCTCTTTGTCATCGCCGGATCGGCCTATCTGCTCGCACTTCTCGTCCTGCACTCGCTTTCCCCGAAACTCGCGACAGTCGAGATCAATCGGGCCTGATGCCGACGCGGCGGCCCGTGCGTGCGTTATTACCCGGCGCGGGGGGTGTTGCCCTCGTGGCCTGAGCGGTTGTGTATTGCGAACTTCCCGGAACATTGTCGTGTCCGTCGGTGATGAGCGCCAGGGGAGTGGAAGCGGGTTGATCCTTCCATGACCCGGGCACATCCGCCGCGGGTACGTCCTTGTGGCGGAGGCGAATTTGCCGCACCTTCTGTTGGTCCTCGTCTTCCGGGATTTCACCGGGTGGTTTCCCCGGGGCCAAAGTCATGAATCTGGACAACGCGGTTTTCGTCACCGGAGCGGGGATCTCCGTGGAATCAGGAATCATGCCTTTTCGCGGAGCCGGCGGGATCTGGCAAGAGAACCCGATGGAGATGGCCACCTTCCGGAAGTTCATCACGGAACCGGGTGCGTTTTTGTCGTGGTATTATCGGCGCTTCGTTTCATGCAGGAGCGCTCTTCCCAATTTCACCCATCAGATCCTCGCCGCGCGGGGGCTTCGCGTGATTACCCAGAACGTGGATGGCCTGCACCGCAAGGCGGATCATCCGGAGGAAAATCTTGTCGAGATCCACGGGCACATCGAACTGAAAAGGAGGGTGAATGCCACCAGCGGGGCGGAACTGATCGATGCGGACTGGGATACGGTCGATGAGTCGAGGCTCGTCGGGTCCCTCTTGGAACTCTTCCGCATTCCCGGATCCGGTGAGGTGGACCGCATGCATTCGCTTCGTCCGCACATCCTTTTGTTTGATGAGTACTATTCCGACCTCTATCAGTTTGAAAAGGCCATGAACTGGGTGCGGGAGGCGGATACGATTGTGTTCATGGGCACCTCCAATGCGGTGGGGATCACCGAGGGCATTCTTTCCATGGCCGTCGGGCAGCGGAAACAGGTCGTGGTGGTGGATCCCGCACCGGTGGCTTCGCTGCGCGTTCCGGGAGCGAGGATTTTCGAGATGCCCGCCACCGCATTTTGCGAGAGGCTCCGATGAGGGGAATGGCGCGTTTTGCGGGCGTGGAAATGAGGCGGAACCAGGGCGGATCGGGAGCGGCCGGTGACCCGTCCGGGGTTGCGTTGCTGCATCGGTCGGCGCATCCTGCCGCATCACTGCCCGGCTTCGGCAGGGGCCTGATTTGCGGCCCCCCGATGGGCATTTGAAACCCGGGTGACCGGGTCCCCGGGGAAGTGGAGCGTAGCGGATTCGAACCGCTGACCCCTTGCATGCCATGCAAGTGCTCTACCAACTGAGCTAACGCCCCTTTGCGGGTGGGCGGGAGGTGTACCGGGGCCGGGCGGGGCGGGCAAGAGGATTTTCACTTCGGGAAATCGGTCCTGTTCCGGCGGGCAGCGCGGCGGTGTCGGCCTCATGCTTCGGCGCTTGGCGGCTGCGAGGGGTCTGTGTAGGGTTCGCGCCGATGTCCCGTTACTCAGGAGAGCAGGTTTTGGTCGTGCCGCGGCCGGTTTTGGAAGAGCTTGGCATGTTCCAGGGGATTCGCACCGACGGAGTGGCGGGAGCGATGGAGCGGCTACTGGATCCAGCGAATCATTTTTTCATGGACCGGGCGGCGGCCGAGGAGGATCCGGGGCACAAGCAACTCATTCCGTACTGCCTGTTCCGCTGCGGCGGGCGACTGCTCCACTACACTCGCGGTAGTGCGGGTGGCGAGGGCCGCTTGCATGCGAAGATCTCGGTGGGCGTGGGCGGGCACATCAATCCGGTGGACACCGATGGCGGCAAGACGGGCGCCGCAGCCTACCATGCGGCCGTGGCTCGCGAAATCGACGAGGAGCTTCATCTCTCCGCCAGTGCGTCCCAGCGCGTGATCGCCTTGCTCAATGACGACTCCAATCCGGTGGGCAGCGTGCATCTCGGGATCGTCCATCTTTTCGAGCTTGGCGACGAGCGCGTCGCCTCACGCGAGGATGCGCTGACCGACCTGGCGTTTTCCGCGCTGACCGATCTGGATGGTCGGTTGTTCGAGCGGCTTGAGACCTGGTCGCAGTTTTGCGTGCGGCATCTCGCTGCGGGATGATCGGGTCAGGAGCTGCGTCCGGCGTTCCCTCCCTCGAGTCGGGTGAGGATTTCCCCGAGGTAGCTGCGGGCGCTGCGGGCGGTTTCCATGGTTCGCGCCCCGTCGCTGCCGCAGCCCGCCAGCTCGAGGATGAGCGGTCCCTGGAAGCGCCATTCGCGGAGTTGGCGGAGCAGCGAGGTCCAGTCGATGGCCCCCTCTCCCGGGGACAGGTGTGAATCGCGGTCGCCGAGATTGTCGTTGATGTGGAGCATCCGCAGGTGGCCCGAGAGTTTGTGGACCACCATGCGCAGGTCCCCCGAAAGAAATGCATGGCCGGTGTCGAGGCAGGTTCCCACATTTGTTTCGCGGACGGCACCGAGCAGGTAGAGCATGTCGCTCGTGTGTCCGAACATCAGGTGGGGCAGCATGTTTTCGAGCAGCAGGGTGAGGTTGAGGAAGCGGCAGTGGCGGGCGATCTCGTTGAGGGAGCAGGCGGCCGACGCCATGCGCAGGTGCCATTCCTCGGCCTTGGCGCGTCCCGGGGTTTCCGGGCCCGGGTGGAGCACCAGGTAGCGGGATCCCAGTTCGTGGGCCGCGTCGCAGGCGCAGAGCACCTCGCGCACGGCTGCGGCGCGCTGGGGCGGAGACACCGCGGAGATATCGAGCGCCTCGGCGAAGGGAGCGTGGAACGAGTTTGCCTCGATGCCGAGCCGGTGCATGAGGTCCGCGGTCTTGCGAACATGATCGCCGTCATGGAAGTCGAGATGCTCGCGGAACGAGCAGATCTCGATGAGGCTGAACCCTCCGTCGCGTACCGCCGGAAGTGCGTCGAGGATGTTGGTTTTGTGGAAACACCCGGTGGAGAAACCGATGGGCCAGTCGCTCATGGCGCGGGGGCGGGTTGGGGCGAGGGTGACGGGTAGAGAACGGCGTGGAAGGGGGTGAGGCTGCACTGCCGCGGGTTGTGGCAGAACCCCTTCTCTTGTTCGGAGACGCAGTTGAAATCGATCCCGCTCTCCAGGCCTTGGTCGATTTCGCCGGCGAAGAGACGCACATAGAAATCGGCCCGCGCTGCCTGATCGTAGTTCTCCCATTGCACCCCCCAGTTCTGGGACGGATCGCGGAAGCGGTCGGTGATCCAGCCGGCGATGTGACGGGGGTGCATCTCCATCGCCAGCAGGCAGCGGGTGAGCAGTTGCATGCCGGAGGGCTTGAGGAGTATGTCGTTGGGGTGATCGATTCCGTGGCGTGCGCAGGGCGGGAGCCGGCGCAGGCATTCCGCTCGCAGGGCGAGCGTGCGGGGGGATTCGCGGCCGTGCCCGCGCGCGTAGAAGCGGCGGTGGAACTTGCAGAGCCCCGAGCGGCGGTACTGTTCGAGCAACCGGGCCGTACCCTGTTCCGAAACCGGGATGGCCGTTCCCGCGCGGCGCGCCATGCGAAGCACGGTGGGAGTGTGGTGGCGCAGCGAGATCAGTTCGCGGATGCCCATTTCATGCTGCGGGAGGGTGTAGAATTCCGGGATGCTTGCCTCCAATCCCTCGCGCCTCATCATGCCGGAGATCCATGGCTTGCGGTAGAGCGTATAGGGGATGCGGATCATGCGGCTGCGCAACGGATCGCCGTATTCGGAGATGTCCACCGATACCATTTCCCGGCGGCCCGAGGTGCCTTTGCCGACATGCCGTGCCGTGATTTCCACCGGGACCTTCGCGCTGTGGGCCGCATCGGCCTTGATCCGGTGGGCAAGGAATTCCATGAGCAGTGAGAGGTGAGCGAACACCGGATCGGGCGGTGTATCCAGGTCCGGGGTGGTGCAGATGCCCATTCTCGCGAGCGCCCGGGCGGTGGGGGAGCCTTTGAGAACCCGCCAGGCAAAATGGTGGCCCTGCCCGGTTACGAGATGGAGGTAGCGGATGCCGAGGTCGAGCAAGCGGTTCTCGATGGCGGCGACCACCGGCTCCTGCAGGGAAAAGGCGCGATTCGGATCCGTATAGGCCGCGGAGGGATCGTCGAAGTTCACATACTCCACATCGAGATGGACGATCACCGAGGTGCGGTCGCCGAGCGAGCGGGCGACCTCGCAGCCTTGGCGGATCAGGTCCTGGAGTTCGGTGATCGGCCTGCGCTCGAAGCGGGAGGGGTTGACCGGGTCGAACCTCCCGATGAAGAGGCAGGTGGGATCGGCATCCTCATTTCCCCCGAGGTACTCGGCGATGCGTCGCCGCACCACGCAATCCGCCGCGATGGCCGCGTGGTCCGGCGCGGCGGGGGAAGGAGGAGCAATGACGGCATGCATCGACGGAAATCACGCGGTTGGCGGGCCTTGTGCACGATGCGGCGCGAAGAGGGGTCCTGCCACTACCCGAAGGCGTGATAGCCGAAATTTCTCATCGCAACCGGGTTGCGGATCCGGCACGCTTTCTGCGTCAGCCGCCCGGCCCCCTGGCGAGGAACCGATGAGAAACCGAAAGAAGGCAGACAGACCGCGCATCCTGATCGTCACCCCCGAGATCACCTATCTGCCGCAGGGCATGGGCAACATGACCCAGCGGATGACGGCAAAGGCCGGAGGGTTGGCGGATGTTTCCGCGTCGTTGGTATCGGCCCTCTTCGAGCTCGGGGCCGATGTCCATGTGGCGATGCCCAACTACCGGAGGATGTTCCAGGGCGACATCTTCATGCTGCACGAGAAGGAGCTTCGCAAGTACCACGAGGTGCTTCCCGACAGCCACATCCACCTCGCCGAGGACCGGATCTTCTATTACCGCGAGCAGGTGTACAGCAACCACTCCGAGGAGTCCATGCGCATCGCGCTGGTGTTCCAGCGGGAGGTCATCAACCACATTATTCCGCAGGTGCGGCCGGACCTCGTCCACTGCAACGACTGGATGACCTCGCTGATCCCGGGCATGGCGCGGCGGCGCGGCATCAAGAGTCTCTTCACCGTTCACAACATCCATACCCGCCAGGTTTCCTTGGCGCGCATCGAGGAGACCGGGATCGATGCCGCGGAATTCTGGATGAACCTGTATTTCTGCGGGTTTCCGTCCGGGTATGACGACGCCCGGTCCCGGGTTCCGGTGGACCTGCTCACCTCCGGGATTTTCGCCGCGCATTACATCAATACCGTGAGCCCGCGGTTTCTTCAGGAGATCGTCGATGGTTGGCACGACATCGTTCCCGACTCGGTGCGGGCGGAATTGCGCAACAAGTACCATGCCGGGTGTTCCGCCGGGATCCTCAACGCGCCGGATGCGTCGTATCATCCCGCCACCGATGATTCGCTGCCCCGCAACTATGGTCCGCGCGACGCGCTCGAGGGCAAGGCGGCCTGCAAGGTCGCGCTGCAGCGGGAACTCCAGCTGCGGGAGGATCCGGAGGCACCCCTGTTCTTCTGGCCCTCGCGGCTCGATCCGGTCCAGAAGGGTCCGCAGTTGCTCACGGACATCCTGCATGCGATCGTCTCCGACTACTGGCAGCGGAATCTTCAGGTGGCGGTGGTGGCCAATGGCCCGCATCAGTACTGGCTCGAGCAGATTGTTTCCCGTTTCGACCTCGGCAGCCGGGTGTCGGTGGTGGATTTCGACGAACGTCTGTCGCGGCTGGCGTATGCGGCTTCCGATTTCATGCTGATGCCTTCCTTGTTCGAACCGTGCGGTCTGCCGCAAATGACCGCGCCGATCTACGGGTCGCTTCCGGTCGTGCATGCCACGGGCGGGCTCTACGACACCATTCGCCACCTCGATGTGGATGCGGGGACGGGCAACGGCTTCCGTTTCGAGCATTACGGATCGGGTGGTTTCCGGTGGGCGATCGATCGCGCGATGGAGTTTCACGCCTTGCCGCGGGAGTTTCGTGCGAGGGAGACGGCGCGGATCATGGAGGAGAGCGTGCGTTCGTTTAGCCACAAGGAGGTGGCGCGTCGCTACATCTCGATGTACGAGGAAATGCTCGAGCGGCCGCTGGTGGAAAAGGAATCGGGCGAGGTCATCAAGGCGATCGCCGAGGGCCGGAGGTCTCCGCGGCGGGCGAACGGTGCCGCCGGGAAAGGGGATAGGGTCCTTTCGTGAGTTCAGCCGGCGGCATTGCGGGGGGCCTGCGGGGGTCTGTTGGGGTGGCGGTTGCAATGTGACGACGATTTCGCCGTTGAATCCTTGACCGATTCGCGATGTACCGATTGGATGGTGGCGTCATGCGTGGCAGGTATGGTTCCTCCGGATGGTCCTCGTTCGCGCGGGGATTGGGTTCCGGATCCACCGCGGCGCTCGTCGCATTGGTTCTCTTCGCGTCGCCTGCCTTTGGGGTGAGTTTGCTGGTCAACGGCGATTTTTCGGGCGGTCTCACCGGATGGACTGGCGCGGGAGAGGTTTCCGCATCCTCCGGCATCTCAATCACGCGGGACGGCGGAGTGCGCTCGGTGTTGTATCAGACGGCACAACACGAGGGCATGCCTGTTGATTTGTCGCTCGAGTTCTTTCTTGAAGTGATGTCCGGTTCCGTCGGCCCGGGGAGCTTTCCGGATGTGGCGTACTTTTCGATCTATGAAGCCGACGATCCGGCCACGCTTCGTCCCGAGTCGGATCAGTTCGAGACGGCGACCGCGGTTTTCGACGGCACCGGCGCGGGGTTCTCCAACCTCGGATCGAATGTCCTGATTTCACCGAGTCCGCGTGGTCCCGGATGGTGGGTCGTGGCTCTGACCAACCATGTTCCGACCAAGGCCTATCTCGCTCCAACCCTCGAGGTGTACAACTTCAACGGAGTCTCCAACGATTCGGCTGCCGCGATGACATCGGTCCGTCTCGAGGCGGTGCCGGAGCCGGGCACGATGTGTTTCGTGCTGCTTGGCGTGATTGCGTCCGCGTGCGGTTTGCGCCGCAGGCATCGGGGCGCGGCTTTGATCGCTGGGATGCTTGCCCTGTCGCTTTCGCTTGCGGAGGCGGCCGAACCCTCCGCGCTCGGCTCGCGCGTGCGTGTGGTCACTTCCGACGAGACGAGTGCCCTCGACCGTGTCACGCGGGTGATCACGCAGACAGCGGATGTGAGTGTGACGAACACGGGTGACCGTCCTTTGCTTGCGCCGTTCCGTTTGCGCGTTCGTTTGGGAGGGGCGGGGGATCTGACCCGGGTGCGGCTTGAAGATGTGCAGCCTGGTGATGGTGCGGATCCGCGTCCGTACCGCGATTTTTCCTCCCTCATCCCCGCTACCGGGCTCGCGCCCGGCGGAGTCGTTCGGGGAAAACTGCGGATCATACGCCCTGCGACGGTGGTGGTCACCTACGAACTCGAGGCGCAGGGAGTTTTCAATCGTGATCCGGTGGCCGCGTTCGATGCGCCGCTCATCGGTGTGGCGGGCGAGGAACTTTCATTCGATGCCTCGTCCTCCTCGAACGGGGGTGAGGAGGGTCAGGCAATCTCCTATGTCTGGAACTTCGGCGACCAAGCTGCGGCGGATACGGTGAAGGTAACGCGTGTCTTCACCAAGCCGGGACGCTACGATGTCTCGCTCACTGTTACCGACGAGGCCGGAGCGAAGGCGGTGCTGCGCAAAACCGTGTCGGTTTTTCCCTCGGCGGATTTCGCGGTGGCGAGGACAAGGACGCTCGACGGTTCGGGTCAGCCGCTCGGCGGCGTTGCGGTGAGGCAGACCGCCGGGGAGGTGGTGCAGGACTTCGCCACGGATACCGGCACGGGCTTCATATCGCTGGGTGGCGAACCGGGCGAGTACGACTGGCGCTTCTCGCGCCCCGGGTACTTGACGGTCTGGCGCAAGGCCTCTCTCGTGGCACGGCAGGCGACATTCGTGCCGAGTCCGTGGCTCGCGCCTCTGGCTCCGGCGGACATAGCGGTGTCTCCGCTGCGCGAATTGACGCTTGGTGAGCCCGAGGGTCCTGCAGTGCTCCGGTTCTCCGCGGGCTCGTTCACGCTCGAGGGCAAGGCCGGGCTCACGGTACTGGGTCCCCAGGCCTTGCCGTTGCCGCTGCCTGCCGGCTGGAGTCCGCTCGGCGCATTTCATCTGGAGCTTCCTGCGGCTCCGTCCGGGCCCGTTGCGGTAACTTGGTCGCCATCCGATGCGTTGCTTGCCGACGATCGCGCTGCGGTGGTCCGACTCGATGCGGTGAACCGGGCTTGGACGGTTGTGTCGCCGGGGATTGCCGGGACTCTGCCTGCCGGAAGTGTCGGGCCCGGGGATGTCTTTGCACTGGTTGTCGCCGACAAGGGACCGCGTGCACCTCCTGCGGCCACCGGGGGAGCGTTGCTGCCGGGTGTTCCGGAAATCGCCTTCGACTCCTCCACGGTGACCGCCTCGGGCGAGGTCGATCCGGGCAAGCTCACCGCCTCGCGGGATGCGGCGGCGATGACGGCCACGGGGCGGGTGGTGGTTTCCGCACCTACGGAGCTTTCGAGCGGTCTGTGCCTGCGTACCGAGGTCGGGGAAAGTTATCAACTTTCGGACGGCCGCACCCAGCGTGCGCCGTTGTACGACACCGCGTTTTTCGCGTACCAGCGGCCGGGCGATGCCGATCCGGATACGCTGCATGCCGCGTTTCCCCTGCGTCCCACGAGGCTGATCGCGCCGGAGCTGATCGATACCGCGAGAGTCACCGTGCAGGTGCTGACGGGTGATTCGTTTTCGGCATCCTTGTTTGATCCCACCGGCGGGTTCATCGCTGCGGATGGTGTCGGGATTTCGGCCGGTCCCGGCGATCTCGGCGGCAGGTCGATCGCGGAGCTGCGCTTGCTCGATCCTGCGGGTTTCGAGGCGGTCCTCGCCGGGCTCGGGGGTGTTGCGTTCTTTCAATTCGACATCGGAAACATTGCCGAAGGGAAACGGCTCGGGATCCGGCTCGAGGGTCTGCCGCCGGGAAAGGATTTCGTCTTGGCGCGGCATCTGGTTCGTGGTGACGAGGAGGGGTTGGAGCCGCTCGAACGCTTGCGCAGCGGTGCCGACGGCGTGGCGACGAGCGTGGAGCCTGACGAAGGCCTGCGCTTGCCGGGCATCACGGGTCCCGGTCAGTTCGTGGTGGTCGCTGTGAACGGACGGCAGGCGGTTGTCGCCGGGACCGCGCGCAACCTCGCAGGCAAGGCAGTCGGCGGACTCGCGATGCGCATCGAGGGACTCCCCTGGCTCACCTTCAGTGCGGAGGACGGATCGTACCGGCTGGTTGCGCCGCAGGGTGCCGCATCGGTGGTGACGGTGACGGATCCTGCCGACGGCAACAGCGGTCGCAAGGAAGTGTCGGTTGCGGCGGGCGAAGGCTCGGCTTTCGCCGACCTGGGCACGGAGGCGACCGCGCCGCGTGTGGTGCGGACCTCGCCTGCCGACGGAGCGATCCGGGTTCTTCCGTCGGCTCCGGTAACGGTGCGCTTCAGCGAGGTGATCGACCCCGCGAGCTTCGGGCCTGCGGCGTTGACTCTCGTGAAGGCGGGTGTGCCGGTGCAGGGATCGGTCTCACTCAACCGCGCCGGCACGGAAGCCTCCTTCTTGCCGACGCATCCGCTTGAGCATGGAGTCGTCCATGCAATCACTCTTTCGGCGGGGATCAAGGACCGCCAGGGCCTGGCGCTGGAAGGCGCTTCGACTTTTTCGTTCACGGTGGCTCCCTCCGCGGAGCGTCCGCCGGGTGCCGAACTCGTGATCTACGAGCCCGGTGCCGACAAGATCCCGCCTGCGGTGCTTGCGATGCTGGTCGGCTACAACTCGGCGGAGGACAGCAGCCATGTCGTTGCCCACGGCTCTGCGGGAACGGCGGACCCGGAGGTGCCGGTCATCCTTGTCAACCAGAACACCGGCGAAACCGCCACCGTGCTCAGCAAGCTCGACGGCAGCTTCGCCAACTTCATCCATGCCTCGGAGGAAGACTTCATCGAAGCGGTATTCGTGAACGCCAACGGAACGCGGGTGACCGTGCCTGCAACAAGGCAGATCCACGACAACGGCAAGATCGGATTGTACAAGTACGGCGGCATCCTTGAAGCCGAGAGCGACGGGGGTCCGGTGCGGGTGATCGTCGAGCCCGGGGCCATCCGGGAGCGGAATCTTTTCAAGATCGATCCGGTGGGCATGGCCGAGTTGCTGGCCTTGGTGAACAACACCCAGCCCGACGGCGGCAAGTTGCTCGGCGGGGTGCGGATCGGGATCGAGGGCGATGCTCTCAAGGCTCCGCCGGATCTTTCCTTTCCGGTGAAGGAGGACGAACTGGACCTTCCGCCCGGGATCTCGGCCGAGGACGGCGTCTACGCCCTGACCATGAAGGAGGAGGGTCCGGATGGGACGATGGTTTACACGCAGGTGGACAAGATGGAGTACGAGGAAGGAAAGCTCGAGACAAAGTCGCCTCCGTTCCCGGGGCTTGCCGGCGGAGCGGTGGGTCAGATCCTTTATCTGCCGGTCAGGATGGGCTTTGGCAGCAAGCTCACGGTGGTGGGCAAGGTGGTCGCGATTCCGGATTCCGAGCCGCATCCCTCGGAGGCCCAGATCCTCGAGTCCAAGCCTCCGATTTCGCCGGTGCCGGGGGCAACGGTGCATTCCGGTGCACTCAACGGAACGCGGTTGCGTCCGGGTTCGGTGGTGGCGCGCACCAACCGCGCCGGCTTCTATGCGCTGACCGTGCCGTATGATTTCACCGGTGGTGCCGGGGTTTCGGTGCGGGCGCTGGCGACGCGGTTTCCCGGCACGGTAGCGCAGGCCGGCGGTTCGCTGAATCCCGGGCAGGCCACTCCCGGCACGGTGCCGGTGCTCGCGCTCAATCCCGTGTTCCGGCTGCCGTCGGGCGTCGGCGGCGGGGACGACTTCGCGCCGGTGATCGCAGTGCGTCCGCCCGACGAGGTGCTGGCCACGGCTGTGGACCACGAGTTCGCCTTCATCGCGCGCGACGACCAGTCCGAGCCTTCGTTTGCGACGATCGAAGTCGATGTCGCGGCCTCCGTGCCCATCAATCCGGGCGAAACCATCAGTGCATCCGACATCACGCTCACGCGGGGGGCGCGTGCGGACTTCGGGCTTTCCCACGAGGAAAAAGTGAAGATCCTGTGCAGAAAGGCAGCGATCGTCTCGGTCAGGGCAACCGCCCGCGACGGTTCCGGCAACGAGCGTGAGACGGTCTTTGGTTTCCGCTTCGGTCCGCCGGTGGAATCCGGCGGCGACGATCCGGCCCCCGGCATTGAGGACGACGAGCAAGCGCCGATGGTGACCGCGGCCTTGCCGGCGGACGACCTGATGCTTTCCGGCAACAGCGTCCTGCTGCTGTTCAGCGAGCGCATCAAGCGCTCGCCGGTGGAGGCCGAGGGCTCGGTGACGGTGTCTCCACAGGTTCCTGTCCGCACCAAACTGTCTCCCGACGGCACCTCGCTGCGGATCGAGTTCGGCGATCTCGTTCCCGGCACCTCCTACACCGCCACCCTTTCCGAATCGGCGGTCAAGGATCTTTCCGACAACCGGATGAGGAATCCCTACACGCATGTCTTCCGCACGCCGCCGGCGGCACCGGCCGACATGAACAAGACCGACAGCGCTGCGGGCAGCATCGTCATCGGTTCCTTTGTCGCAACCATCCTGCGCGACAATCCCTCGAACGGAACACTGACGCTGCACCGCGTGGCCGACACCGACAACAAGGACCCGGTCGGGAGCCTGCGGTTGCCTGTGTTTCCGCGGGCGATCGCGGACATCGGAAGGTATGCATTCAAGCGCAAGCCGAACGCGGCGACCGAGGAGCGTCGGTTGCTGGCGGTGAGTGGCGGAGTGGTGGGCACGGACGGCGTGGGCCCGTGGCTCTGGATTGTCGATGTCACGGATCCCGCGGCTCCTGCCCGCGTCGCGGGATCGCTGGTCTCGGCGGATCCTTCGCAGGTGGCGGGCATTCTGCACTGGAGGAGGCCCCACCTCATGCTCGGCCTGAGCGGACCTGAGCAAAGCTTTCTTTGCCATGTCAATCCGCAAGCCCTCATCCTCGGATCGAATGCGGTTCCCGGCGACGGAACCCTCGTGCCCCAGTACGCGCGCGGTGTCGACATCAACGGGGACGGTGATTATGTGGACGATGCGGAAAAACTGCCGAAGCCGGAGATCGCCACGCTTTATGGAAACGAACTCGTGCTGCCGTTGAGTCCGGGCCGTTTCCTAACGGATTTTGACGCGGTTCCGGGCGGGAGTTTCCTGGTGGCGGTGCTGGGGGGCGTGCGTTCCAAGCCTCCATGTCTCCAAGTGGTCACGGCCAACGGGATTTCGGTGGGTACGGGTGATCCCGAAAGTGACGAGGGCACCGTGCCGTTCTCGAGGGCCGTGCCGCGGCGGGTGGTGCTCGACCTCGACTTTCCGGTGACGACCGCGGCCGGTACGCGCACGATCCCGGCCGCCGTGGTGGGCGTCGGCATGGGAGTCCGGGTCTACGATCTCACCAACCCGTCACGGCCGGTTGCGGTGGGCGGGCCGGATCCGCGCATCGAGATCGCGAGATCGGGCGGCGGACAGATCTTCTCGGTGCAGCGCAGTGACTCCGACGAGTACACCGTCGTCACATCCTCCGGCCTCTTCGTGTTCTCGCGCTCTGCGATGGGAAACCTCTTGCGCCGGCCCACCCCGCTGGAACACCACCCGGAGGTCTCCTTCTCGGGAAGATACGCCGGTGCGTCACCGCTCGCGTTCTCGGTGACGAGCGGGAACCTGAGGATCATCAACCGACCTCCCAGGATTTCCGTGATGCGCAACATCGGGCGACCGGTGGTCTCGGCGGACGCGATCCTGGCGCTGGGCAGGGACGGTCGGTCCTCGTTCCTTGGAGGAGGACTGGAGAGTTCGTTTCTGTTTCCCGCGATTTTCCTCGGAAATCCCGCTGCAACCGCACCCATCGATCCTCCCGATCCCCGCATGCACCACTATGTGAGGGTGCGTGCCGCGGGTAATCTCGGTCCATCGATGAAGCTCGCCGTGGAGAGTCTCGATCCGGGTTCCAGTCTCAACCCTGCGATGGGTGACGACTATCCCGCCGTCCTGCTTTCGGGCGCGGCGGCGCAGATCGGTCTCCAGCCGCCCAAGCAGCCTTCGGTCTCCGCGGTGGTCGTGAAACGGATGTCCGATGATCCTGCGGACGATCTGTTCAATGAGTACATCTCGAGTCCAATGCTGTTTGTGCGCGAAAAGCTCTCCGTGGAGAGGCTCAGAGCCTTGCGCAATGTGACGGAGCGTCAGGTGATCTGGAGCGGTTCCTTTCTCCGCTTCGGATTCGATGCCGACGGCGGTGCCGACACGGATGTGCAGCCCTACAACGCCACGACGGACCGTCGGTTCAAGACCGGGCTTTCGCGCACCTACCTCACGCTGAGACCGGAGTACATCGACACCCCGAATCCCTCCTCGCCGCTCACCTCGCCGAAGGTGGCCGGGGTGGACCTCCAGTCCGGGGAATTCACGCTGCCCGAGATCGACTGGACCCTGCATGGCCGGCACCAGGATCTCGTTCTCCAGCGGGTGTACCAGAGCCGCTCCCGCTATGTGGGACCCTTCGGCCGCGGATGGGACCACTGCTACAATGCGAGGATCCTCCAGATCCCATCGGATTCGGGGGTGGTTCTGCCGTTCAGCGTTCCCGGTGGCGAGACGCAGGCGAAGCCGGGCGATGTGCTGCTCATCGACGGCGTCGGTGGGGTCAGCCTCTTCCGCAGGATCAGCGAGGAGAACGGCAACCTCGCGGAGCGTCCCGCCTATGCGGGCGATCCGGCGCTGGAGCGCTTCATCCGGACCAACGGCGGCGCTGCGGCGGGCATTGCTGATTTCTATCAATCACCGCGCGGGGTCTTCAGCATTCTTTGCAGGCTCAAGGACGGCAGTTGGATGCTGGTCGGACCCTCCGGAAACCGCACGCTCTTCCGCGGCGACGGCAGGCTCGACCGTTTGATCGGCGTGTTTGAGAAAAGCCAGCTGGTCTGCCATTACCGGCCCGACGGGCTGCTCGAGCGGGTGGAGGGCGACCGTGGGGTGTCGCTGGAGTTCGGGTACTACTTCCCGATGCTGGACCTGCGGCGGTCGGCGACGGATCTGGTGTCCGATGATCCTCTCAAGCTTGCGAAGATCTCGCGGGTGCGCAGTTCCTCCTCCCTGACCCTCGCGCTCGAGGTGCGGTACGACTACGACGACAAAGGCCGCCTCTGCAGCATCAAGCCGAACCTCGGCAAGGAGACCAACCTCACCTACGACGGCGAGGACGGGGATCTGCTCAAGCGCGTCGGTTGCGGGGACGGCACGGACGCCCCTGCCCAGGAGATCGACTACGATCCCGCCACGGGCATGGTCCGGAGCGTGAATTTCGCGGGACAGCAGATCTCCTACGGCGGAGCGGTCGCCACCTCCGAGGAGCGCAAGGATGCAGGCGGTGGAACGGTTTCGGTGACGATCGGTGGCACGTCCAACGAGTACGATCTGGATGCCAACGGCAGTGCCACCGGATTCAACGGCCGGGGATTCAAGGCCGATCCGGAAACGGGCATCGCGGTGCGTGCCGACACGCCCGACCAGAAAACGAGATTGGTCTATGACGACGACAACCCGGTGCACCGCTTCCGTGGCAACCTGCTGCGCACCGAGCGCGGCGATGATCCGGGCAGCCTCTCGGTGACCGAGACGACCTACGACGGATCCGCATTCAACCGTCCCAAGACGGTGACCGACACCGACGGCATCGTCACCACCTACGACTACACCGAGGCCGGCGCGGGTTCGTTGGACATCAGGGAGACGCGCGGGCCGATCACCCGTTCGATCCGGCACAACGCCTACGGGCAGGTGCACTCCGAGGACTTGTCCGATGCGGGCGGAGGGATCTTCAGCACGGTCTTCGAGTTCGGGTTCGGCGGGTACGACCGCGACCTTGTAACGGGCAACAGCTTTACCAGCCGGTCCGGGATGAAGCGCGATGTCTATGGTCGCAGCGAGATTTTCGAAGGACCCGTGTTCGACATCCGCGTGGGATACAACGCCGACGGAATGCTCAAGGACCAGGCCCCGCTGGGAGCGCCAGGGGTGATCCCGGAGACCACCTACGACTACGATTCGATGATGCGACTTTCACGGCAGAGCCTGATCGGGAGCACTTCCACGAAGGTCACCGCGTACAGCTACGGGGATCAGCGCTACCCGGGGAAAGCCACCACCGTTCTGGAAAACGAGACCGGCTATCCGCCCTGCACCACGGACTACACCTTCAACGATTCCGGGCAGGTGGAGAAAATCAGGATCGGGGGCGAAGAGACCACCCTTGACTACGATGGCCCGCTCAACACCTCGATGGAGGGCCCCGGGGTCAAGCGCGAGGTTACCTACAATCCCGGTTCGAGCGACATCAAGACCCTTGTCGAGAACGGCGTCACCACCACCTTCACCCATGACTCGGGAAGGATCTCGTCCTATACCACCGGGGAACTCACCACCGAACTGGAATACGACGCCCCGCAGGCGCCCTCGACCGTGTCCGAGCGCCTCGCGAAACGGACGCTCAAGGCCAACGGGGTGACCCTGATGGAAGAGGAGTTCGGCTACGACGATGCGGGCAGGCTTGCCAGCGTGGACTCGCAGCCTTCCGGCCGGACCCGCGAATTCCACTACTTCCCCGACGGTGTGCTTCGCGAGATGAAGATCGACGGCCAGACGCTGCGCTCCGCCGTGCGCGACCAGAGCGGTCGCACCCTCGAGACGAGGCTGAACAATGTGCGGGTGCGCTACGCGGATTTCGATCCGGCCGGCCGGGCCCGCTCGGAGACGGTGGACTTTCCAGGATGCCCGGGCACCGCGGTCTTCACCAAGACCTACGACGCGGTCGGGCGCCTGACGCGCTCGGAGGTCGGCGGCAGTGTCTCGGTGTACGGATACGATTCTTTTGGAAACCTCGTTTCCCGCGTCGATCCGGACGGCGTGGCCTTTTCGCAGACGATGTCCCCGAGCGGCCAACCGCTGAGCGTGAAGTTCCGCGACGGGACGGTGGCCGATCACAGTTACGACGAGCACCGCAGGAAGACCCTCGTGACCAGTGCCGCGGGGTCGCTCACCTTCGCTTACGACGGGGACGGGCTGGTCCGAAGGATCGGCTACCCGGATGCCACCGATGCGGAGTTCCGGCAGCGTAACGATTTCTTCGCGCCGGAGATCGTCGTTCACGGCGGTGTCGGCCAGAATCATTTCTACGACGATGTCGGCAGGCTCGAGAGGATCGAGGTGCCGGCCACGGGCGACACACTGGAGTACGGCTACGATCCGCTGGGAAGGCGCACCAGTTCCTCGTTCAACGGCAACGAGGTGGTGTTCGGCTACGACGACGGAGGATCGCCGGTTTCCGAGACAAGTGATGCCGGCACCTGGAGCCAGACGCTCAACTCCCTCGACCATGTTCTTTCGGAGGAATATCAGGGCGGTTTCTCGGTGACTTTTGCTCCTGACACCCACGGCCAGCCCACAGCCATGGTCGAGGCCGGGATCACCCGGATCTCTTGGTTTGCTGCCGGGCTCCCCGAGGAGATCCACTACGCGGGCGGCTTGGTTCAGTCGCGCAGCTATGATGCATCCCTGCGGCCCGTCTCCCTCCGGTGGAGAAGCGGGGTGGCCGGCAATGCACCGACGCTCGCTCAGTTCAATT
The DNA here is from genome assembly GCA_964569415.1 of uncultured Luteolibacter sp. Taxonomy (GTDB): domain Bacteria; phylum Verrucomicrobiota; class Verrucomicrobiia; order Verrucomicrobiales; family Akkermansiaceae; genus Luteolibacter. The sequence goes on along the minus strand of CAZMUK010000005.1, from coordinate 15,426 downwards.
ACCAACTCACTCCGGGCGGACGGGTGCTGAGCGAGGAGCGGACGCACCATGCCGAGTTCGATGTCTTCGGCAGGAACGCGCCGGCCGAGGGGATGCGCATCGACAACTTCCGCTTCGGGGCAAAGAACCGGAACGGGGCGGAGCCTGCCGCTTCCCTCGGCGACGTCACCTTCGTCAACGGCGAGATTTCCGCCGTCCCGCTCCGCTCGAATCCTGATCTCGCGGGTCCCGATCCGCGGGGATTCTTCCCCGTGATCACAAGGAACGGCAACCGCCTCGCTACGGTCGACGGAGTGCCGGTTGTCCACGATGCGTCCGGATCGATGACCTCGTTTCCGCTCTGGGTTTTCCTGCCGGGTCAGAGCGGTCTCACGAAGGTATCCGCCACGGCAGCCTACGACGGGATGGGCCTGCTCAAGCGTATCGACCGCGAGGACGGTGTCTCGGTGGTCTACACCCGCGACGGTCTGGGGCGGATCATCGCGAGGGAAGTGAGCGGGCCGAGTGGACGCTGTGAGCCCGGTGTCACCACCTATGCGTGGCGCGGAACACAGCTGATCGAGGAGTCCGGCGAGGTTGCCGCGGGAGGAAACGCATTGGTTCGGCGTTATGTGTGGATGGGCGCCGAGCTCGTGAAGGTGCAGGCGGCTGCCCGGCCGGGGGAACAGCTTGTCGACTACATTCCGCTGACCACTCTCAACCGTTCGGTGGGCGGCTATCTCGCCTCGGACGGCACCGTGGTCGAGACGATCCGCTATGGTGCCTACGGATTGCCGGTCTTCTCCGGTGGCGAGGGCGGCTCCGTCGTGGGCGGAACCCTGCTTTTCCACGGCGGGCTTTTCGACGCGGCCACCGGCCTTTACCAGTTCGGCGAGCGAAACCTGCATCCGCTGCTCGGCCAGTTCCTGCAGCGGGACAGCGCGCTTTTCTCGGAGAGCCTCGCATGGTTCACCGCCTTCGACGGCGATCCGGCCGGCCGCACCGACCCGGCGGGCACGCAAAGCGAGGAGTCCACCTCGGCATTCGGCTACGGCAAGGAGCTCAAGGCGCAGATCGATGCGGCCAAGGAGTTGAAGGAACCTGCCAACAAGCTCAAGGAGGCTGTTGCGGAGGGGTCCTTCGCCGGGGCGATGGGCGCGGGATCCGAGCTGCTGCTCAAGACCATCGCGCTCGGGCAGACTTCGGCTGACGACGACATCAAGGACAAGTTCGAGCTCGCATCCACATTCACGAGCACGCTCGAGGCGTTCAAGACCGGGGCCGAGGTGCTTCAGTCCGTTTCGGAAATGAAGGGAGACGCCCAGTTGCTCCGGGCCGTCGAGATGGTGACCAGTGCGGAGATGAGCGGATTGGCGAGGGCCGGGACGCTCCGTCAGCTGACTGCAGACGGTGCGGTGGCCGGTGCCGCCGATTTCCTCACCCCGATGCGGATGGAGCACAATCTCGGGCAGCTCTACAAGGACACCTCCGAATCGAAGGGGTCGCTCCTCTCGCCGCAAGAGTTCCGCGACGAGGTGCGCGGCAGCGTGGCGCAGCGCCGCCGCAAGAGCCTGCTCTCGGTGGCGGGGAATCTCAACACGCTGGGCACCGCGCTGGCCGGGGAATACCTCACCGGGGAGGACCATGCATCCGTGGTGGGCAAGCAGTACCTGACCTTTCAGGGATCGATGATCGACCTCGCGACGAAGGCATCGGAGGCTCTCGAGGGCAAGCACATCGGAAGATTCCGGTTCACGCTGCAGTCCCCCACGCGCAGTCTCAGCCACCTGAAGGCGATCGGTTCTTGCGCGAATTCGAGGAGCGCCGTTTCCGCAGCGTGGACGGCAGGCTTCGAGTTCGGGAAACTGGGCATCCTCTGGCTATCGGATTCGGAGGTGGGCAAGGCCTATCTCGAAGCCTGTAATCAATTCGAGGAGAACGGGGGCTGGCTCACGGTTGCGGGCGGAGTGCTCACTTCTCTCGACATGGACCGGTCAGCGATGTTCATCCAGACCGTGAAGGACCTTGATGTGAAGGCAGCGGCAAAGGAAACCCTCCAGTTGCTCATCGACGAGAACCGCAGGCAGGCGGCGCGTCGTGAAACCTATCTCCGCGGAATCGGCGAGCCATGAGGATTGCGCTCCATTTTCCTTTCCGTCTTCGCGATCCCGCGGGGATCCGCATGCGTGCCACGCGCTCCGTTCGTTCCGTCCTCCGGGCTGCGTCATCACCGGTGGGTCCGGTCCTTTGCTGCCTCGCGATGCTGCTCGCCGCGGCCGGGTGGTCTGCTGCGGAGGTGCGTCCATTGGCCACCTTGACCCTCGAGGTCACTGGTAGCGGAATGGCGGTGTCTCCCGCACGGCTCTCGGTGCCCAAGGGCATCGCGGGTTCCGTGGGCGTAGTGGTGCGCGGCGGGATTCCCCCCGGCGCCTTCGTCGAGGCCTATTTGCGCGGTCCCTCGTTTCCCGCCCGCCGCCTCGTCGGGGCCCCGGACAGGCCGCTGATGCTGCCGCCGCTCAATCTCGTGGGCGATTACTCGCTCGACGGCATCCGTCTCGTGATGCCCGACGGTGCCGTGGTGCTCGAGGGAACGCCCGGCACCGTCCCCGTGCAGGTCTTCGACGAGATTCTCGTGTCGCGCGTGACCTCGCGTCCCTTGTCGCTCACGGAGATCGAGGAGAAGGGGATCGACATCGACCAGAGCAACTTCCGTGCCGTGGAGTTCGAGGTGGGCTTCGTGCTGGAGAGTGGCGAAACGGTCCGCGTGAGCCTCCCGGTGGTGGCGCCCGATTTCAGGCAGAACACGGAGGTGATTCCCGCGGCGGAGCTTGAGGAACGGCTGCGGCAGGCCGAGGCGGTAAACGATCGCCTGTCCGAGAGCCTGGTGCTTCCGAAGCAATTGGAGGGGGTGATGCCCAATATCCAGATCAAGGCGATGAACATCCAGTACGCCAAGGTCGGCGAAGAGGATCTCGCGCTGGACATACCGCCGATTCCCGCGCTGATGGTGATCCCGGGCAACATCGGGTTCCTCAACCAGTTCTTCAGTGTGATGATCTACACGGAGAACGCCGCGCCGCAGGACAGCGGCCTGAGTGTCCGGGACCTGCTCGCCGAGTTGGTGCTGCCGTTGGGTCCGGACGCGGTGGCGGGCACCCATGCCAGCCCGGGAGACGATCCCCTGCGCTTTGCGCGGATCAACGGCTCGGTGCGAAACATCGTGCCCGTGAAGTCCGCAGGCCCGGATGGCAAGCCCGGGAGTGCCGACGATACCGACCGCCTCCGGCCGGGTGAGACGGGTCAGGGCGAGTTGCTCGTGGAGGGCCTGCAGGAGGGCCTGCATGTCATGGAGATGAAACTCACGGGAACGATGGACGGTCTTGCGGCGGGCCCGGTGGCCATCACCGGCAAGGCGGCCGCCAGCGTGATGGTGCGCAACCCCAAGTTCAGCATGGCTTTCACCCACCCCCGCACCACGCGCGCCGGCGAGCCCTACGAGGCCTCGGTGACGATTCTCAACACTTCCTCGACGGTTGCCAATCTCGTGAGCGTGGAACTCAACGCGAACAATGTGAGCGGAGGCATTCTCGAAAGCCCGGCCCGGGTCGAGCTCGGCACGATCGCCCCTGGGGAGACCCGCAGCGCGGTATTCCGCATCCGCAGCCAGAAGACCGGCTCGATCACTTTCTCCAACCTGACAACCAGCGACGATTCGGTGATCGGGCGTTTCCGTCTCAAGGCCGGGGTCGATGAGCGCGGAGTGGCTCTCAGTTCGGACACCCTGGCATTGCCGGATTTCATCGACCAGCTTCCGCCGCCGCTGGTGGTTGCTGCGCAGCGGGTGCTTGGCCAGGCGCTCAGCGTGAACAGCGCGGGGCAATTGCCGCCCGGCGTGCTGCGCGTATCGCGTTCACTGGTCCGTGGGGGCAATGCGGCGAAGCCCCTGCGCCTGCTGGAGGCGGCGCAGCGTGTTCGCTACGGCGATCCGCTTGTCCGGGTCTTGCCCGATCTGGCGCTCGACTGGCAGGGCGCGCGGGATTCCGACGTGGGCTGGGACCAGATCATGCGCAGTACCGATGCGGGACGCGAGTGGCGGGAGGCGATGGCCGCAGCGCTGCAGGATGCCTCCGCCGGCGACATGGTGCAGAGGATTTCCGCGCGTGCCCGGGATTTCGCGGGCCGGGGGGAATCGTGGATGATGGCTTGTTCGGATCGCGCCGCGTGGCGGCTTTCCTGGGAGGGGGCTGCGGGTGTTGCCGACGATTCCAGAAGCACCGCGGCCAAGACCCTCGTGTACGGCGGATCGCAGGGCCAGTGGCTGGTGGCGGCTGGAAGCGGCAAGGTGCGCTGGAAGGCGTCCGAGGCAGTCGGGCCGTCGGGGATTTCGGTAATGTTCGTGAAGTCGGATGGCGATGCCAGGGAATTGCGTTGGAGTCCCGGCGCCCAGCCCGCCGGCACGGTGCTTGTGTACGATCCGGAGAAACCGGGAGAGGAACTTTCGGTCGATAGCGATGGCGACGGGGTGACGGAGCAAGTCCTCGCCGCGTCCGGCTCCGACATCGCGGAACTGCCGCCGGAGGTGGTTGCGGTTCTCCAGGATCCGGAAGTTCTCGTCGGGCGACCCTCGGAGCCCTGCCCGATCGTCCGCTCCACTGACGAACGGGACAAGGCGGTCGATGTCCGCAACTACGGCAATGTGCTTGCGGTGCTCTTCAGCAAGCCGATGACGCAGGAGAAAGCGAATGTGCCCTCCGCGTATCGTCTCGAGGACGGCAACGAGGCCGCCTTCGTCCAGATGCAACCCGGGGGCCGTCTCGCGTTGCTGACGATGCGTTCGCCGGTGGGTGCGGTGGTATCGCGTTCCCTGACGGTGGCGGCGACGGTGGCGGATGCGCGGGGAAATCCGGTGATTCCCGCCGCGCGACCGCTGAGGTCGAGATTGGTCGAGGGCAGCTCGGTGAAGGGTCGCGTGATGCGCGCCGATGGTTCCTTTGCCGCGAATGTGCCGGTGACGCTCACCTACAACGACGAGGTAGCCACCTTCGACGGAGGCTGCCTAAAGTGGGTCCGGCGCGTGTCGCAGGTGCGTACCGACGATACAGGGGCCTTCCGTTTCGACATGGTTCTGGGCGGCATCCCGTTCAGTCTCTCGACCACCGACACCTCGGGTCTTTCGGAGGAGGCCGTAAAGCTCATTCTGGAGAGCGCGGTGAAGGGTCAGGTGGATGCGGCCAAGCTCGCGGAACTCGCGAGCCTGCCTGCCAACCGCAACACCCTGCTTGCGGAGTTCGCCATGGGTGCGCTGCCCGAGGCGATCGCCAAGGCGGAGGGACTCGACCGCGCGGTCGTGAACGACAAGATCCCCGCAGCACGATTCGGCAGCGAGTCCAGTTACTCGCTGCGCTTCCGTGGTAGAGGTATCGTGACCGGCCAGGTACTGCTGGCCGACGGGATCACTCCCGCCATCAGTGCAGCGGTCAACCTGTTTCCGGATGTCGGATCCCGCGAGTTGGGCCGTGGGGTGTTGACCGACTCGGCGGGCCGCTTTTCCTTCCCGGGTGTGCCGCTCGGAAACTTCACGATCGAGGCGGCGAATGCCGACCGCCTCACGCGGACCGTGAGCGGCCTGCTCGACGGCAAGACCGGCGTCGCCGACCTCAAGGTGGTGCTCGGATCGGAGCGGACCAAGTATGCGAACTGGCGGGGCAGGGTGACGATGCCCGACGGGAGTGCGGCGCCGGGGGCGTTGGTCTATGTGGCGAGGATGCCGCCGGAGGGTGCCTTCATCGGCAACCTGACTGTGTTCGGCCAGACGACCTCCGATGCCGCTGGATTCTGGTCGCTGGAGAACATCCCGACGGGCGATTTGGCCGCGATCGCCTTTCCTCCGGACGGAAAGGGAGGCTATGGCCGGCGCGGACCGTTCTCGGTGAATGCCGATGAGACGATCACTGCCAACATCGTGCTGCCGGCACGGGCTTCGGTGAGCGGCGTCGTGCGGTTCGCCAACGGCGATCCGGTCGCAGGTGCGGTGGTGGGCGGAGGACAAGAGTTGGCCACCACGGATGCGCTCGGCCGTTTCGTCTTGCCCGGCGTGCCGACCGGGCAAAGCGCCGTCACGGCCGGGTTCGTCGGCATCGAGAATGATCCGGATCCGCGCCGACAACTCACGCGGTTGCAGTCGCAGACCCTCCAGGTGCAGCCGGGTGCGGAGAATTTCGTGTCGATCAGCTTCCCCGCCAAGGGCCGCATCATCGGGAAGGTGCGCGATGCCTTCGGCAACCCCGTGCCGAACGTGAATGTGGCGCTGCCGTTTCCGAATGCGGACACCTCGTGGTTCGTGTGGGCCAAGGCTGATGAGGAAGGAAACTATGAATTCCCCGGGCTTGATTTGCGCGGACCGATCGGCGGTGCCTACGATGTCAGCGCACCCGCGCCTCCCGCCGAAGAGCCGTTCGATGGGGATGCGGCTGCCGCGGCGTTGAAGGAGGCCAGCGCGGAGGAAGTCGCAGCGATCATCGGCAAGGCCTTCGCGGCATTTACCGGCGTGAACAATCCCTTCCTCAACGGAGAAGGCGAGAATTTCAATCCGACGGTCTACGGTTTCCGCGAGGGCGTGAAGCTCGATTTCGACGGGGAAACGGAGACTGCCGACATCCGGTATCTGGGGACCTCGAAGATCAGCGGCATCGTGAAGAACGGCCAGGGTGTGCCGATCGGCGCGCGGGTGCGGCTCACCGGCATCGGTCCCGATGCGATCGGCAAGCCCGGCATGCGCATCCGTGCGGAGCGCAACTCCGATCCCGCACTGGGCACCTTCGAATTCAACGGACAGGCCTTTGTCGGGGACTGGGGGTTGCAGGCGGCAAGCCCCTTTTTCCCCGTGGTGCTCTCGACCTCGGGCAAGACGACGACGCTCGATCCGGATGTCCCGGGAATTGTGCTGCAGTTTCCGCCGGTGGCGGAGATCAACGGTTCGCTCAGCGGCCGGGTGCTGATGCCGGATGGTTCGCCGGCGGGTGCCGGCATCGAGGTATCGATCGCGGCCGGTTCCGATGATCCGCGCGTGTTGCGCACCGATGCAGAGGGCCGCTTCAGCACGGGAGCGGCGCTGTACTCTTTGCGCGGCAACACCGGGTACGAGGTCACCGCATTCGATCCGCTGAGCGGGGGCCGGGCGCAGGCAGGGGTGAATGTGCTCCCATCGCAGGACAACCTGGTGACCCTCACGCTGCTGGGCAGGGGCAAGCTCTCGGTGCTTGTGCGCAAGGCCGACGGATCTCCCGCTGTCGCAGCGCAAGTCAAGCTATCGCGCGGGGCCTTTCCCCGAGAGCGGCTCGAGGCAGTCTCCGGGCCGGACGGCACCGTGGAGTTTGCGAATCTTTTCGAGGGACCGTATGCGGTTTCGGCAGCGACGACGATCGGGTTGACTCGGGTGGCGGGAGCCGTCGGCACTTATGTGGAGCGGAATGGTTCCGCATCGGCGGTGGTGACCCTTTCCTCGACCGGCACGATCAACGGCCGTTTCCTTGAGAGCGACGGGGTCACTCCGGTCGCGGGGGCCAACATCCGGCTCGGTGACTTTGCATTCGCCCCGACCGATCCGCAGGGCCGCTTTTCCTTCGTCGATGTTCCCCTCGGCACGCATGTGCTGCTTGCGTCGAATCCGGTGAACGGCAGGGGCGGCAATGCGTCGGTCACGCTCGCATCGAACGGCGAGGCACGGGATGTCCGCATCATTGAGACTCCTCTTGGAACGGTGAGCGGGCTGGTGATCGATTCCGCGGGAACATCCACGGTTCCGGGGGCGCTGGTGGTGCTCGAGGTAGATGATCCGTTCGCGTTGACCCGGAAATTCACGGTGACCTCCGGGCCTGACGGTTCCTACAGTGTCGCGGGGGTACCGGCCGGGGGATTCACCGTCAAGGCATCGAGTGCGGGCGTGGACGGATCGGTGCGCGCCTTGCTGCCGGCGACGACGGCGGAGCTTTCGGTCGATGTGCCACTCAGTGCCCGCGCCACCCTTGTTGTGCGGGTGCTTCGTTCGGGCGGGGCAGGGCCCGCCGACTCCGCGGAGGTGAAGCTCTTCCGGATGGTCGGGGGGCAGCCTGCGGATCGGATCACGACGCGGGACACTGCAGCCGACGGGTCTGCCGAGTTCCCCGGACTTCCGCTCGGCGAATATGCGCTGCAGGCGTTTTCCTCGGTGGTGGGTGAGTCCCGCGACAGATCGCTGCTAAAAGTGGTGAGCCTGAGCGGCCGGGGTGAGAGGGCGGAGCAGGAGTTGGTGTTGCGCGGAATCGGATCTCTCGCGGGAAGGGTCCTGAAGGCAGGCGGTGGCGTCGCAAGCGGAGCGGAGGTGACGATTTCCATACCGACCAGCCCGGGGGATCAGGTCACGCCTATCGCCGAAAATCTCGTGGTGGGCGATGACGGGGCCTTCTCCTTTGCAAATCTTCCTCCCGGGCTTCGGGTGATGCTTCGCGCGACGCGTCTCGGTCTCGCCGCCGCCGAAACCGTGGAGACGGTCATCGCCGGGGAAACGGTGACGCGCGACCTGACCCTCACTCCGAGCGGAACGGTGAAGGGAAGGATCCTGCGCGAGGACGGAACCACGGTCGCCGTTGGTGCCGAAGCCTTGGTGACCTTCCCTTCGCGCAGCGGTGCGGAGGGCACCATTGTCCGCACCGTGGGAGCGGACGGCCTCTTCGAACTGGCACCCGTTCCCCAAGGAGACTGGACCTTGCGCGCGCTGCTTCCGGCGAACGGCGGCCTGGCCCTCCGCTCGGGAAGCATCACCGCCAACGACGAGATCGACGACATCGGGGACCTGGTCCTCGACGAGTCCCCGCCGCGCGTGACATCGACTGTCCCTGCCGACACGGAGGAGGGTGTCGACATCCATGCGAGCATCTCTCTGCGCTTCAGCGAAGCGCTCGATCCGGCGAGCGTAGTTCCCGGCGGCATCTTCCTCAGGGAGGCTTCCGGCGGGACGGTCGTTGCGGCCTCGCTTACGCAAACGGGACCAGCCGAGTGGTTGCTGGACCCGGTGGAACCCCTCAAGAGCGAAACAAGCTACCGGATCATTGTCGTCGACGGCGTCCTGAGAAACGCCCTCGGGGCCGTGACCAATTCCGGCCCGCTGGACCTCGTTGGCCGTCCACTGACGACCTTGTTCAGCGCCTCATTCACCACACGCGACCAGAGGCCGCCGCAACTCCTCAGTTTCACGCCGGCGGAAGGTACGGAGCAGGTTGATCCGCGCACTCCGGTCCGCTTGAGCTTCGACGAGATCCTGCAACCGGGTGCAGTGATCGTCCTAACCGGACCATCGGGTCCGGTTCCCGGGACGGTTTCGCTCGGCGTCAACGGCCGGGTGCTCACCTTCGTTTCGACCACCGATCTGCCGGTGAACGCAGAGCTGCAGGTCGTGGTGAGCGGAGTTCGCGACCTCGCCGGGAACGAGGTGGCCAACCAACCGCTCGTTGCAAGCTTCCGCACCCTCGATACGCTGGGCCCCGCGATCAGCTCCGTCCGCATCAAGGGCGGAGCCAACCCGACGGCCGGATCGACGGCTGTGCTCGAGTCGCTGCTGGCCGCACCGGAGACGGGTGATTTCCGGGTCCGTTACACGCTCGACTTCACCAATGTCGGAACATCGGCAGCGGGAAGCACGGAGCTTGCCGTGACGATGCCTCCCGCCGGCGACTACACGGTGCGCGCCATCGCAATCGACCGCTTCGGCAACGAGGGGCCCTTCGCAGAGTTCGCCCTCAAGGTCCGTGCGAACGATCCGCCGACCATCCGGTTCGTCCGGCTCAATCCAGCGGCCGGCGCGGTTGCCGGCGGTAGCGGTTTCAGCCTGCGGGTCGAGGCGGAGGACGACGGTGCGGTGACCGACCTGCGTGCGGCCGCGACCGGTGCCGCGACGGTTGCGTTGAAAACGAGCGCGGGTGCTCCGTTGGTTCTTCAGGGGGTCGTGCCTCTCGATGCGGTGCCCGGTGGCAGGATCCGGGTCCTCGCGACGGCGAAGGACGACAGCGGCGCGGAAACCGGCGACCAGGTCTTCGAGATCGAGGTGAGCGACGGAGCGCCACCGGTGATCGCGATTGCCGATCCTGCGCCTGGAGCCTCCGTTGCTCCCGGGCCCTTCACGCTCGCGGTCGATTGGCGGGACAACAGCGGTGCGGCCGATCTTTCGGTGACACTCGGCGCGCCTGTCGATGCCGTCCTGTCCCGCAGCGTTTCGGCACCCGCGAATCTGGACTCGCGCGAAACCTTCGGCTTCGACCTTTCGGACCTTGAGCCGGTTGGCGGCTCTTTCACCGCCACGGTGGTTGCAACCGATGCCGTGGGAAAAACGGCGACCACGAGCCGGAGCTTCACGATTCCCGACCTCACACCGCCGCGCTTGGTTTCCATCGTTCCTGCCGATGGCTCGTCCAATGCTTCCTTGTGGACCGACTGGACCGTGGAATACGGCGAAGCTGCATCGGCGGCGATGCTCGCGGCGGAGAATTACTCGCTCGCGGATCCTGCCGGTGAGCCGCTTGCCTTTGCGTTGCAGGCCGTGGGTCAAAATACGGTGCGCATCCTCCCCAAGGCACCGCTCAAGCCGGGTGTGAGCCACACGCTCAGGCTTTTGCCCGGTCTCACCGATGCGGCGGGGAACCGTCTTGCGGATGCCTCGGGCAATGCGATGCCGGCCGGGGGATTCGCCTTCTCGCTGACTTCTGCGGCGGTCACTGCGGTGACACCGGTGGTCGGAGCCAAGTTCATTCCGGGGCAGACCATCCCGGCTCTCGCCCTCTTCGAAAGCGGCATTGGTGCCACCTCGTTCCGTTTCTCACTCAACGGCGGCACTCCGGTGACGACCAGTGCCAAGGATGGCGGACAGGGAGCAGACCTCATCCTGCCCGCCGATGCCACGGAAGCCGTGTTGCGCTTCTCCGCCTTGCTGGACGGGCGGCCAGCCTACGAACATCCGCCCGTCGTGCTCGACCTTCGGCCGCGGGATGCCGACGACGATGGCGACGGATGGGGCAATGGCTTCGAGGCCGATCGCGGCATGGATCCCTTCGTTGCGAATTCCGATGGGGACGACTTCGATAACGACGGACTTTCCAATGGCGGCGAGCGCACAGCGGGAACCGATCCCGCCAAGCGCGACTGCGACGACGACGGGTTGACCGATGGTGCGGAGGTTGCTCTCGGCACCAATCCGTTGAACCCGGACAGCGACGGCGATGCCTATGCCGACAACATTGATCCCAAGCCCGTCGATCCGGCATTGCCGGGGCGTCCCGTGCCGAGCGGTATGCTGGCATGGTGGAAATTCGACGACGACCTGCTGGATGCGGGTCGTCTGCATCCGGCGACCGGATCAAACGCCGCCTTTGTTGCCGGCAAGGCCGCTTCCGGCCTGAAGCTCGGCGCCGACGGCTTCGTGGAGGTTGCGGATTCCCCGCGGCTTCGCTTGCAGCAGTTCTCGGTGGAGGGATGGGTCCGTCCCGACGGACCAGGGCCGAATGAGGATTCCTTCGGCAGCGTCATCTTCACAAAGCAGATCTCGAATGTCAGTGCATCGATCTCCCTGTCCTGGACGCAGGCAGGCAAGTTCATCGTCACCAACTCCGGCAGCAGCGCGACATCCTCCGGAACCTTTCCCGCCGGAACCTTCCATCATGTCGCCGTGACCTGCGACGGAACGATCGTCCGGCTTTTCGTAAACGGCCGAATCGAGGCGGAGTTCGCCCAAGTGGCTCCGACACCCTACAACGATTCTTTCGATTGGACGATCGGTGCGAATCCACGGCTCTTCCACCCGGCATTCACCCGCACCTTCAACGGGGTGATCGACGACCTCGCCATCTACGGGAGAGCGCTCACCCATGTCGAGGTGGTTTCCCTGCGCGTGAACGGCAACGAGGGCCTCGGCAAGCCGGGTTCGCAGAGCGATGCCGATGCCGACCTGATCGCCGACATCATCGACCCGGATCCGGCCGTTGCCAACCGGGCTCCGGTGGGCCCCGCCCGGGACTTCACCATCAACCGGGGTGAGAACCTGTCGCTGACCACGGCCCAGCTGCTCGCGGGAGTGAGTGATCCCGACGGAGACACCCTGTCGATCGATCCCAACGGTCTCTCGTTCCCCGTCGGGGGCTTCGCCTTCTATTCGGGGTCGGCGCTTTTTTACTCACCCATGCCCGGTTTCAGCGGGGTGGATTCTTTCACCTACTCCGTCGAGGATCGCTGGGGACTCTCCGCCAGTATCCGGATATCGGTGTCCGTCAACGCCAATACGCGGCCCACCGCGGGCTCGGTTCAGTCGCCCGGGGCATCTCTCTCCTTCGACGGCAACGACTTCGCCAGCGTTGTGCATTCCGCCGCCTTCGACGAGATCGAAGGAGCGGCGGGTGTTACCTTCGAGTCGTGGATGTTCGTCCGCGGGTATCCGCAGGGATTCGCCGTTCCGTTCGACAAGTACGAGGCAACCAATGACTGGGGTTGGCACATGGCCGTCCAGAACAATCCCAACGGCCTCACTTTTTACCCGGACAGGGATCTCTCGTTCGCCTCCGGCGTGCTTCCGCAGCCGGGTGCCTGGAGGCACTTGGCGATGACATTCGACCAGACAAGCCGCGAGGCCGTGTTTTATGTCGACGGCAACGAGGTGAGCCGCAAGGTGACCACGGCAGGTCTCCGCGATACTGCGGGCGAGGCGCTCTATCTGGGCTACAGTCCGAGCGGCGCGGATGAGTTCACCGACGGACTGCTTGCCGAGGTGCGGCTCTGGAAGCGGTTACTCACCGCGGAGGAAATCCGCAGCGGCATGGGCCGACAGGCGACCGGTGTGGAGACCGGGCTGGCGGCGGCTTGGCCGCTGGACGATGGCGCGGGCTCGTCGGCGATTTCCTCGGTGGCCGCGGTGCCGGCAGCTGACCTCGCTTCGGGCAGCCAGGCTCCTTCGTGGAGTCAGCTTGCTCCTCCCCTTGTCGGACGGGGGCAGGCAGTCACCGCCATGGCGGGCAGTCTGTCATTGATCGCCCTCGAGGCGAGCGACATGGACTTTCAGCCGCTTTCCGCGAAGATTCTGGCACTTCCTTCCAAGGGAAGGATCTTCCAGTTCACGGCGGGCGGTATCGGCTCCCGGATCCTTGTTCCGGGCACCGTTGTCACGGATCCGAAGCGCCGGATCATCTATTCGCCGGACGACGAATTCACGGGACTGGACCGATTGGTTTTTGCCGCATCGGACGGCTTCATGGAATCCGAGCCCGCAGTGCTGCGGATCACGGTCTCGGCCGAGGGCGGCTCGATTGCAAGCGATGATGTCTGGGATCTGAGCCGCGGCACGGTGGTGACGGAATCCACTGCGGACATCGGCCAGGCGACGCAAGGGTCAAACGCCTTCGACGGCGGAGGTTCATCTGCATTGTTCGGCAGCTCCGTCGGCTCGCATTCCATCTCGTGGGAAACTGCCGGCCCGGTCATGGTCGAGGGAGCCGTGCTGAGGGCCTTCGACGAGGGCGTGGCCGGCCGTGGTTTCACCGAGGCGCGGCTCTACGGGCGCAAGGAGGCAGACACCTTCTACGATCTTCTCGCGGTCTACAAGGTGCCGGAGAACCCGTATTTCGGCGGGGAGCTGATGACCATCATCCCCTTCAAGAGTTTCGTGGGCAGCAAGTTCCGGATTGATTTCGACAAAGTCGATCCGTCAATTCCCGGTCCGGAGATCGTCGAGATCGACGCCATCGGCGAAAGCGTGGTCATGGTGCCGAGTCCGGAGCAGATCGAGTTGCAGAAAGCAACGGCAGATCGATCTCAGGCGGGATTCCCTCCTTCGATGCTCATCGACGGGATTCTTGTCGGCGGGCAGCACGGCTGGGCAGGCGATGTGGGAGGCACTCCCCTGATGACGGCTGTTTTCGAAACCAAGAGGGACATCGGCGCCGATCCGCTGACCGTCTTCACCTTCACGCTGCCCCAGCTGTATGGGAGTGCCCATTTCCTCGGCAATTTCCGCATCTCTGCGACCACGGACGACCGTTCCCAATTCGCCGACGGCCTTGCCAACGGCGGCGATGTTTCCGCGGTCTGGACTCCGCTTGAGGTGGTGGAGATCACCGGCACGGGCGGAGAGACCCTGCAGGTGCTGGGAGACGGTTCGGTGCTGGCGGGTGGAAACATGCCGGATACCACCACCTATACTGTCACGGCGCGAGGGATCAGCGGCAATGTGACCGGCTTCCGTCTCGAGGTTCTCGAGCATCCTTCGTTGCCGAACAACGGTCCCGGCAGGGCGGGGCACGGCAACTGGGTCTTGTCCGAGTTCCTCGTGAGCCACCGGGGAGGGGTGTCTGTCCCGAACCGGGCGCCGCGCGGCACGCCCGATGCCCTTGTCGCCACCCAGAGCTTCCCTGCCACAACGGCCGATGTACTCGCCAACGATACGGACCCCGACAACGATCCGATCACACTCGTCGACTTCACGCAGCCTTCCCGGGGCACCGTGGTTTCCAACGGCAACGGAACCTTCACCTACACCTCGGACCCGTCGTTCAGCGGAACCGATTCCTTCACCTATCGCGTGACCGACGGATTCCAGATCGGCAAGCCGGTCACGGTGACCGTGACGGTCAACCCGAGCAATGTGGTCGCATGGAGCAATCCCGCAGGAGGGGATTGGAACACGGCCACGAACTGGACGCCCGCACGGGTTCCCTCCGGCACCGATCGTGCGGTGATCGAGCTTGCCGGAACATACACGGTCACGCTCCCATCCGGCACGGCCAGCTTCGCGAGTCTCTCCGTCGGCGGCGCAGGGGCCTCGGTGACTCTGCGCCAGACGGGCGGGATCCTCGCGCCGCAGCAGCCGTCCGCATTCCTCGCAGGAAGCAACTACCGGCTCGAAGGCGGGGAATTGTCGGGAGCGGGATCCTTGACGATTGCCGGCGGCTTCGACTGGTTTTCCGGCATCCTGCGGCCGGGCGGAAGGCTGATCCTCGACAGCGGCAGCGTCTCCGCATTCGGCAGCGGCTCGCTGAAGTGGATCGACCGGATCGTGGAAAACAAAGGGATGCTCACCTACGCCGGCGGCGAGTGGAAATTCAACAATCAGGGCAGTGCCAACGGCAGGCTCGAGAACCTCGTCGGCGGAACGCTGGTGTTCGACGGTGACGGCGACATCGGCCATTGGAACGGCGGCAGCAATGCAATCAACAATGCGGGTTTGGTGATTCGCCGCGGCGCGGGGACGACCACCATCGCCAGTGTTCCTTTCAACAACCTCGCGGGCGGAATCGTGCGGATCGAGGCGGGTGTTCTCGACCTGCCAGTGGGCATGATTCTGGCGGGTACCTGGCAACGGGTGGGCGGAGAGCTCAGGCTTCGGAACGCGGGGTTTGTCGTTGCGGCAGGGGCGGTGTTCGACCGTCAGGATTTCAC
>CAZMUK010000004.1:0-48902 GCA_964569415.1 uncultured Luteolibacter sp. | reverse complement strand
GCCATCGCCTGCTGCCCCCGTCCTGAAGGCAAAACGCCAGGAAAGCCCCGCAGGCCGGGGTGGTCATGAGCCGCGCAGCCCGCTTGCACGTGGCGAAGCTTGTCCATAGGCTTTCCCCCATGCCGCAGGAATCCCGCACCCGTTTTTTCGAAACCGGAGGACCGGACGAACCCTTCCGGTTGCGCGAGGGAGCCACCCTGCCGGGCCTGCGCATCGCCTACGAAACCTACGGCACCCTCGCGGAAGACGGATCAAACGCAGTGCTGGTCTTCCACGCCCTCTCCGGTTCCCAACACGCGGCGGGCATCAACCCCGCCATCAAAGGCGTGAACCTCTGGCAGGAAGAACTCCACGAAGGCTGGTGGAGCAATATGATCGGCCCCGGCAAGGCGATCGACACCCGCAAACACTTCGTCGTCTGCGCCAACTACCTCGGCGGCTGCTACGGCAGCACCGGCCCGTCCTCGCCCGATCCCGCCACCGGCCTGCCCTGGGGCTCGCGCTTCCCGTCGGTGACCGCGGCCGACCAAGTGGAGGTGGCGGCGCGGTTGCTCGACCACCTCGGCATCGGCTGCCTCCACGCGGTGGTGGGGCCTTCGGTGGGCGGACTGCTCGCGCTGACCTTCGCCACCCGCCTGCCGCAGCGCGTCCGCAATGTCGCTCTGCTCGCCTGCGGTGCGCGCACCACCGTGCTCAACCGGTTGATCCTGCTCGAGCAGATCATGGCCATCGAGAACGACCCGCATTTCAAGGGCGGTGACTACTACGGCGGCCCACACCCGGAATACGGCCTCGCCCTCGCGCGCATCATCTCGCACAAGACCTTCGTCCACCTCGACTCGATCGAGCGCCGCGCACGCAAGGACGTGGTGCAGCCCGATGATGTGCTGGCATGGTACCGCATCCGGGAAAAGGTGCAGAGCTACATGCTCCACCAAGGGAAAAAATTCGTCCAACGCTTCGACGCGAACACTTACCTGCGGATCATCGATCTGTGGTCGCGCTACGATCCGGTGGCGGAGGGCGACGCTCAGGACGCCGCGGAACTCTTCGAACGCGCGCGCGCAGCGGGCCAGCGCTGGCTGGTGTTCTCGATCGACTCGGATTTCTGCTTCTACCCCGAGGAACAGGGCCAACTGGTGAAACTCCTCGAGAAGGCGAAGGTGGATGTGATGCACATCACGGTGCACTCGGAGAAGGGGCACGATTCCTTCCTGCTCGAGCCCAAGCTCTACTCGCCGCACCTTTCGTGGCTGCTCTGTTGAGCCGCGCGGTGCCCGGGGCTACCCGGGCGCACCATCCTCCGGCGAAGGGGGCGCGAAAACCGGCAGCGGCCGCACCACGCCGACCGGCAGCGGATGCACCCGCTCGTGGATGCCCGGCGCGATCTCCTGGCCCGAGGCATAGGCCCCGGCCACCATCTCGAGCCTGGCATCGAGGTTGTCCACGCAGTTGAGGACATAGGCCTCGGGCGTGCGCGGAAGCACCGGCGAACCGAACTGGTGCTCGCCGTGATGGCTGCCGATGAGATGAAGCAAATGCAGCTTCACCTGCTCGGATGGCGGTGAAAACGCCTCTGCGCCCTCCACCGACCCGGTGTCCACCGTCTCGCGCCACAGGCGGTTTGCCAACTCAATGCCCAGCGAAATATGCCCGATGAGCTCGCCGTGCATCGTGACGGTCTGGGTGAAACCGTGCTCGGGATAGCTGTTCTCCCAGAGCTTGCCGCAGTCGTGCAACAAGGCCCCGGTCAGCAGCAGGTCGCGGTTGAGCCCGGGGTACACTCCGCAGAGGACATCGCAACAACGCATCATCTGCACGACATGCTCGACCAAGCCGCCGCGACGCGCGTGATGGTTGCGCCGTGCCGCAGCAGTGCGCCGGAACCGGTCGCCCATCTGCTCGAGAAACCGCGCGCACACGGCGTGCAACCGCGGATCCCGAATGGTGGAACACAGCCTGCATATCTCGGCGAACCCGGCATCCTGCAGCGCGGCAAGTTCGGGGTCGCCGGCGAAAAACCCGTCCACTTCGGCCGGAGCGGGCTCGTGGATCGTGAGGTCCTTGGCCTCGACCCCGAAAGAACCGAGGGTCCAGCGCGCCTCGATCCTCACGAGAGCGGAAGTCTCCAGAGCCTCAGCCTGCTGGAACACCGGGGAATCGGACCACACCTTGATCGAAACATGCCCGGTGGCGTCGGCCAGCGAAAGTTCAAGGAAGGGCTTGTCGTTCTTGGTCTTGCGCAAATGCCGCGACTGCACCTGCGCCACGACGGCGGCCAGCAAGGGCACGGATCCGGCCTGGCGGCGCAACGAGGAAACGGTCAAGTTGGTCACGCGCGGAGAATGTCCCTTCCGGCTGCGCCATGTCACGCACGGAACAAGACAACCGCACGCGCCGCGACATTCTCCCGTTGCGTTTCGCCCCGCCCCGGGCAGATTGGGGCTGCGGTGTTGAAATGGCTTTCCCTCCTCGCGCTTTGCTCGGCCATTCCGGGATCGGCCTCGGAAAAAGTCGTCTGCACCCGCGCCAAAACCTCGCCAGTCGTTAGCTCGCTGGCGGTCCGGGAAGCAAGCGGGGCGGCTTTCTCGCGCAAACACCCGCAATGGATCTGGGCGGTCAATGACAGCGGATCCCGCCCGCAACTCCACCGGGTCGGGCTCAACGGAGCGGATGGCGGCACCGTCACGCTCGACGGCGCGTTCAACCGGGACTGGGAGGACCTCGCATCGTTCACGCACCAAGGCCGCGACATGCTGCTGGTGGCCGATACCGGCGACAACGCGGCAAGCCGCTCCCACGCGACCTTGTACTTTCTGGAGGAACCGCCACCCCCCGCGAAAAACAGGACCATCACCGCCCGCATCACCGAACGGCGCCACTTCCGCTTCGAGGGCGGGCCGCGCGATTGCGAAAGCGTGGCAGTCGACATCGCGGAAGGGCGCATCCTCCTGATCACCAAGCGCACCCATCCGCCGGAACTCCACGAACTCGACCTCGGAACGAATCATTCGAAGGAAATGCCCGTGACGCGCCGGACCGGCACGGTCCGCCTCCCGCAACATGCCGACCGCTTCATTCCCTTCGGCCGCCAACCGACGGGACTGGACATTGCCGAGGATGGATCGGCGGCGGTGCTGCTCACCTACGGCGGCGTCTGGCTGTACCGCCGCAAACCGGGTGAATCATGGGCCACCGCCTTCGACCGCGAACCGGTCGCCCTGCCTGCCCACCGGCTGCCGCAAGCGGAGGCAATCGCACTCGGCCGACCGGATCAAGGGATCGTGGTTCTTTCCGAAGGGGTGCGCCAGACGATGGCGAGATACCACTGGCCGGAGAAATCGCAATGAACGCCTCCTATGGGCCGTGAAGGCGTCCTTGCCAAGGGATGCGAGTTCAGGGAACCTGCTCCCACCCACGAACTTTCGATCACCATGAACACGGAGGAATGGCCCGATGCGGAGACGGAGGCCCGCTTGGATTGCATCCGGCGCAGTATCCGGCGCTGCGATGAAGCAACGCTGCGCGCGATGGCGGAACAGGTGTTCCCGGTGGTGAGCGATCCATGGTACGACAAGTTTTTGAATTTCATTGAACGAAACCGGTCGGGCGGACTTTACCTCGCACAGAGTACCGAGGGGGCGCATGTGATTTACGGCGCCTCCCGCGGCGAAGGTGTCTGGGCGCTTCCCGGAACCGGCATGGGCATCCTGCAACCGAAAACCCTCGCGGCCCTCGCCGACATCGTTGCGGAAACCAACGACTGAACCAGCCATGGCGGTCTCGCGGACGGAAACGGGATTTCCGGAAACCTTCCTCGATCCCCGGGCATGGAAAGCCTTCGCCTCGGGCGAGGCACGGTTGAGGATCGGCGGCGAAACAGGACTGCGATTGGATTTCGACTTCAAGGGCGGCGGCGGATTCGTCGTGGCTCGACGCGAGGGAATGCTGCGATTGCCGGGACTGTTCTCCTGCTCGTTCCGGGTGCGCGGAACGGCACCCCGCAACAAACTCGAGTTCAAGATCGTCGGCCCCGGCGGCGCGGATGTCTGGCGCTGGCAGCAGGAGTCTTTCCCGTTCTCCCGCCGAGGAACCCGCGTGACTCTGCGCGAGCGCGACCTCCCCTTCGCATGGGGCCCTGCTGGCGGCGGGATTCCAGACCGGACCGAGGCATTCGAATTCGCAATCAGTGCCGGACCCGGCGGAAAGGGAAGCATCCGGATCGAGGACTTCCGCTTCGAGGACCTCACGCTGCACGAAGAACCCTTGGTAACGGTATCGAGCCTCGCAAAGGGAACCCGGCCTCCCTCGCTGGAATCCATCGCGCGCAAGCAATCGCACAAACAACGATGGCAAGCCGCACCCGAAGACGGAAATCCGTGGATTGCCGTCGATTTCCAAGGACAACGCGAGTTCGGCGGGCTCGTGCTCGATTGGGCGCAAGACGGCGCCCGCCCCTTCACGCTGCAGGCCTGCAGCAACGGCGATTCCTGGCGGACGCTCGCCACGCAGCGCGATACACCGCTGGCACGCACCCACCTGTTCCTGCCCGATTCCCGCGCCAACCGTTTGCGCATCCGCTTTCGCGGAAACCCGACGCTGCGGTCACTGCGCCTGCTCGAACCAGGTGAAGCGCGCACGCTCGGCGACTTCCTGCACACGGTCGCGGCAATGGCGCCGCGCGGACACCACCCGCGCTACCTGCTGCGCGAGCAAAGCTACTGGACCAGCGCAGGCTCACCCGATGGAACAAGCTGCCAACTCCTCAACGAGGAGGGCATGGCCGAACCCATCGCCGGAGAATGCTCGATCGCGCCCTTCCTGCGCATCGGCGACCGCTTTTTCTCCTGGGCCAACACACGCAACTCGACCCAACTCGCCGAGGGCTCCGTTGCCATCCCTTCCGCGGCCTGGAGACTGCCGGGCCTGACGATGGAAGTCACGGCGTTCGCCACCGGTGGCGCTGCCGCCGTGAGACGCTTCCTGCGCTACCGGATCCGCAATCTGGGAACCAAAACGCTCCGAGTGCGTTTGTTTCTCACCATTTGTCCCCATCAGGTGACTCCGCCATGGCAATCCTGGAACGGGATGGGAGGCATCGCTCCGGTCCACAACATCCGCTGGCACAACGGCGCGGTGGAGACCGACCGGGACTGGCGCGTCATCCCCTTGCGGCGGCCCACCGGCTTCGGGGCGGCGGCCGCGGCGGAAGGCATGATGGCCGATGTTCTCGCCGCCGGGAAAACGCCCGACCGCAAAAGCGCCCGGGACCCGCACGGGTTGGCATCGGGCGCGCTGTGGTTCGATCTTACGATCGCTTCGGGAGCGGAGGGTGAAGTGGCTCTGGTGGTGCCGGAGAAAGGAGCGAAGGCTCCGGCGAAGGTCCGGGTGGACGAGGCGTACGCGGAGGCGTTCACCGAAATGCGCGCGCGCTCCGCGAGGGTGGAGTTCCGCCTGCCGCGCGGAGACGCGCGCGATGCAGCAGCAGTCTTCCACAGCGCCGCGGGACAAATCCTCGTCCAGCGCGACGGAGCCGCCCTGCAGCCGGGTCCGCGCCGCTACACACGCTCATGGATTCGCGACGGGGTGATCATGGGTGCCGCACTGCAACGAGCGGGCGACTTCGCGGCCCTCGCACGCTTTCTCGATTGGTATGCCCCGCACATTCGTGCCGATGGCCATGTCCCCTGCTGCGTCGACCGCAGCGGGGCCGACCCGCTTGTCGAACACGACAGCCACGGGCAGTTCCTCTATGGCGTGCGGGAGAGCTTCCGCTTCACCGGCGATCTGTCGAAACTGAGATCGTTCTGGCCGAAGATCCGCAAGGTGGCGCGGCACATCATCGCACTGCGCGCGGAGCGCCTCACACCAGCCTATGCGAAAGGTCCGCTCGCCGACCGTCGCGGACTGCTTCCCGAATCCGCAAGCCACGAGGGATACCTCGCCCATCCGGTGCATTCCTACTGGGACGACTTCTGGGCATGGCGCGGTCTTCGGGACGCAGCGGAAAGCGCCGCAATCCTGAATCATCCGCAGGAAGCGGCCTCCTTTGCAAAGGAGGCGAAGGACTTGGGCCGCTGCATCGAACGGTCGATGCGAAGGGTCATCCGCCTGCGGCGCATCCCGCATGTCCCGGGATCGGTCGAGTGGGCCGATTTCGATCCCACCGCCACCGCAAACGCGATCTCCTTGCTTGATGCCCTGCCGCTTCTTCCGCCGCAACCGCTCGAGGGGATGTTCGATACTTTTCTGCGCGATTTCCGCCTCAAGCACGCGGACCTCATGCCCTGGACGCAGACCACCGCCTACGAGATCCGCATCATCGGCGCCCTGGTGAGGATGGGGCGGCGCGAGGATGCATTGTCGATGCTCGGGCACTACCTGCGCGACCGACGCCCGCGCGGATGGAACCAATGGCCGGAAATCAGCTGGCGGGATCCGCGCAGCCCGGGTCATCTCGGGGATGTGCCGCATACCTGGATCGCCGCCGAATTCATGCTCGCGTTCGCATCCATGTTCGCCTTCGAGTGCGCCCAACGCGACGCGCTCGTGGTAGGCGCCGGCATCGACCGCGGCTGGATCGGGACAAGCAGGGGTCTCTCGGTGCGCGGACTGCCCACGCACTGCGGACTTTTGGATCTCGCCATCCGTAGCGATCCGCGCTGCGGGGGACTGCGCGTGACGATCGGCGGAAGCCTGCGCATGCCCGGCGGCGGGATCGTGCTGCGCCTGCCTCCCAAAGTCTCGTCCCGCATCGCCACCACCCGGAAGGGATACCCGCCCGCGGAGAAGGAAACGATCGTGCGTGCGTTGCCCGCCAAAATTTTCGTGCGGGACTGAGCGGCAGGCCTTCGGCGTTCTGCTGTCAGCTCGTCGAGGAGCTCACATCCTCGTTGGAGGGTGCCGGCGCCGCCGGTTCCGGCGAGCCGTCCGGCGGCAGGATCTCGCGCGCCAACCGCCGCACCCCCTCGGCTGCGAACTTGCTCGGCGGGTGGATGCTGCGCGCCTGGAGGTACCACGACAGTGCCGAACCCGTCTGCTTGACCGCCCCGTTCTCCAATTGGCGGGCGCGGTCGAGCGCCTTGGTGAAATCCGCCACCTTCGGTGCCAATCCCTCCAATTCGCGACCCAATTCCGGATCATCCGGAAACTCCCCGCGCAACTCCGCAAGCTGCTCGTAGGCGGCGTAATTCTGCCCCATCCGGCCGAACTCGCGGGCCTTGGCCAGCGCCGACTCGATCTTGGTCAGGTTGCCGATGATCTGGCGGAAGGCGTCCTCGCGGGTCGCATCGCCTTGGATCGCCGGGGCGAACTCATACTGGCGGCGCGCGATCTCGCGGAAATTCCTCTCCGTGAGCAAGCGGTCGAAATCATTGCGCGAGGTCACCGCGGGCGCGAGGTTGCCCACCAGCTTGCGGAACTCCTCGAGCTTGGGATTCGTCGGCCAGACCTCCGCCGCCTCGCCGATCTTTGCCGCCGCCTTCTCACTCTCGCGCGACAGCAGCAGGCCCTTGGCGTCCTCGATCAGCAGATCCGATTTGAGCGTCAGACCCGAAATCACGCTGTCGGCCTTCGACGAGGGGTAATCCCGGGCGGCCTTCTTCAATCGCGCGTTGATGGTCTTGGCCGTCTCGAAATCGCGCGCCTGCACGGCGCCATAGAGTTCGTTGAGATCGCGCCAGTACTGCTGCACGCGCACCTTCTTGTCCAAGGGCAGGGTCGCCAGCGGCGCAAGGAACTCGCCGATCGCAAACGCCTCCATCAGACGGTTCGACGCGGCGTGCAGCTCGCCCTTTGCCAGAAGATGATCAAAGGCCTCCACATACTTCTGCGCCTCCCGGATCGCCTCGGAAGAAAGGGAATCCAGCGAGGAAATGGTCGGATTCACCCCGACCGACTGCGAGAAGAGCTTGGAGACATCCGAGTCCTTGTTGATGCGCAGGGCGGTGTCCCCATCCTTCCAAATCTGGTTGTAGAACCGCGAGGCCATCAGCACATGCTCGTAGCGGCGCTGCATGAACCACTGGACCATGTTGACCTGGTATTGGGTCTTGGTCACGACCGTCTGGGCCTCCACCCGGCCGATGTTGCCCTTCTTGAGCACCTCGATCTCGGCGATGCGCTTCATCATGTTCATGTAGCGCATCGACTGCGCGCCGGTGCCGTCGGAGTCCTGCTTGCGGTTCCCGCCGCCCCCGGCATTGCCACCGTTCCTCGGTCGTGGCGCAGGAATCCCCGGATCGCGCTCGTGGCGGGCCATCCAATCGGCATCCCGCACCGTCTGCTGTTTCTCGTCCTCAAGGGCTTCGTTGAGGCTCCTGAGGCCGTTGACATCCTTCTTGGCGAGCATCGAGGTGTAGATGGCCTCCGCGAGGGTGCGGCAGATTTGGGCATCCCCTTCGTATGTCGCCGCGGCCGGCAGTCGCTGGAACGCCGCCTTGAGATTCGGTCGCTCGCCGGTGGAGCGCAGCGGGGAAAGAATGTCGAGGATCTCGGCAATGGTCCTGCGGTAGTCTTCGGCCGCCTCGCCCGATTCCGGGGGCTGGTTGAGGTACTTCTCGAAGCGCGACTTGAGCAAGCGGTTGTCGAGAAGCGGGATGGTGACGCCGCCGATCGTGATGGTCTCCGCGGAGGGATCCAGCATCGGGATCTCCTGACCGAAGGGACTGGGGGTCGGCTTCTTTTCCGGAGCGGCCGAACTGTCGTAGGGGTTCGCGGGCTGCGTCGCGGGCTGGGCGGGAGGCTGGTACACCTGCGCAAGGCAGAACGACGAGGAAAGGAGGAGGGCAGCTGCGGGTTTCATGGCGGTCTTGGGGAGTCGGGGACTTTCAGAGACGCTTCACGGCGGTGGCCACAGCGATGCCGCCCTGCCGGAATTTCACCCGGAAGGAATAGCTTTGCCGGGTATCCATGTTGAGCCGGTTGAACTCAGGCGGAATCTCGATGCCGATGTACTGCGCACCCTCGGGCGTATCGACCTTGACGCTGACCAACTGGCCGCGGTCGGAGGTCCACTCGAGTTTTTCGTCCACCTCGCCGGTCACCACATATTCGTTGCCACGCAGGCTGTTGCCGTTCTCCAGATACTGGTCGATGGTCAGGGCCGGTCCCTCGACGGCGGCCTCCGGTTTTTTGGAAAGCAGAAACTTTCCCCCGAAGATCAGGGCGATGATGGCGGCGGCCGCGCCACCGATGGCGGCGGGATGGGTTTTGGAACTGGCACGTCGGGGCATGGGGAGCGTCCGTGTTACGGATTCTGATGCCCAAGATGCCAGCGCACCCGGCGAAATCCAGAGCAAAAAGCGGGAAACAGGAGCCCGCCGGGCGGTCGAACCCGGGACTCAGGCACCGGCGACCACACCGCAATCGCCAAGCGGTTGCGGACCGGCAATGCGGTCCGCCTCAAAGGCCGAGCATGTCCTCGATCTCCGACTTGGTGAGGTAGCCGTCCTTGTTCTTGTTGTACTGGTCGAACTTGGACTTCCCGTCCGGGTTCTCCGCAAGGAACTCTTCCTCCGAGATCGAATTGTCGTTGTTCTTGTCGATCGGCTCCATGAAGCGGTCGATCTTCTCCCGCTTTGCCGCGCGTTGTTTGCGTTTTTTGAGACGCTCGGCCTTTCTCTTCTGGGCTTCGCGGATCGCCGCACGACGGGCTTGCTCATTGAATCCCCCTCCCCCGAAGGCGGAGGCAGGCGGGGCCATGTACAGGACGAAGGAAGCTATGATCAATGCGCAAACAAGTTTCATGACCGGGGTTCTCGGAGGTGGGGGGTATTCTGTTTCGAACCCTTCTAAGGGACTCCCAACGGAGGGCAAGGAGAAAAGCCCCTCAGTCCCACTGGGCCCGCCGCGTCCCCAGCCAGGCCGCGGCAAGGGCGGCTGCGATATGGGCGCCGAGGGTCCAGTGGCAGTCGGACCCGGCGGAAAGCGTGGTATCGGTCACCGACCTCACCGCATCGCGCACCTGCGTCTGGAGGGCCTCCACCGAGCCTGACCAGGCCCAGTACGCGGAAATGAACGGACGGGTAAAAGCCTCGATCCGCTCCGGCAGCGCCAGCACCGCGCCCGAGAGCGGGAGTTGGAAACCGACCAGGTAAATCGACATCAGCGAGGCCTGCTCGGCGGTGCGCATCCAGGAGGAAATGGCCAGGCAGATGGCGGTCATCGCCGCGTTCACGAGCAAAAGGAAACCGGCATGGGTGAGGAAATCACCGCGGAAGGCACCGAAGAAGTCGACGAAGTACGCCATCCACAGCGACTGCACCGCCACCAGACAGGAAAGAAACACGATCTTCGACGCCAGATACGCGGAGGGTCTCAGTCCGGCGAATTTCTCCTTCTCGTAAATCGTCCGCTCGCCGGCAATCTCACGGGCGGAGTTGTTTGATCCCATCAAGGCGAGCAAGACCACTTGGAACATGATGATGCCCGATACCGCCGAGCCCACCTTCGCCTGATCGGCAAGCACACCCTGCTGCTCGCGGATGTTGTCGAAGACATCCGTCTGCCGGACATCCGAGAAGCGCCGGATCGGTTCCGACGCCTTCTCGCTGAACAAGGTCACGAGGATCGGAAAGCAGATGAGAATCGCCAACTGCAGCAGGACCTGGGCGCGGTCGCGGAAAAAGATGCGCCAACGGCGGCTGAGCAAGGTGAAGAACTGGCTGAAAAAGCCCGGCGGCCGCGGTTTGGCGGCAGCTTGCGGCTCCTCGGGCGCGGGAGGCGGTTCCCCGGAACCCGCCGTGTCCCCGGATTCCCCGGACAGTCCCGCGGCCTTGCAGGCGGCCTTGCGGTAGGACTCTCCATGCTTGTTCCAGGATCCCTGCCATTCCTCGGATTTGCGCGCGGTGAGCCGCGGGTAGATTTCCTCGGTATCGTGCACCGAGAAATAGTGGTTCAACCGCGAGGGCGGGCCATGATAGGCCACCCGTCCCTCGTGCAGCACGAGCACCGAATCGCACAGTCCGAGGTGGGCCAACGAGTGTGTGACCGAGATGACGATGCGGCCGTCCTTGCGGGACAATTCGTGAAGCAGGCTCACGATCTCGCGCTCGGAGCGAGGGTCGAGGCCGGAGGTGACTTCGTCGCACAGCAGGAGCTTGGGGTCGGACACCAACTCGAGCGCGAGCCCGAGCCGGCGTTTCTGCCCGCCCGAAAGCACCTTCACCTTGCGGTCGGCGATCCCCGCAAGCCCGGTCTCCTCCAGCACCCGGTCGATGCGCCCGTCCAATTCCTCCGCACTGCGGTGACGCACCCGCAGACGACAGGCGGCCTCGACGGACTCGTCGACCGTGAGCGGATCATAGGCCACGGAGAACTGCGGCACATAGCCGATCTCCGAGGGCTCGAAGTCGTCGTCCTCGGAAAGGTTGCGGCCGTTCCAAAACAGGTCTCCTCCCGACTCCGCATTGAGTCCGGCGATGGTTTTGAGCAAGGTGGTCTTGCCGCAACCGGAAGGCCCGACAATGGCCATGAAATGCCCCGCGGGCACCGCGATCGATACTTTGTCGAGCAAGGCAAGCTCGTCCCCGTCGCCGGGAATGTGAAAACTGACCTCTTTGAGTTCCAGCATGGGATCGGGGGAAAGAAAGGGAAACGCAGCGAGGTCTCAGTCGAGAGGCACGATGCGGAAGGGTGCCCGCTCCTTGGGCCGCAATGCATCAGACAGCGTGGCACCCTGCGTCGGCGCGGGATCCGCGGATGGTTGCTCCCCGCCCCCTGCCAGCGCGTTGCGCAAGGCACCCTCCACCAACTGCCCGCAATGCAGCTTCATCGGCGGCAAGGCACCGAGCGGACCCGCCAACGCAGCGGCATCCAGCGCCGCAGCCTCCTCCGGGGTTTTTCCCTTGAGCAGCTCCGTGGCCACCGAGGCCACCGCCAGCGCGGTCTGACAGCCGAAGGACTGGAACGAAGCGCGGTCGATCACCCTCTTCCCGTCCTTCACCGTGAACTTGAGCCACATCCGCAGCATGTCGCCGCAGTCCGGCGAACCGACGGTGCCCACTGCATCGGCATCGGCGATTTCACCTTGGTTCTTCGGGTTCGCGAGGGCTTCGCGAACCTGATCCTCAAACGAGTCCACCCCGGCGGTATGCACCGGATCCCGCGGCCGGGCAAGAAGGGAAATGGATCACTCGATCCGGAAACTCCGGCCCCTGCCGTTTTCCCAGGCCCGGCGGACGCTGTTGTGGAGATCGGCGAGGTTTTTCTCGGAAAGGATCCGGAACTCGACGGTACGGGCATGGGTGGTGGTCGGATAGTTCTTCTGCACCATCTCGTGCGCGTTGGTCCCGAGCCGCGCGGCGCCTTTCTCGACCAACTCCTCGGCACGGCCCACCGCCCGCGTCGCGATGCCACCCAAGCCGCTGCCGCCGGTGGTGTCGGTGATCGGCCGGATGAAATAAAAGCGGGCGAGGCTCTGCCCCACCGCGTCCACGATCACCTCGTCCACCACGAGGCCGCCGTCGAGCAGGTACTGATGGCGGCTCACCGCAGTGATGCGGTCGAGCGCCACCATGTAGTGGCCCGCGCCGATCGCAGCCTGCCAGAACCGGTTCGGACCATCCTCGTCCGTCGCCGCCGGCCGGCCGCCCGCGGGCGAAACCTCCTGGGCCATCCCCAGCGGAAAGGAACCCAACGCAATGACGGCAAGGACAAGACAAAGCGGAAAATGTTTCATGACTTCCCGGATGCTCGCACGGCCGCAGAGGATTGGCCAGCCACGATTGGTTCACTTCACTTGATTGTTTACATCATGGAAGTTTCCGATCAGACTTTTCCGGTGGTCCGGTACCGTCCCAACGTCGCGGCGTTGATGGTCAACGCGCATGGCTGCCTGCTGATCTGCGAGCGGGCGGGACTTCCCGGTGCCTGGCAGTTTCCGCAGGGGGGCGTGGACGCCGGGGAAACCGTCGAGGAAGCGCTGTTCCGGGAGGTGCGGGAGGAGGTGGGTCTGGAACCCGGGCACTACGAGGTGGTAGGGCGGCGCGAAGGCTACCGTTACCTTTATCCGCAGGATGTGCGCAGCCGCAAGGTGCGCAAGCACGGCAGCCACGGCCAGGAGCAGACCTATTTCCTGTGCCGCCTGCGGCCGGAGGCCCCGCAGGTGAATGTCAACCAACGACCGCGCGAGTTCCGCGCCTACCGATGGATCCTGCCGGAGGAGTTCGACCTCGACTGGCTTCCGCCCTTCAAACGCGATGTGTACCGCGAGGTGATGCGCGACTTTTTCCGCATCAACCTGTGAGACCCGGACACCGGGATCCGCCCGTTGCCCGCGCTCTGCTCAGCCGAGCGCGAGACAAGTGCGCTGCCAGAAAAGGAGCAAGTCCTCCGGAGCCGCTTCCTCGGCGGCAAGCGTCTCGAGCACCGCACGCGAGGCGATCAATGAAGACTCGATGTCGAGCCCGGCCGCGGACTTGTCGCGGGTCTTGATCAGGGCGGCGAGGCGCTTCTCGAAGTCGCTGTTGCGCTTGCGGCGCTTGGTGCCGAGGCGCTCCGGCCATTGGTCCTCCGGCAGGGCCTTGGCGGCGGCGACCGCAGCATGCAGCCGCTTGACGCGGTCCGGCCGGAAATGCCGCGGCACGGTGAGGTTGCGCCCCGCGGAGAGCTCGGCCACCCACTCGATCAACTGGCGATTGGGAGCCACCATGAAGGAAGGCCGGTCCCACTTGCTGGCCTCGTGGTCGCGCCAGTTCCACAACGCCCGCAGGCAGGCGAGACTGGCGCGGTCGAGCTTGCCCGATCCCTGGATGCGCCACATTTCCTCCTTCGAGTCGTCGCGCTCGAGCACCCGCAGGCGGGCCGCCTCGCAGCTTTCCTCAAACCATTCGTAGCGGCCAAGGTCGCGCAGCCGACCGACGATCCGGTCGCCCATTTCCAACAGGTAGTTCACATCGTTGAGCGCGTACTCCACCATCTTGGGCGAGAGTGGGCGCTTGCCCCAATCGGCTTTCTGCGAGGATTTGGACAAGGTCACGCCGAAGTACTGCTCGACCAGATCGCCGAGGCCGAAGCGCCGCGCGCCGAGCAATCGCGCGCCGATCTGGGTGTCGTACACCGTCGGCGGCAGTGAACCGAACTGGCGCTTGAACATGGTCATGTCGTAGTCCGCCCCGTGCATCCACACGACGGCCTCCGCCAGGAACTTGCCCAGCGGATCGAGGTCTTCGATGGCGAGGGGATCGATCAGCACCGCCTCGTCGCGCGTGGCGAACTGGACGAGGCAAAGTGACTCGCGGTACCGGTGCAAGCTGTCCGCCTCGGTGTCCACCGCGCAGACGGGCGGTTCGGACCGCTTGCGCACGCTCTTGAGGTGATGGACCAGCCGCTCGGTGTTTTCGATCATGCCAAGAACGGCGGGCGGTTGGGGGCGGAACACGGGAGCGGCGGAACGGGAGCTTGAATGCGTCTGCACACCCCGTCCCGGATCGCGGAAACCCGGGCGCGAAACGGCGCGAAACGGGTCATTTCCGGGCGGACGGCAGGCACGCTGGAGGCAAGGGCGGAGGGGCAGCCCTGTCAAGGGGAAAGCCCCGCAAACCTTGAATTTCAAGGGTTTTGTACTCCTCAGGGCCGGGTGGGTGTCTTGGCCGTATCACGGGCGACCATGACCCGGGCGATCCCCCACGACAAACTTGCATCCGATCTCCGGCGGAGATATCCTTTTCCCGAGGAAAAATCATATCGTCCCAGCATCGAGCAGCTCAAAAAGCGCTACGCGGCCGACATGGCGCGCCGCAAGATGCAGGCGCGGCGGGACATGGCACGCGACCCGGGGGCAAGGAAGGTGCGCACTCCGGACAACTCCGAGCCTTGGCTGCCCGATCCGGTGCGCTCCGTGGCGGATGCCATGCGGATCTCCGACCAGATCACCGCCGACATGCGCGAATGGAAACTCCTTTGATCCGCGCGAATGCCCCGGTTCACGCCCTCTCCGCGCGGCATCGGGTGATTCTGCTGGGTGGCATGGCCGTCATCGGCCACGGACTTAGTCGAAAGACCAAGGATGTGGACATTTGGCTCGAGCCAATGAAAACCGCAGCCGCATGGGCAACAGCCTTGAAGGAATGCCTGGGCGCGTTTCCGGGCCTGTACTTCTGGTCGTTGGAAACCCCCGCGTGATTCCGGCCGGGGATGTTGCAGATGAAATCGAAGAGTTTGGAGTGCTGCGTGTTTCGGGGTGCGATCGCGATATCGATATCTTTCGCAGACCGAACGAACTCGGAGTCGAAACGTTCGAGGATGTCTGGCAACGCAGTGTCAGGGAACTGGACGGAGGGGTGCGTTTGCCCGATCCTCTGGACCTGCACATCTCAAAGGCCGACACGGGTCGTGAGCAGGACCGGAGTGATCAGCTTTTCCTCGAGTCACTCATCAGGGCGCGCTACAAGGAACGACTGCCCGAGTGCGGTCTGGAGGAGGCCAAGGCAATGCTGGATCGTTTTGTCGATCCGGAGGCCTTGCAACACGCCCGCGCCAAACCGGACCCCGAGGTGCGGGCTCTGGCGTTGAAATACCTGCGGGAGTTCGAGGCCGAGGGAGACCCTTACTCCCGCGATATTCTGGCGGAAGGCGGATGGGAGCCATGAACCTCCAGCCCTCGTTCGAGGCCCGATCTCTCACACCACCTGCCGCGCCGCAGCCTGCCGAGGGCCGAGTTCGATGCACTGCCACGGAAGCCCGTACGCGTTGAGGTCGGCCATGAAGGCGTCCGGATCGTGCTGCTCCATGTTCCACACCCCCGGCTTGCGCCAGTCGCCGGCGAGCATCTGCTTGGCGCCGATCATCGCGGGCACGCCGGTGGTGTAGGAGATGGCCTGGGAACCGACCTCCGCGAAGCAGGCCTCGTGGTCGCAGATGTTGTACACAAACACGGCCTTCTCCCTGCCGTCCTTGGTGCCGGTGAGGATGTTGCCGATGCAGGTCCTGCCCTTGGTGGACTTGCCGAGGTCGCCGGGGTCGGGCAGCACGGCCTTGAGGAACTGCAGGGGAATGATCTCCACCCCGTTGTACACGACCGGATCAATGCGGGTCATGCCGACATTGCCCAGCACCTCGAGGTGCTTGAGGTAGTTGGGCGAGAAGGACATCCAGAACTGGGCGCGCCGCAAGGTGGGGAAGTGCTTCACCAAGGATTCGAGCTCCTCGTGGTACATACGATAGATCTCGTAGGTGCCGACCCCGCCCGGGCAGGTGAAGGATTGGTGCAGCGACATCGCCGGGGTTTCCTCGAAGCGTCCGTCCTCGAAATGCCGGCACGGGGCGGTGACCTCGCGGATGTTGATCTCGGGATTGAAATTGGTGGCGAAGGCCTTGCCGTGGTTGCCGCCGTTCACATCGATGATGTCGAGCGTGTGGATCTCGTCGAAATGATGTTTCGCGGCCCAGGCGGTGAAGACATTGGTCACGCCGGGATCAAAGCCCGACCCAAGCAAGGCGCTCAGCCCTGCTTCGCGGAAACGGTCCTGATAGGCCCATTGCCAACGGTATTCGAACTTCGCCTCGTCGCGCGGCTCGTAGTTGGCGGTGTCCAGGTAATCGCATCCCGCCTCCAGGCAGGCGTCCATGATGGCGAGGTCCTGATAGGGCAGCGCCACATTGATCACCAACCGCGCCCCGGTCTTGCGGATCAGGGCGGCGGTCTCGGCCGGATTGTCGGCATCCACCCGCGCCGTGGCGAGGGTCCGCCCGGTGCGCTCGCGGACGGACCGCGCGATGGCCTCGCACTTGGACTCGGTGCGCGACGCGAGGGTGATGTCCCCGAAAACCTCGGGAAGCATGGCGCATTTGTGGGCGACGACATTGCCGACTCCGCCGGCGCCGATGATCAGGACAGGGTTCATGGGGTGACGGCGCAAGAGGTGGGGGAATCGGGCGGGACTGGCAAGACGGAAGCACCGGGGCCGGGGAACGACGATTTTTCAGACAAATTTCGGTTCGCACGGCTTTTCCGTTCCTGCAAGGATCCCTCCGCGAACGCACCCGACCACCCATCCCACCCGTTTCTACCGATCCCCATGAAATCACCCGCTCCCCGCCGCCGGATCCGCTCCACGGGTTTCACCCTGCTGGAAATGGTCATCGTCCTTGGAATCATCGCTATGATCCTCGGCGGAGCGATCTTCATGATGCGGGGCATCGGCGACGCCGCGAAACTCAAGCAGGTGGATGCCGACTTCAAGAGCCTCGATTCCGCGTTGCAGATGTACAAACTCAACGCCGGCACCTATCCGACCACTGCGCAGGGACTGGGCGCCCTCGTTGATCGGCCGGGATCCACTCCGGTGCCGCGCCGCTGGGTGCAGGTGATGCCCAAACTGCCCAACGACCCCTGGGGCAAGCCCTACCGCTACCGCTTCCCGGGAAAGAAACGCTCCAACGAGTTCGAGATCATCAGCAGCGGCCCGGATGGTCTCGACAATACCGCGGATGACCTCGGCAGTCAGGACGATTGAGCCCTCGCGGGGCTTCACGCTCATCGAGCTGGTGATCGCCCTGGCCATCGCGGCCCTGGTGATGGGCGGGGCGATGGCCCTGATGATCCATTCTTCGGATGAACGCATGCTGCGCGACGGCAGCGGCGGCATCGAACTGCTGGCCAAACGGGCGCGGGCGGCGGCCGTCGCCCGCCGGGTGCCCTACGCGCTGGAATTCCGCGAACACGAGGTGCGACTGATGCCGCTCGCGGAAGCCGGAAAAATCGAGCGCCGCACCGCAAGCGGCCGACGCATCGGCGGAGAAGGGATCCCCGCGGAATCGGACGGCTCGGGTGGTTCCGCACTGCGCGAATCGGAGGAACTCGACGAAGACCTGCGCCTCGCCGTGCGGCGCTGGAACTCGGACAAATGGATTCGGGTGGAGGACGAGGATGTGCAGGTGTGGCGCTTCGACCCGGGAGGACTCTGCGAACCGCTCTCGGTACGACTCGAACGCGGGGAAAGCTGGATCGAGAATGTGTTCCACCCGCTCACCGCCGCAGTGGCGGATACCACGATGGCCGCACAATGAACGGGAAACGAAGGCGCAGGGGCTTCCTGCTTCTCGAAATGGTCCTGGCGCTCACCGTCTTCGGGATCGCCGCCACCGGCTTCGCCGTAGCCCTCAACCGGATGGCCCGCCTCGCCGCGCTTTCCCAAGCCGAGACCCGCGTGATGCGCGTCCTCGAAAGCTCGTTCCTCGAATTGTTTTCCCGCCCGCTGCTCGAACAAGGCGAGGAGGAAACCGAGGTCGGCCCGCCGGAAGACGGGATGGTCCTCCTCACCGAGATCAAACCGATCGAGGACCTCGAAAACGAACGCGGGGAACTCCTCCAGGAAATGTTCCTGCTGCGCGCGACAATCCGTTGGAAGGCCGAAGGAGGCGTCCAGGAACGGAGCATGGAGTCCTGGCGATACGGAAGGATGTACCAACCATGAGGACACCCCGTCACCGGCCCCGGTCCAACCCGGGATTCACCCTGCTCGAGGTGGTCATCGCCGTGGGCATCATGGCGGCAATCAGCGGCATGGTTTTCGGCATCGCCCGCTCCTCGCTGTCCCTCGGCAATACCATCGTCACCTCCCAAAACGAGGAGTCGGAAAAAGACGCGCTCCTCGAAATGCTCGACGGACTGTTCACCGGCATGCCGGGCAATGCCCGACTGGAACTGGTGGCGGATGACAAGGGTACCCACCTGCTCACCGACCTCACCCTGCAGCAAGTCCCGGCGGCCTTTACCTGGGGCGCGGCGGACCGCATCGCCAAGGCGGTGCGCCTCCGCACGGTGAAACGCCGCAGCGGCTACCTCGATCTGGTGCTGCAATACTTCGAGGAAGAGATCCTCGAGGGATCGGAGTCGGCAGCGACCCCGACGGCTGGCGAACCGGAACCATTCGCGGAGATCGTGCTGCTGCGCGATCTGTCATTCTACGAAATGCGCGTGCTCGACGGACGCAGCGGCGAATGGCAGTTCGAATGGGACCTGCCGGGACAACTTCCCCTGCTGGTGGAATTCGCCTTCACGGTCGGATCCCGCGGCGAGGAAGTGCGCCGGATGTTCTGGCTGCCGCCCCGCCAGAACCCGGACTCGATCACGCGGATGATGGGAATGACGCAGCCTCCCGCCGGCGAAGGCGACGGACCGCCGACGGAATCCCCCGCCGACGGCGAAGGCCGGGCCAATCCGGTGGAAACACCCCGCATCACCCCCGAAGGACCATGAACCCCTTCCCCGCACCACCCGTACGAACACGCCACATGCGCCGCGGCGCGGCCATGATCGCCGTGATCTGGCTCATCGCCGTGCTCGCCCTGGCCTGCATCACCACGCTGCGGGTGATTTCCTTCGATGCCTCGATGACCTCCTCGCGCCTCAGCGGCACCCGCGCCCGTCTCGCCGCCGAACGCGGGATCGCCATCGCGGCGAATCCCGCGGTGCGCCGCAACGACCCGTTGCTCTCGCGCTTCGATGAAGCAAGCGGCGAAGGGTACGAAGCGCGCTTTTCCTCGGAAGGCGGCCGCTTCAACCTGAACTCGCTGCTCCTTTCCGAAGACAAGGTCCTTCTCCGCTCGCTGTTCACCGACTGGGGACTGCCGCTCGACGCCGCCCAAGCAGTGACGGACGCCCTCGGCGATTGGGTCGATGGCGACGACGAAAAGGCGCTCAACGGCGCCGAAAGCGAGGACTACGGGAAACTCGGCCGCATCAACCAACCGTTCAACCGACCCTTCTACGACATCAACGAGGCCCGCATGGTGCTCGGCATGGACCTTGTCGAGGAACTCCGGCCCGACTGGCGGAACTGGTTCACGGTGTGGAGCACGGGGCCGCTGGATATCAACGAAGCCGAACCGCAATTCATCGCGGCCGCCGCCGAATGCCGGCCGGAACAGGCCTCCATCATCCCGGAAACCGTCCGCGGACCCGACGGAATCCTCGGCACCGACGACGATTCGCCTTTCCGCGCACCCGCTGAAGCCCTTGAACTCCTCGGGGTCGATGCCAACCTGCGGCCGGACATCTCGCGACGCTTCACCGCCAACGAACAAACCATCCGCATCGAAAGCATCGGCCAAGCCGACGGAGTGCGCCGCCGCATCACGGTGGTGATCCGCAACCGGACCGCAAAACCGATCCTGCTGCAACGAACCGAGGAAATCCTGCCATGAGCAAATCACACCAACCCGTCCTGCTGGTCCCGGGCGAAACCGGATGGGAAGTCTGGTCAAGCGGATCCGACAACGCCGGTTGGCAACGCGCCTCGGAGTCGGAGGGACCCAACGCCCTTGAAATCAAAGAACTGCCGCCGGGAGACCTGCTCTGCCTGTTCCCGGTGTTCGCCATTACCTCGGTCCCGCTCCTCGCAGCCACCACCGACGAGTCGCTGCTCGGGGATCTGGCAACCATGCACGCGGAAAAGGTCGGGCTGCGGCCGGATCCCTCCGCCGGGCAAACCACGGACTGGTTCGAGGTGGCCAAGGAAGAGACCGCCACCACCCTGCTTTTCGTCCAAGTGCGAACTCCGACGGAGGGCGACCTGCCGAAACGCAGCCCGAAGGGCTTCGACATCTCGGCACGCGCCTTCCCGACCACCGGCGAGGCAGTGACTCTCTGGCGGGAATTCGGCCGCTGGGTCTTTGCCTTCCATCAAAACGGCAAACTCCTGCACTGCCAGGCAACCTCGGCGGAACACGAAAGCCCTGACGAGTCCGTTGGCCGGGAAATCCGGTTGGCCGCCCTGCAACTCTCGATGCAAGGGATCCGCTTCGACCCGCAACGGGTGTTGCTCTGGAGCCCTCGCCAAGCGGACCCGTCGGCCATCGAGGCGGCCACCAACCTGCCGGTGGAGCTTTCCCCCCGCCCAACTCCTCAAATCCCCTCGCCCGCAAGCAAGTTGCTGCCGGCCGATGTCCGCGCCGCGCGCCGCGCCGCCACCCGCCGCCGCAATGTCATCCTCGCGATCTCGGCGGCAGCCATCGCCTACCTCGGCCTCATCGGCTGGTCACTCCACGGAGTCTGGAAAACCAACCGCGCAACCGCCAAGCTGCTCGCAGACGCCGAAGAGGTGGCCCCGGACGCGGATGAATACACGATGCATGTGAACAAATGGACGGAACTGGAACCGGTGATCGACATCCGCCGGTCGCCGGTGGACATCCTCCACCGCATCGCCCAATGCATCCCGCCAAACAGCGGACTGCGCCTCAAACAGGCCCAGGTGTCGGCCACCAATGTGAAACTGGTCGGCGAAGCGCCAGAACTCAAGGCGGCCAACGCCTTCAGCCTCAACCTCACGAAACGCAACGACCTCGCGGAATTTCAATGGGAAACCCCCTCGGCCAACCAATCCAGCCGGGGCTGGGATTTCGTCTACACCGCGGAAATCCCGACCGCCGAATCCAATCCCTGACCGACAATTGCCGCCCCGGGCGGGTTTTTCCCTCCGGAAACAGGATCTCCGAAAGCCCCCCACCCGTCCGTCCCCGCCCCACCCGTCATGGCTCCCCGCGAACGAAAGCTCCTGATCCTGCTCGGCACGGCGGCATTCGTGATGCTCAATTTGGTGGGGTATACGAAATTTTCCCAAATCCGCGAGAAGTCGCGCACCGCCCTCTCGGAAGCGGAAAACAAACACAAGATGGCCCTCACGATCGCCGAAAGCCGGGAACAGGCGACCGAGGAAATCGACTGGCTGGCCGAACACGACCCGGAACCGGCCGCCGCCCAGGATGTGCTCACCGGTCTCCAGGAGTTCTGCGAGGCACAGGCGAAGTCCGCAGGCCTCGAACTGAAATCGCAACGACCGCTCGAGTCGGAGGAAACCGAAGGCCTGCTCTACCACCGCGCCCGCATCGAATTGCGGGTGAGCGGACAGGAACAATCGCTCTACCGCTGGTTCGACCGCATCAACGACCCCTCCCAGTTGCGCGTCGCCGTGGAAATCACCCTCGCGCCGAACAGCAAGGACGATACGAAGATCGACTGCACCGCCATCGTCGGCCAATGGTTCCTGCCCTAGCCTCCCGACCGACCCTCACCCGGACCATGATCAAGAAATTGATATCAAAAGGAGGCGCGATTTTGTTGCTGCCGTTCTTCCTTGCGCTCGGCACCGCTGCCGATGCCGGAGTGCCGGAGAAACGGCCGCTGACCTACTACGCCCGACTCTGGAACGACTCGCCGTTCACCTCCAAACCTCCTCCCCCGATATTCACCCCGCAGGCCAATCCGCTGGAAGGACTGGTGCTCCTCGGCGTTTCCCCCATCCAAGGCGGCTACCGCGTCACCATCACGGAGAAAAAGAACCCGGGAAACCGGATCTATGTGTCCTCCGACGAACCCAACGCGAAACACGGATTCCGCATCCTCGGCGTCGACCGCGAACCAGGAGACCCGATGGGCACCAAAGTGCGTCTCTCCAGCGGCCGGAATGTCGGTACGGTCTCCTTCGACTCGAAGGCCCTCGCCATCGCCCAACCGAAGCTCCCGAAACAGGACCCACGCATGGGGAACCGTCCCGGCATGCCGGGTATGTCGCAGGAGCAACAACGCATGATCAACCGCCAACCGCGCCCGCGCGTGATTCCTCCCCCATCCCCGAACCCCCAGGGACAAACCATGCAAGGGGGCCGCTGACCCCGCCCGCCGCCCGATCCACGATCCTCCACCATGAACCTCAAGCGCCTCCTCCTACTCTTTGCGGCATCGGCACCGGCCCTGCTGGCACAGACGCCACCGCCTCCCTCCATCCCCGGGCCGCCCGAACCCGCTCCCGTTGCGCCAGGCGCGGCCCTCCCCGCTGCCGCTCCCGGTCGCCCCGCCGCCGACCCGGATACGCTCGGCAACACCCTCATCACCGAGCCCATCGAGGAACTCAAACTCAGCGGCGACGCGCTGGCAGGACTGTACCGGAAGTACACCGGCCGCCGGGTGATCGTCCCCAGCACCGCCGCAGCCGCGGAATTCCGCTTCGTCCAGGATGCATCCGAAAAGGACCCGCTCACTTACGCAGAGGCCGCCGAACTGCTTCGCAAGGCCGCCGTGCTCGAGAATTTCGTCTTCGTCGAACACCCGCAGGACCCCAACCTCGACATCCTCACGCTCGCGACCGGCGGCCCGCGGCCGACGAATGTTGATATCAATGTGTTCAACGAGGAAACCCCGCTCCCGGACCAGGATGTGGTGATCACCTATGTGATGACGCTCAGCCACATCAAGGCCGACCAAGCGGTGAACATCTTCACCCAAGTGCTCGGCCAGACCGGACCCTACGGTTCGATCTCCGCGGTGCCCAACGCCTCGGCGGTGGTGATCACCGAAAAGGCATCACTCATCAAAAGTCTCATCGATCTCCAGAAAACCATCGATGTCCCGGGCTCGATCCAGTCGACCCGCTTCATCAAGGTCCAGTACGCGGATGTCACGGAAATCGCGGAAACCCTCAGCGAACTGCTTGGAGCCCAAGAGGACTCGGGCGGCACTGCGGGCGTCCAACGCAACCCGGTGAGCACGGCGGGCAATGCCAACCCGCCCGGCGCGCAACCCGCGGCCGGTGGCGGAGGCGGCGAAGCCACCCCGGTGCAGATCATCCCGGAACCAAGGACCAACCGCATCTTCGCAATGGGCCGCCCGGTGGACCTCGTGTTCGTCGAGGGACTGGTGCGCGAATTCGACATCCCCAGCAGCGAAAAAACCTTCCTTCGCCGCAAATTGCGCTTCCTCGCCGTGGCCGATTTCCTGCCGATCGCAGGCGATGCTCTTACCCGCGCGTTTTCCGGCAATGCGGAAGGCGGCGCCGCGGCCGGAACCTCCGGCAGCGGCACTTCCTCCTCGTCGCGCGGATCCTCGGCCAGCCGCCAGTCGGGACGGACCGCACAGTCCCGCAGCGGCTTCGGCAGTTCGGGCTTTTCCTCCAACTCCGGCGGGTCCTCCGGCTTCGGCGGGGCCGGAGGCTTCGGGGGCGGGTCCGGAGGCTTCGGCGGATCCGGCGGCGGCATGGGCAGCGCGCTCGACACACCCGAGGTGAACGCGGCCCCTGAATCGCTGCTCGTCGGCCGCACCCTGCTGGTGGCAGACAACATCACCAACTCGATCGTCGCCCAAGGCCCGCCCTCGGCACTCGAGGTGGTGGAACGGCTGCTCGACCAAATCGATGTGAAGGCGGACCAAGTGATGATTTCCACCGTCTTCGGCCAGTTGACCCTCGGCGACAGCATCAACACCGGCATCGATTGGCTCAAGGTCTTCAACGAACACGGTGACGGCAGCGGCGTGGCGGGCTCGATCCTCAACAGCGGCAGACCCACCTTCGACCCGGCGCGGCTTACCCGCTTCGGCACCCGCACGACCGATGCGGAAGGCAATAGCAGCGGCATCGGCTTCCCCGGCAATAGCGGCCTGAGCCTCTACGGGAAAATCGGGTCGGACCTCGCGGCTTATGTGAACCTGCTGCAAACGAGCTCGGATTTCACGGTGCTTTCACGCCCGAGCATCTTCACGGCAAACAACCAGAAAGGCACGATCTCAAGCGGCCGCCGCATCGCGGTGCCCACCAATAGCTACAACTACGGCGGCAATGTGGCAGGCCAAAGCACGAACATCGAATACCGCGACGTGGTGCTGAAACTGGAGGTGATCCCGCTGGTGAACTCCGAAAAGGAAATCACCATGCAGATCGCCCTGTTGAGCGATGATGTGATCGGGGAATCCGATGAAATCGCCGGTCTCGGCAAGGTGCCGATCATCGGAACCCGCGAGATCCTCACCACCGTCACCGTACCGAACAACCAGACAGTCGTGCTCGGAGGCTTGATCACGGAAAATACCACCAAGAGCGTCACCGGTATCCCGGTGCTGAGCTCGATCCCCGGCCTTGGCCGCCTGTTCTCGGACAACAACGACGGCACCAACCGCGACGAGTTGCTGGTGTTCATCCAGCCCTCGATTGTCCGCGACGGACAATCACTCAACAACCTCCAAACGGACACGGATGTCCGCTACGGAGTGTCGACCACCGCCCGCGACTTCGCGGAGAACCGCAAACCGCGCGGCGGAAAACTCTTCGAGTGGCCAAAACCGCGCGAAGATGGCCAAGTCCCGGCCGCAGGCATGCCGCGCAAGACGATCCGCCCCGCCCACCGCCGCTGAGCCGCCATCAAGGCGGCAAAGCCGGCAAACTCTAATAGGTCGCCACCGGACTGGGCGCGGTTCCTCCCTGACCTTCCTCGGGAAACCGCAAGGCAAGCTCGCCCAGCGCGCGCACGATGCCGTCCCAC
Source organism: uncultured Luteolibacter sp. (assembly GCA_964569415.1). Lineage (GTDB taxonomy): Bacteria > Verrucomicrobiota > Verrucomicrobiia > Verrucomicrobiales > Akkermansiaceae > Luteolibacter. Next base: position 23,648 of record CAZMUK010000004.1, on the reverse strand, counting down.
TTGCCGGAGGACCACGCAGGAGGAGGCCCCATGCGCTCGCGAAAGCGCTCGATCCGGCCCCACGCGTCCGCGAGCAGCGGCGCGGGAAGGGTTGCCACGGCCGCGGCCGCGGCCAGCGCGGTGTCGGTCCGGTGACAGATGAGTGCCAAATCGTTGCCGGCCGCAATCGCCATCCGCGCATCCTCCCCTCGCCCGTAACGCCTCGTCACGGCCTCCATGTCGAGATCGTCGGTAAGCACCAAATGACGATCGAAACCCAATTGATCGCGCAGCAACCCGCGCACGACCCTCTCCGACAGCGAGGCAGGGTGGTCCGGATCGATCCCGGGAAACAACACATGCCCGGTCATGACCGCATCCAGTTCGGGCATCAGCGCGGTGTAGGGAATGATGTCCTCGCGCAACAAGTCGTCGACCGTTGCCGCCGACGAGGGAAGATCGAAGTGCGGATCCGCCACGGCCCGCCCGCCTGCGGGGAAATGCTTGGCACAGGTACCCATGCCGCGCCGCCGCAAGCGGCGGTTCCAACGCCCGGCGAAGGTGGTGACCTGCTGCGCGTCCCTCCCCCAACTGCGTCCGCGCAAAGCGTTCGCGGTCTCCGGAAAATGATCGAGATCGAGCACCGGGGCGAGATCGAGATCGATCCCCAGCAACCGGAGCATGTCGCCGGTGAGATCCGCCGCCCGCGCGATGGCGGAATCATCGCCCGACCCCGCCAGGGCGGGCGCCGATGGCAGGGGCGGGGCGATCGCCGCAGTGCGCACGACCCGCCCGCCCTCCTGATCGATGGCAATCAACGGCGTCTCCGCCACCACATCGCGCAAGTCATCGGTGAGCCTGCGCGTCTGTTCCGCGGATACGATGTTGCGGGAAAACAAGATGAACCCCGCCGGCTGCAAGTCCCGGAACATCGCGGCCTCCCCGGCATCCAGCGCCGGACCGCCAACACCCAGCATCAGGAAACGCCCGCCCGGAATGCTCATGAGTCGCAACCCCGCGCGGCATCGTCACCGGGAGCCTCTCCGGAACCAGCGGCCTCATGCGCTGAAGGAGAATCCTCAACCTCAGGCGACCCGGCCGCGGCATGCGGCAGCTTGCCGTTGTTTTCCAGCAGGACAATGACCTCCGCCTGCACGCGCTCCACCTCGGCCAACGGAATGTCGGGATCGCGGATGAGGAACACCTCGCCGCTCTTGCGGTGCTCGTAAACGCGCAGAATGGCACTGCCCGTCCGCTGACAGTCCGTCTCGCGCAACAACTTCTGCCGCTCAAGCATCACGGCAAGGATGTAGCGGGTGTTCTCGCTGTGCTCGGCATCCTCGTCGACCAAACGACGCAACAATTCCTCGGCGGAAATCCGCTCTTCGGGCCTTTCCGGAACAGCTTCGGGAGCACGGTAAAGACTCCTCCAAAAGGAAAATGCGGGCTCTGAATCCCCGGGCAGCGAACCCCAGGCATCGAGCGCGAAATCGCGCCGCAGATAACCCGAGGACTCGGGATCGGGATAGAGCGCGGTGACGATCGTCTCCCCTTCCTCGAAGGGACGGCGGGTGGACGCGCATTCGCGCGAACGCGTGCGGACATGCCAGGATTCAGCGAGGGCCATGGTGGTTTGCGAAAATCATCAATCGGTGACACCCGGTGCGGATGCCGGACGCGGCACGAAACCGCCTACCGGAAATTTCCGGACGAAGAGGTACAGCCCGATCGCCCCGAAGACAAGGTTCGGCAGCCAAGCGGCCGCCGCGGGATGGAGCAGGCCGGACTCCCCGAGCGCCAGCGACACATTCCCCGCCAGCAACATCAGGGCCGAGAGCACCACCGCGAGAAACACCCCGCCTCCGGGCGGCCTGCGGGAAAAATGAATGGCCAGCGGCGCGGCCAGCAGAACGGTGACCAGACAGCCGAAGGGCAGCGCCCAACGGAAATGCCAGTGGGTCCGGTACGGCGCCGGATCGGCAATGCCGCCGTCACGCCGATTGGCCGCCAACCAGGCATTGAGATCAGGGATGCCGAGAAACGCCGGCTCGAGACCGGGCTTGACCAACTGCCAGGGGGTCTCGGGCCAACCCTCAATGACCATCGGCCCCGGCGCGGTCCGGTACACCGGCGGCGAACCCGGCGCAAAGACCCCCCACGAGGCCCCGTGAAAGATCCACGCCCTGCGCTCGCGATCCCACTCGGCGGTCTTGGCCGACAACCGGGTGCGCAGCGACCCGTCCGGCGCGGTGGTGGTGACCTCGACATCCCGCAAGGGCTTGCCCATCTCGTAGTCCTCCGGAAACACCCCGATCATCCACAACCGCCGCGCCGAGGCATTCCGGTAAAGAACACTCCTCGCCTCGGCCACCTCGCCGCCCGCGGCCTTGGACAAAATCCCGTCCCGCCGACCCTCCGCCACCGGCGCCCAATGATAGTTGAGTCCCAACCCGAGCAGGGCACAAAACAAACCGGCCACCGCCAACGGCGCGATCGCACGAAGAATGCCACGGCCCGACTGCACCACGGCGATGAACTCCCGCTGCACCGACAGACGCCCGAGACTGTACAACAAGGCAAGCAGCAAACTGTAGGGCAACAAGAGAAGCAACACGGCCGGGGAACGCGCGGCATAAAACTCCGCCACCGTGCGCAACCCGTGCCGCGACCCCCGGAACTCGGAAAGCTTGTCCCCGAGATCAATCAACAACCAAATGCAAAACAAGGCCCCGAGACATATCCCGAAGATGACGAGAAACTGGCGCGCGATGTAGCGGTCCAACAACCCGCCCACCGCATAGGTCAAACCCGCCATCGCAGGCAGGAAACACAAGAGACCCAGCACCGGAACCCGCAAGCTCTGCGCAAACACATCGGAGTCGGGAAACCCGACGAGTTGCCGCGAAACCGAGCGCTGCTCGCCCGGAACCAACCAAACCCAGAGAATCCCGCCCAACACCAGCAGCCCGGCAATCAGGAAGATCCTGCCCCGCACTCCCTGCGACATTCCCGTGACCGGCACCACCCGCAATGTGAACCGCGGCCCCGCGGGCTGTCGAGCGCCCAATCCCGGCCCGGATTGGCATTGACCCCCACGCGGCGATCCGAAAGCCTCCCGACACGGCCGCAGCACGCCGCGCGCGATGAACCCGGATTCCGTTTCCACCGAGGACCTCAGCATCGAGAACCTGGGACCCCGCGATTTCCCGGCCCCGGGCAGTGAGACGGACTTCGGCCCGGAAGGCCCCTGCTGGCATACCGACGGCGACCGCATCCTGCTCAACGACCACATCGTGCCGGTGCGCGAATCGATGCACAGCGATGTGGAACCGCCGTCGATCGAACTGGCCGGGCCGCGCCGCGGAATCTTCTTCGACCCCGCCAAAACCTGCATCGCCATCGTGACCTGCGGCGGACTCTGCCCGGGCATCAATGATGTGATCCGCGCCATCGTGATGCAGGCCCACCACAACTACGGGGTGCGCCGCATCCTCGGCATCCAGTACGGATACGAGGGACTCGACCCCGCCTTCGGACACAAACCGGTGGAACTGACCCCGGAGGCGGTGGCCAACATCGCGACCTTCGGCGGCTCGATCCTCGGGACCTCCCGCGGCAAACGAGAGGTGAAGGTGATGGTCAATCGCCTCGAGGCGCTCGGCGTGGACATCCTCTGCGTGATCGGCGGCGACGGTTCGCAACGCGGCGCCCAGGCGATCCACGAGGAAATCCGCGCCCGCGGCAGCCACATCGCCGTGGTGGGCGTCCCCAAGACGATCGACAACGACATCATGTTCATGGACCGCAGCTTCGGCTACCAGACGGCCTTCGCCGCGGCATTCCATGCCGTGAACTCGGCCCACACCGAGGCACGCGGCGCACGCAACGGCGTGGGCCTGGTGAAACTGATGGGACGCGACTCGGGATTCATCGCCTGCTCCGCCGCCCTCGCCACCGGCAACGCCAACGCGGTGCTGATCCCGGAAGTGCCTTTCGCACTCGACGGGGATTCGGGCCTCTTCGCGCTGGTCGAAAAACGCCTCGCCGCCGCCGGCCACGCGGTGATCATCGTTGCGGAAGGAGCCGGTCAGGACCTCGTGCCCGATCAAAACCACGCCACCGATGCCTCCGGCAACCGCCTGCACGCGGACATCGGAGTGTTCCTGCGCGACGAACTCATCCGCCACTTCCGGAGCCGCAAGATCGAGATGAACATCAAGTACATCGACCCGAGCTACATCATCCGCAGCGTGCCCGCCGCACCGGAAGACCGGGTGTTCTGCCTCAACCTCGGCCGCCACGCGGTGCACGCGGGCATGGCCGGCAAAACCGGCATGGTGGTGGCACGCTGGCACCAACGCTATGTCCACCTGCCGATGCGCCTCGTCACCCGCGGCCGCCGCAAGGTGGATGTGGACGGCGACCTCTGGCGCTCGGTCATCGAATCAACCGGCCAACCCGCCCGCATCGGCGTCTGATTCCCGACCCCGCTCCCCGACTCCCCGTGCAAGGAACCCTCCGCTTCGAGAATGTCACCAAACGCTTCGGCTCCTTCACCGCGGTCGACAATGTGACACTGGAAATCGGCCACGGGAAAACCTTCTCGCTGCTCGGCCCCTCGGGATGCGGCAAAACCACCCTGCTGCGCATGGCGGCGGGCTTCGAGAAACCCGACCAAGGCCGGGTGCTGCTCGACGGCAGGGACATCACCGACCTGCCCCCGGAACGCCGCCCGGTCAACACGGTGTTCCAAAACTACGCGCTGTTCCCCCACCTGAGCGTCCGCGACAACATCGCCTTCGGCCTGCGCATCTCCCGCAAATCCAAGGAGGAAACCGACACCGAAGTGCGCCGCATGCTGGAATTGGTCGACCTGGCCGACCACTCCGCGAAAATGCCCTCGGAACTCTCCGGCGGCCAAAAACAACGGGTGGGCATCGCCCGCGCACTCGCCAATCGCCCCCAAGTGCTGCTGCTCGACGAACCGCTCGCCGCACTCGACCTGAAACTGCGCCAACGCCTGCTGGTGGAACTCGACGCCATCCACGACGATGTGGGCATCACCTTCGTCTATGTGACCCACGACCAAGGCGAGGCGATGTCGATCTCCGACACGATCGCGGTGATGAACAAGGGAAGGATCGAACAGATCGGCACCCCTGCCGAAATCTACGAGACTCCCCGCACTTCGTTCGTGGCTGCCTTCATCGGCGATACGAATTTCCTGGAAGGCCGCGTGAGCGCGCCACTCGGGGAGCGCTTCTCGCGCGCCGACATCCCGGGACTCGGACCAGTGATGATCGACAACGACAAGCCGGTGCGCCCCGGGGACCGCATCCACCTTTCGCTGCGACCCGAAAAACTGATGGTCTTCCGGGAAAAGCCTCCGGCGGGCGAATGGGACAACCTGCTGCCCGGATCGGTGGAGGATGTGATCTACTTCGGTTCCCACACCCGCTACTGGGTGCGCTGCGGCGATTACCGGATCTGCGCGGAACAACAGCACCGCACCTTTCTGCTCGACGAACTGCCGCCGAAATGGGGCGACCCGGTCTGGCTGCGCTGGCACGCCAACGACGGTTTCCTCCTCGAGCAATACCGCGAGGAGGACGAGGAGCTGCTGACGCTTCCGGAGGAATGATCCCGGGACGCGTGCGGTCCGCAAAACGCGGCGGCCCATTCCCGCGCGGCCCCCGGCCCGATTGCAAAGGACCCTTGCCCGCAAACTGAAAACGGATAGGTTCCCTTCCATGGCAAGCAGACGCAGCCGGCGCGCTCAAAAGCGGCGCGGATGGATCCCGAAGGCACTGGCCGGACTGGCCGCGCTGCTGGTCCTCGCCGTCGTGATCGGCCACTCCATGCTGCGCTCCTACCTGCAGGGGGAATCCTTCCGCGAACTCCTGTCCCGCGAGGTCAGCAAGGCGGTCGGGATGGAGGGAGCCTTCTCGTCTTTCCAATGGGACGGTCTTTCCGTCAGGACCGACGGCTACCGGGCGCGGGGAGACATGCGGATCCGCGAGCTCGACCTCGAGGGTATCCGCACCGAAGTGGGCCTCGGCGGCATTTCACGGGGTGTTTGGGAACTCAAGGGATCGACAGTCGGCCGGATGGTCCTCGAGATGGATGCGACCGCGACCGCGACCGCCACCCGGCCGCCCGCGCCGCCCGCGCCGCAAACGCCACCGGCACCGCGCCGCAAGGGTTGGCTGCCCTCCCGGGTGGAGCCGGATTCCCTCGTCGTCGGAGACTGCTCGCTCACAGTGGCGCTCAAGCGCGGGAGACTGCGGCTGGAGGGATCAAGAATTGATATCAATATACTCAAAGACAAGGCGGCGGAATTCACCGTTCGCGACGGCAATCTCACCGTGCCGCTCGCTCTCAGGAATCTTCCTCCATTCACCTTGGGCTCCGCCCGGGGACGCTGGCGGGACAAGTTGCTCTTCCTCACGGAGGCCACCGCTTCGGTGGGCGACGAAGGCCGCCTCACGCTCTCGGGGGAATGGGACGGCACGGCGGGGAGATCGACCTTCGAAGGAACGACGGAAAACATCCGCTGCGAAAGTTTCCTGGATACCACCTGGGCAAAACGCGTCACAGGATCGCTCTCCGGACCGTTTTCCGTACGCATCGGAGAAGGTTCGTCCTCCGCAAGCGGATCGGTCGTCATGCATCAGGGCATCCTCACCGCCCTGCCGTTCCTCGATACCCTCGCGGCCTATGCCGATACCCGCCGCCTGCGCACGCTGCACCTCACCGAGGCACGCACGGACTGGCGCTGGCGCGAGGAGGAACTCGACCTCACCGGGTTGACCCTCGCCAGCGACGACCTGATCCGCCTCGAAGGCAGCCTGAGCGTCCGTGGGCAGGCGCTCGACGGATCCTTCCGGCTCGGCATCGCGCCGGGAACGCTTGCCAACATCCCTGGCGCGGAAAGCCGGGTGTTCTCGCCCGGCGACCGGGGCATGCTCTGGACACCCCTGCGTATCGGCGGGACCATTCGGAAACCAAAAGAGGACCTGTCGGCCCGTCTCATCGAGGCAGCAGGATTACGGATGTTCGAAGTACTGCCCGAGACCGGCCAACAGGTGCTCAGGTTCTCGGAATCAGTTCTCGGAACCACACCCGCCGATGTGATCGGCAAGGGCATCGGGGTCGTGGAAGAGGGCGCGGGTCTGATCCAGGATGTCACCAACGCGTTCGGTCTCCCGGTGCCGACCTTCCCCACTCCTCCGAGGAAGGATGGGGAACAAAACGGTGATTGATTCCTCCGGCTTCCTGCGTCGGTCTCGGCAGGGAACGGGAATCGGGATGCATGTTCCATGCAACCCATGGCGCTCCTGACGAAGTTGTGGCCGATACGGCGAGGAAAGCACCGGCTCTTTCGTCCATTGGCAATGTGCGGACCGCATATTGGCACGATCCGTGCATTATGGTGCCGAACTTCACGCCCCCCGGTGATTTCGCGACAAAAGGAACGCGCCCGAACGCCCCCTGGCTTCTCCCTGGTGGAGATGCTCGTGGCAATCGCCGCCATTGCGGTTCTGACTGCGGCAGCCATCGCCATGCTCCGCGACAGCGGCACCCACGCCCGGAGGGTTGCAACGGACCGGATGACGGGATGGATCGATCAGGCACGCACTCTCGCCATCAACTCGCGCTGTCATGCGGTACTCGCACTCGCGGAACCCGGGGACCTGCCCGCCGCAGATGCTGCTTGCCGAATCGGATTGTTCAAGGTCGAGGGGGAGTGGCCCGCCGATCCCTCGATGCCGATCAACGCAACCCTGGTGAAGCGCTGGTCTCCCTTGGAAAAGGGAATCGTACTGCTCGATGGAGAAGTCGGATCCCTGACCAACCCGATCGACGGTGAAGAACTCACGATCTCGGATCGCGGCACTTCGGTACTGGTGCACGCCCTGGTGTTTCATCCGCGCGGAGTTCTCAAGTTCCCGCAAGGTGCCGATCCGGTGGTGATCCGTATCGCGGAAGGGGTCTACCGCGACGGAGACCCGGTCGCAAAGCGCCAACCGGAGAACGAAGGGGTTCCGGAAACCATCCTGCGGGTCGGCCGCTCCATCGCCCGCCCCTACCGCATGCAATGAAGGCACGGACCTGCGCCAATTTCCGCAACCACCAGCACGGCAGCTCCCTCGTGGAATCCGTCATCGCGATTGCCGTGCTCGCGGTGGCCGTTCCGCTGGCCATGAGCGCGGTATCCCAGGCAGAGCGCTCGGGATCGTCCTCGGAAACACACGCTCGCGGCGTGTGGCTGGTGCCGCTCTGCCTCGAGGAACTGCGTGCGGCACGCGAGGGGCGCTCGGCGTTCTTTCCCCACACCCGCAGCGGCACACCCTTTCCCGAGGATGGGGATGTGTGGGCGCTGGCCTTCACAAGCGACGGATCGCTGGCGGGAAAGGTGACCCGAACGCAATACGAGCGGGGCCTTTCCGAAGTCGACGGCATCCCGGTGCGCTACCTTGCCTCGCTCTCGGCAAAGGCGGAGTCCGCCTCCCCGGAACCGACCCCGATGCAGCGCCTGCGCATCTCGGTGGAGCAACCCGCCAAGGCCCCCGCAGCCCGCAGATCGAAGACGGACTTCCATTCCAAATTGCCCTGATGCGACGCGGATTCGGAAAAACCACCTGCGGCTTTTCCCTGATCGAACTGGTCACCTCGATTGCGGTGGGTTCGATCGTCCTGCTGACCGCCGCATCTCTTCTCGGCATCACCGGAGAAGGTTTTGAGAAGGTGGGCGGGGATGCCGCCGTCGGGCGGGAGGGGAGAATCGCCATCACCCAGCTGCGCTCCGACCTCTCTTCGGCGGTTTTCCATGCCGAGGCTCCCATCGAGGCCGGCTCCACCGGATGGCGCAAGGACCGCATCGGACTCCTCTCCCTCCAACCCGCCGATGCCCAGTCGGACGAAGGCAGGATCGGCGACCTTTGCGCGGTTCATTTTTATATCAAGGACCTCACCCTCGGAGGGAAATCGGTCCGCTGCCTGATGAGGGGCTTTCGTGAAAGCGCGGAGACCTTCGAGGCGCTCCGCACCGGAAACGCCGCGGAGCTGTTCCGCGAGAGCCCCGATGTGGACGAACCACTCGCTTTTGATGTCGTTGCCTTCGAAATTTCGCCGCAACAACGCGATGCATCGGGTGGTTGGATCCTCTGGAGCGCCAACCCCTCTGTTCCACCCGACATGATCCGGTTGCGGTTGGTGGTCGCACGCCGCAACGCCGCCATCAAGCTGCGCGTGACTGCCGATTGGGACGGAAACACATCCGCGGGAAGACTCATCGGCGCTCCCGGGGACGCGGGAAGAAACCGGAACCTCGAAGTCTTCGAGGCCATGCTGCCCTACGGAAACCATGCGGACGATTAAGCGCGACCGAGCCCTCCCGGGAACCCCGGGGTTCACACTGCCCGCCGTGCTGGTGATCACCGCGGCCTTGCTGATCCTCGCCATCGGCGTCCTCGCGATTTCAGGTCTGGAGCGGGCGAGTTCGCGCTCCCAAGCCGACCGCGAACGCGCCTCGCTCGCCGCACTCGCGGGCCTTGAGGAGGTCGGCGCCATCCTCACCCGCGAGACTTCCAACGATGATTTTCTGGTGATCCGCTCGCAGGCGGCTTCCCCGGTGGACACATCCCGACCGGACAAACAACGGGCGGCGCACCTTTTCGCCACCCGCGGCAAGGCGGCAGGCAGCGGCTACTCGTACAGCTATCAACCCCTCTTCAGTTCCCTCGCCAAACCCGCGGATGCCGCACTCGCCAAACCCGCCGTCGAACCACTCCTCGGCGCGGATCCATCCCGTCACGCGGTTTTCCCCACCCTGCCCTATCTCGACAAGGTGCGCACCGCATGGACCGATGTGCGGAATGACCGCGGCGATGTGGTGGGACGCTACGCATTCTGGGTGGAAGACCTGCAGGCGCGGATCGACCCCACCCTCGCCGGCAACAACAAGGGGGCTGGCGGCACCCATACCCGCGCTCCTTGGCCCTTCCCCGCACCCGGATTGAATCCGCTCGCCGCATCTGCCACTCAACCCGCGGCCGACCAGATCGCCCTCTTTTCCATCGATCCGCTGGCATCCGAATTCAATCAAGGGACCCTCGGCAAAACCCTGCTGGAACGCCGCAACCTGCTGCTCAGTCCCGGAAGCCCGCTGGCGGCCGCCGGTTTCGCGCCTCCCCTCGCCCGCCTGGATTCTCGCCTGAGTGGCAGCCCAATCCCCCAATTCGACGGCCTTCCGGGCCAATTGGAAAACCCTGCGGCGCGCGCCGTGGAGGAATCCCTCTACCCGGGCATCCGTACCTACCGCGAACAGGCTCTCGTGCCCTTCGCCAGCGGCATCCACCCATCGGTCGCCGGAACACCGAAGAAGAATCTCAACCAACTCCTCGCCACGGGCGGCAACGCGGCAGTGACCGAGATGTCCGACTTCATCGACAGGGCGCTTCCGCTCTTCTCCGCGCGCAAGGGCGGATTCCCGGACGACTATCTCAAGACCCTCGCCGCCAACACGCTCGACTATGCGGACGGCAACGGCGAACCGCTCGCCGGCACCGGATTCCGGGGTATCGACGCCTATCCACTCGTGAGCGAGTTCCTGATGCGCTTCCGCTGGGAAGACGCCCCGACGGCCGGAGGAAGGAAATATCTCGTGCTCTCGGCAAGCACCTATGTCGAACTCTGGAATCACACCGATCAAACGGTCTCCGGTACCGTCAGGGTAAGCTACGAGAACGCATACAGCTTCCCTCTGGGAGCCAATCCTTCCGTCAGCCTCAGCGACCTCTCCCCGGCGACACCCGTCCTTACTCTCGAAGATGGGTATCGTTGGTTTCCCGAATTTCCGGTTTTGCTGAAACCCAACGAGTACCGCATCCACCTCTGCGGCACAGTCACCTACCGGATCGACGCAGGGCCGGCGAGTTTCTTCATCCCGAGTCCGTTGACCCTCACCGGAGAGACCTTCGGAGCACGGGGCTCCGGATACCGGATGAAATGGAACGGCCGCCTCGCGGACCAGTCGCGGGGAGCGATCCATCGCAACGACAGCACCATCCACTACCCGTCCGGGGGCAGCAGACAGTCCGTCCGTGCCACCGTTCCCTCCCACTCGCACAACCGCGGCTCGGGCTTTCTCAACAACATGGGCGATCCGAGGATGTCCTTCTACAACAACTCTCCCCAGGACGCGAACTCCTACCCGGAAAACTACAGCCCCAACCGCCGCAATGTCCGCTTCGGCACGATCTATCGCGACGATGGATCGACAAAACCGAAAACCCACGGCCGGGTGATGCCCTCGGAGTGGCCCGACGGAGGTCACAACTCGACCTACGATTCCAACCTCTTCTACACAACAAGCACCAACTACAACCCCGACGACCCGCGCTTCTTCCCGTCCGCCACCTCGCCGCTCCGCAATCCGACGGCCCATGAGGCACCCACCCGGCTTTCAAACATCGGCCGCTTTCACAGTGCCACCGAACTCGGCCGCGTGTATGATCCCTTGATGTGGAATGTCGCACCACCGATCTCTGCAAACGGACCTTGGGGCGATGTCACCGGCTTCTCGGCATCAAGTCCCTGCCATGGCGGCGGCAACACCCTGCGCATCGGCCGCCCGGAGCATCCGCGATTCGACATCGCCTCCTCGCCCGGACAAGAGGCATGGCGGCTGTTGGATCTGTTCCATGCGGGGATTTCCCGCTCCCCGGATCCGGTCCTGCAACGCGGCCCGCTGCAGAATGTGGAGGGCCTCGTCAACCTCAACACCGCCGACCGGGCGACAATCCGCGCCCTCGCGTACGGTGCGCTGACCATGGATCCGGGTCTCTGCAGGAGAACCTCGGAATCCCACAACACCACCACGCTGATGGCGCCACCCACCGTTCCGGCGAGCATGACGGCCGCCGAGATTGCGGCGGCGGCGGATGCCGTGGCCGATGGGGTGATCCGCCTGCGCGACACCGCTCCCCTGAGCTCTCCGGCCGCAGCGGCAGAGGCACGAAACGCATCCGGAAATCCGGTCTTCGGCTCGAGCACGGATCCGCTGTTGCAGATGTCGGACTCCGCCAAGGAAGAACTCTTCGCGCGGATCCACGAAACCTCCACCGTCCGCTCGCGCAACTTCCGCGTATGGATCGTCGGCCAGGCCGTGAAGGCATCCGCAGGCTCCGCCAATCCCACCGTGCTCGCCGAAGTGCGACGCTGCCACACGATCTTTGCCGACCCCGGAGAGCGCAAACCCGATGGTTCGATCGATCCCGCGAAACTGAAAATCCACCGCATCCATGAAACCGATTTCTGAACTGGCGGTCCTCCTCCTCGCCGCGACCATCACCGCAACCGCACAACCGCCCCGCATAGGGTTCGTGAGGATGGTCAATGCGGTCGCACCGGGCGAGGGAACCTCCAGGATCCGCATCAACGGCGAGGATATTTTTCCCAAAGGTTATGAACTCGGTCAGATGACCGGTGGCATGGGCCTGCGGCAGGGCCCGCATACCATCTCGTTTGAACGCAAGGGCGTCGAGAGCGGGAACACCGGGATCGCCCTCGATGCAGGGGAAACGGTTACTCTCATCGGCTTCGCGGAGAAACAGGAGGCAAAGCAAGACGAACCGGAGAAACCCGCGTGGAAAACCCGGATCCTCCGACTGCGGCAGAAGTCGCCGGAGAAGGGCTACCATCTCACCTTCGTGTCCGTGTGCGATCTCGAGGATGTGGTGGTGAACGCCGGAAGCCCGGGATCGAGGAAACCGGAGTTTGTGCGGGTCCGCAGGCTCACGACTTCGTCACTCAACATCGGGGGACGCCGCAATGAGGTACTGGTACGGGACCGGGAGCGCATGCTGCATACCGTTTCCCCCGACCATCCCGGGAACTATGTGATCGTCCTCTATCAGGATGCGCAAGGCACCTTGCGCGCGCTCTCGTTTTACGACCCGAAGTTCGTGATCGCCGGTTGATCCTCCGCCGTTCTCAACGCCGCATGCGCAGCCCGGCGGCGATGTCATCGGCCAAGCGTGACAACAAGCGCGATTGCGCCGCCGCCAACTCCCCGTACCCGTCGCCGGCCAAGGGTTCGCTGTCCACAAAGGTGCGCGAGGCGCGCAACCCCCTGCCGGGCAGCGCGTAGGCACGCCAACCGGCCTCGATCACCGCATTGCCGTCCGCCGTGCCGTGAAACTGCCGGATCTCGACGACCACCTGCACATCCAACCCCTCGTCACCTCGCCACGGGTATTGGCGGACATTTCCGGTCCCGAGACGCCGACCCAGGTTGGCAGCGGTCACGCGGGAAATCGAGGAGGACAGATCCCCCGCCCAGCGATGATCCTCGGCGATCCCGAGACGGTTGCCGTCCTCGGCCATGACGAGATTCGGACGGTCCACATACTCGGCCAGCACCACCGGCCCGATTCCGATGCCCCGGCCCCCTCCGGAAGGAGCGGGTCCGTCGGCGGTAAGCAGATAATACGAGCGACCTCCCGTCCCGCAGGCAGCGGAGAAAAGAACGATGAACCAAAGGAGGAACCGGAATTTCATGGGGAACTTGATGCGGACTCAGCGTGCGGCCTTTGGTTTGGGGTTGCCCGATGACTCCCGTCCGAACAAAAGCGAATTGGGACGCTCGTCGATGGAAGTGGCAAGCGACTTGATGGAACGCAGCGATGCTCGCAACTCATCGAGCGAGCGCAGCAAATCGCCCTGCACCGCGCTCTCCGGACCGAGGCTTGCCACCGCAGCCTCCAGCGAGGCCACAGCCTTGCGCAAGTCCCCGGGCAGGGCACGGAATGCGGGATCTTCAAGCACCTCCCGCGCCTTGGCGGCCGCGGTCCGGATTTCATCGAGCGCCAAACGCGCCTCAGCGACCGTCACCTTGGCCTCGTCTGCAGCCGCGCCGATCCCCTCGACAGTCTTGCCCAAGGGAAGGGCCTGCAGCTTGTCGAGCACCGCGGTGAGCTTCGCCTCCAACTGCGCAAGACCCGCCGGCACGGTGGGAAGAACCACCCACTCTTCCGACCTGCCCAACTCCGCGGACGGGGCCTCCGGATGATAATCGAGATCCACATACAGCGATCCGGTGAGCAGGCTTCCAACCTTGAGAGAACCGCGCAGTCCTTTGGACACCTCGCGCTCGAGGAACGCAACACCATCCCCTTCTCCCTCGACGCCGCCCGAACGCATCAGCGATGGATCCATCTCGATCAAGACCGGGATCCGCGAGTCCTTCCCTGCGGGCATCAGGTTGAACGAAACATCAAGCACCCTCCCCACCACGATCCCGCGGAACTCCACCGGAGCCCGCCTGCCCAAACCGCGGACAGTCTGGTCAAACGGCAGCAGGGCCCGCAGCGTGGGACGGAACCCGGCCCCCATCGCCGAGTCCTCGTCGCGATACAACGGAAACGCCGCTCCATCCCCCGCCTGCCCGCCGGGCTCCATCCCTTCGGGGACCGCGAAGGAAACACCTCCCGACAACATCGCCTGGAACGAAGGCGTGCGGACCTTGAAGCCGTCGGCACCCGCACTGATATCAATTCCGCTCGTCGACCAGAACCTCGAGTTGGCCCTCACCAACGACGCATACTTTCCACGGATAAACACCGCGTAGTCGATGCCCTTGCCGTCTTTCGACAAGTCGCGCGATTCCACCCGCCCGACCTCGAGGCCGCGGTGATAGACCGGGGAACCCGGGGCAAGCAAGCCGGCCTCCTCAGCCGTCAGCACGATCCTCCTCCCGGGCACACTCAAGCCGGTGGCCGGCGGTGTCTCCAAACCGGTGAACTCCACCACCGGCGAACCACCCGAAGGACCGGGATCCATCTCGATGTAGGCTCCCTGGATCAAGGTGTTCAGTCCGGAAACCTCCGCGCCCGACACCCGCGGCTTGACCACCCAGAACCGCGTGCCCTGTCGCAACAATTCCTCGGCATCCTTGTCGAACTCGGCCTCGACCACCACCGATTCAAGATCCGCCGCCAGTTTCACATCACGGACAACCCCGACCTTGACCGAACGGCAGCGCACCTCGGTCCTTCCGGCGTACACTTCCTCGGCAGTCTCGAAGCGGATGCTCGCCACCGGACCCAGCGTCGCAAAATTCCGGTACAGCAACCAAGCCCCGAGCAAGAGCGCCACTACCGGCACCACCCAGACGATGCTCCACTTGCGCGCGGGCACCACCCCGGGCTCCGGAACCACGGGCTGCAAAGAACCTTCCATGGTCAGGCTCCCCTCCTTTCCGGCGCGTCCCCCGCCCCTGCGTTATCCAACCGGTCCCAGAGCAGGCGCGGATCAAACCCCATCGCGGCAATCATCGACAGCAAAACCACCCCGGCGAAGGCCAGCGCCCCGGGCCCGGGCATGATGGTCATGACATTCCCCAACTGCACAAGGGACACCAGAATGCCCACCACGAAAATGTCAACCATCGACCACCGCCCGAGCAACTCAGTCACCCAGTGAAGCCTCACCAAACTCTCCGGTGAACAGGCCACCCTCCCCGAGGCAGCCGCACACAGCCAGAGCAAGGCCCCCACCTTGAGCAGCGGAATCAGGATCGATGCGGTGAAAATGATCAGCGCGATCGGGATGTCGCCGTCCTCCCAGAACTCCGCCATCCCGGCGATGATCGTGCTGTGCTTGACCACCCCCAACTCGGTCACGGTCATCACCGGCAGGAGGTGCGAGGGTACATAGAGGGCCATGGCCGCCGCCAGCAGCGCGAGGGTGCGTTGCACACTGCCCTCCTTGCGCAAATGCAGCCGGGTACCGCAACGCGGACAGGCGACCCCGCCGACCGGCGCCACCCTCCGGCAGACATGGCAACACGCCAGACCGCGATCGGCGGCTTTCGCAAGTCCGTCCCTCATGAGCGCGCCACCTCCAGGCGATCCCACAATTCCTCCCGGTCGATCCCCGCCGCTGCAGCGGCAGTGAAGACCATCACACCCGCGAAAGCCCAGAAACCCATCCCGAAGGATACCTCGGAGATCTTCGCGATCTTGAGCAAGCTCACCACCACCCCGAGCAGGAACACCTCGACCATGTTCCAGGGTTCACTGAGGTACATCCACCACACCACCCGCTCCGCTCCCGGCGCCGCCCTGCCGAACATCAGCGGCAGGCACACATATACCATGCCCCCCGCCAGCATCAGCGGGGCCACCATCGTGAACAACACCACGGCCACCCCCAACACCGGAGCTCCCTCCCGCATCAGTGCCGAGGCGGAGCCGGCAAGGGTGAGACGCTGCATCAACGAAGCGACCTCCATCGTGAGGAAGGGAAACACATGCACCGGAACCATCAGCACCAACGCCGCAAGCGAGAAGGCGGAGGCACGCGCCAGCGAGGCGGGCCGGTTCTGATAGAGCATGCCACCGCACCTCGCGCACCGGGCGGCCTCGCCTTCCGCGACCGGACGCAGCTCATGCAGCACATCGCAAAATCCGCAGGCGGTATGGCGCGGATCCCCCGGCGGACGCGGCCAAGGCTGCGCCGCCAGCAGGCGCCTGCGCAGACGGGAACTCATGAACCTCGCGGGGCCACCACCCGTTGCAACATTCCGCCCAAGCCCTCGATCCCGCACTCGACGAGGTCCCCTGCCTGAAGATAACGCGGCGGCGTCATGCCCATCGCCACCCCGGAGGGAGTTCCGGTGGCCACCACATCCCCCGGCAAAAGGGTCATGAAACGGCTGATGTAACTGACAATCTGCCTGACCGAAAACAACATGTCGCCGGTCCACCCGTTCTGCCTCACTTCGCCGTTGACCCTGCACCAGAGGCGGAGCTTCTGCGGATCGGCCACCTCGTCAGCCGTCACCAACCAGGGCCCCATCGGACCGAAGGTGTCGCAACTTTTCCCCTTGGTCCACTGCCCGCCCATCTCCTTTTGAAACGCCCGCTCGGAATAGTCGCAGAACACCCCGTAACCCGCCACACAGTCGAGGGCCTCCCGCTCGTCCACCCCGCAGGCGGTCCGGCCGATCACCAGCGCGAGCTCGACCTCATAGTCGAGCTTGACGGCTCCGGGCGGGATCCGCACCTCGTCGTTGGGACCGCTCCATGAGGTGCTGGCCTTGAGGAACAGGACCGGCTCGGAGGGAAAACCCTCCCCGAGCTCCTTGGCGTGCTCGAGGTAGTTTTTCCCGACACACACGATCTTGGAGGGACGGTCCACCGGCGGACCCAACCTTGCCAGTGGATCGACCTCGCCGCCCCCGGGGCAACCATCGGCAACCCACTCGGCCAAGGCCTCCAGACCGCCGGAGGCGAAAAACCCCTCGTCGTAATCCCGGAACTCACCACCGGCGTCGATCCTCCGCCCGTCGGGCAACAGCACTCCGGGCTCCTCCCTACCTTCCTCGCCGAAACGGATCAGCTTCACAGGCGCGACCCTACACGAACCCGGCTCCAACCGGAACCCGAAAATCGCGGGTCACTCGACCACGCTCAGCTGCTTGAGCGGGCCATCCGGAAACCAATGCCCGCCGAGTTTCGTCCGCATCGCCAAAGCCCAGCGCTGACCCGGCGCGAGCTTGGCCCCGGCAGTCTTGGAGCTGAAGGTGAAGGCGGTGGCCGAGGAAGGCAGGGCGTTGAGCTTCCTCAAGTCGAGCGAATCGCAATTCATCAACTCGATCTCGTCGAGGAAGATGCCGGTCGGCCACGAGGGCCCGGCTTCGTGGGTGAAGATGCCCGCCCCCGGGTTGGCAACCACATAACGGAACCTCAACAAATGAGGCAGACCGGAGGACGCGACCGTGAGGCTCGCCCTTGAGATCTTCACATCGGCATTGGTGTCGGACACCCCGTTGATGGTTCCGATCGTTTTCCACACCACTCCCCCGTCGCTGGATACCTCAACCAGTAGACGACTCGCCTTGCTCATCAGGCCTCGCTTGTAGACAAAGGAAACCTTGGCCTTTTTTCCGGGAACGAAGGGGCGATTGACAATGAAGGACTGCTCGGGCGGACCTTGCTTCGCAAAATCGAAATCGCGCGGGAAGGTAAGGTTGAAGGCACGCTTGCCGATGAGCGCGCCGAATTGCTTGGGCTTCTCCGACATCAAAACCACCAGAGGATAAGCGGGATCGGTTTGGTCGATGACCCGCGGCTTGGCGGTCGTCTCCGCTCCCTCCACCCAGTCGGCGACACGCCGCTGGTAGGCGGCGATCGACACCGCCTCGGCACGGGCTGGCCGCTTGAACGAGAGCTTCACTGATTTTGCCGCGCGGACCGTGGTCTGCGAGGCCGTGCTCTTCGGCAAACGGGACAAGGACTGGTTGTCGAGAATCCGCTCCGGATTGATCAGGGTCACGGAGTAGCTGTGAGACGAAGGCACCGTGACACCGTCCTCCGGAAACGGGTCCGCAATCCCGGAGATCGTCACTGTGAATTTTGTGTCGGCATACACCTTCTTGGAGGCGACAAAGGACGGCACCACCCAGATGATCGCAGGATCTCCGTAAATGGTATCGAGCGGGTCGGTGGGATCGTCGCGCTTCACGAGTGTGACGGGCACTACCGCACCCGCGGCGGTCTTCATGGTGACCGAGGCGGCACTGAAATCCGCACCCTGCATGCTGAGCGACCAGTACTTGGAATTGATCGGAGCAGGGAAAAACCCGGCCGCCGGATAGGCGACGAAGCCCTGCGCCGGATCGGGATACTTCTCCACCTCCGACTGGATCACATAGAGCACATTGGAAGGGAACCTCAACTCAGGCCTTGTGCCGTCCGGCATCAAAGGCCCGAGCCTTCCCGGTGTGTCGCCCGTGCCGAAATTGGAGGCCTCCGGGTTCAGGATCCACCGGCGGTGACCGACGAGATCGTTCCACGCGCTCACCGAACCGGGAAGCTCCTCCAAAATATACTCGGTCATCGCCCCGGGCCCGAATACCCCGAAAGCCAGACTGCTCCTGCTGTTGGCATTCCATGACTCAGGCGAGAAAAACCGGATCGCGGAGGTTGCAGGGTCTGTTGCAACATACCCCGGTCCCGGATCGGGATCATGGTCGTTCGCTGGATTCGAACCGGTCGCCCGATCATAGTTGAGCGCGATCATCAAGGCCGCCGCCTGCGCGGCCTGCTGCTTGGTGGTCGCGGGATCGGGCTGGAAGGGATCGCCATCAGCCGGATCCAGGGGATCACCCTCATCGACAAGAACCAATCCGAAAGGATCGCCGGTATCAGGATCAACGCCCGACCGGTTGACTTCGATGTCCGAGGGCACCCCGCAAAGCGCGCGGAAGAAATTGATCCGCCGCTCGATATCGCGGCGGAACATTTCGGAAACGGTGCCGGAAGATTCGGGCGCGTTGTAGGATCCGGTCCAACCGATCTTCCTGTCGTATCCTTCCGATGAAAGGTAAATCTCGTACCAGAAAGAGACCACATCATTGCGGTCATGATTGTTTACGGAAAACCCCCAGTCGGGAGGAACTTGCGTGTCCTTCGCCGTCCATGCGGAAAGACTTCCGCATGCGAGCACGCCGCAGACCAAAGCATGGACTACGGTTGGTGTGGATGATCCCCTCCATCTCACGCAATCAATCTAACACGATCGCGTGGGGGGGCAAACGGAAATTTCCTTGATTTGAAGGGGGAATGGACCTGAAACATCGCCGTGCAGCCTTGATTTACAAGGTTTCAAGACATCCCGTCCCCCGATGAGCGATCAAGTCCCGCTTCTACGATTCTTGCGCTCGGGGGCGGGCGCGGCGGTCTTGTGGGTGCTGGGATCGCTGCTCGCCGCGGCCCTCGTCGCCCCTTGGCTCCACGATGCGGGGAAATGGTTCGCGTCCCAAGCTGGGTCGAGCGAGTGGCCTGCGGCGGTGGAATCGGTGGCCGCGTCCTGCGCCCGCGCGGAAATGGACCGCTACTTCAACCGCTCCCTGCTGGTCTCGGCACTCGCGTTGTTGCCCTGGCTCACCCGGCGGCTTCGCACCGCAGACGGGCACTCGCCGGGCCGCGGCACGCACGGGTCATGGGACCGACACCATTCGCAGCAGATTCTCGCCGGATTCGTGATCGGAGGCGCGGCCATGGGTCTGCTCGGATTCGCGGCGCTCAAGTTGGGGGCGATGCAACCTCGCGAGATCCCCGCCCCCTGGAGCGCGTGGCTCACCAAGGCGCTGCTCCCGGCTGCCGCGGTGTCGGTGATCGAAGAGTGGATCTTCCGCGGCATCCTCCTCGGCCTCTGGCTGCGTCTCGCGTCCCCGGCCGTGGCCTGCACCGGCACGGCGGCTATGTTCTCCTTCCTCCATTTCCTCGATCCTCCGGGGTCCGCCCGCGCCGTCGATGCACTGTCCGGTTTCCATATGCTGGGGTCGATGCTCTCGCAGTACACGGATCCGCGCTTTCTCATCGCCGACTTCGGCACGCTCTTCGCCGCGGGATTGCTGCTGGGATGGTTGCGGATCCGCAGCGGAACGCTCTGGCTGCCGATCGGAATCCACGCCGGTTGGGTGTTCGCGCTCAAAGGCGCCTCACTCCTGATGCGCAGACCCCCCGGAACCATGACCGACTCCTGGTTGCTCGGCGACAGCCTCCGCTCTGGACTGCTGCCGATGCTCATGGTGCTGGCATCTGCCGCAGCCTGCATGATGCTGCCACGGCCGCGGATCACCCGCGCATAACGGTCACGCCCACCACCCGGCGAAACCCGGCCTTGCGCAACTCCTTGGCGCACTCATGCAGAGTGGATCCGGTGGTGAGGACATCGTCCACCAACACCACTCCACCCGCCCCTGCCGCCATGTCGCGAAGTTCGTCGCGAACCCGAAACGCACCACGCAGATTTTCCATGCGCTTGCGCCTGCCCAACAAGGTCTGGGTGCCGGTATCCCGGATCCTCTCCATGGCCGGCACCATGGGAAGGCCGGTCACCACCGAAAGCCCTCTCGCGATTTCCTCGGACTGATTGAAATGCCGCCTCCGGAACCGCGCCCGATGCAAGGGAACCGGCACCAAGGGCCAGCGCCCCTCCAAGGCATCGGCCAATCGCGGGTCCCGGAAGGCTCCGCCCGCCAAACGCCCCAATCCCGCCGCAAGATGAAGCTCCCGCCCGTACTTGAGCCTTCGGACCATCGACAATACCCGGTCGTCCCGCACCAAGGAAGGTCGCACAAACTCGAAGGAAAACCGAACCCCCGAACAGTTCGGACACGAAAATCCGGAGTCGATCCGCCCGTGGTAGGCCTCGCCGCACACTTCGCAGAACGGCTCTTCCAACCAAGGCAAACGATCCTCACAGGACGCGCACAACACCGCACCCTCCGCCAAGGGCTCCCGGCACAAGGCACACTCGCAGGGAAACAACAAGTCAAGTACCCGCCCCGCGATCCGACGCCACCTCGGCGCGACCGGAGCGGACAACCCTTGGGGGGAACCTTCCACGGGCCGATCCTGCCGCGGAATCCCGCACAAGGAAAGCCCCCAACGCTTTGCGCTGGCCCACCCCGGCCACCCGGCTAGGCTCCATCCATGGTCAGGACCGAACCCGTCTCGCCCATCCACTGCCAATGGGGCGAAGGCCCGATCTGGTGGAACGACCACCTGTACTTCGTCGATATCGAAGGCGGACTGGTCCACCGCTTCCACCCCGCGGACGGAGCCACCCGCTCGTGGAACATCGGTCGCCGCGTCGGCACCGTGGTGCCGCGACAACAAGGCGGACTGCTCGTCGCGGGCGACGACGGATTCCTGTTCCTCGATGAAACCTCAGGCGAACTCACCCCCGTCGCCGACCCGGAGGCGGACCTGCCCGGCAACCGCTTCAACGACGGGAAATGCTCTCCCGACGGCAGGTTCTTCGCCGGAACCATGAGCCTCGAACGCAAGCAAGGCCAAGCAGCCCTCTACCGGCTCGACCCCGATCTCCGTGTGCACAAG
The DNA here is from genome assembly GCA_964569415.1 of uncultured Luteolibacter sp. GTDB lineage: Bacteria > Verrucomicrobiota > Verrucomicrobiia > Verrucomicrobiales > Akkermansiaceae > Luteolibacter. Next base: position 1,752 of record CAZMUK010000004.1, on the reverse strand, counting down.
GTCTTTGCCCCGGTCACCACATCGAACGGCATCGTCTGGTCCGCCGATGCCTCCACGGTTTTCTACATCGATACGCCCCGCCGCGAGGTGCTGGCATTCGATTACGACAATGGAAATCTGCTCAACCCGCGAACCGCCTTTCCAACCGGCCACATCGACGCTTCCCCGGACGGCATGACCATCGACGCCGATGGCAACCTCTGGATCGCCTTCTGCCACGGCGGATGCGTCTCGTGCTTCGACCCGGCCTCCGGCGACGAACTCCACCGCATCATGATCCCCTGCCTCGAAACCACCGCCTGCGCCTTCGGCGGACCCGGCCTTGCCGACCTTTTTGTCACCACCGGCGTCCACAAGACCGCCAAGGAGGAACACGCCGGCCGCCTCTGGGTGATCTGCGGCCTGCCAACCCACGGAGTGCCGGCCCACGCCTTCGCGGGATGAACCCCGAAGGGGAAATCCACGGAAATCCGGCTCACATACAGACAATCCCGACCCCCGGCGGCTTTCCCGATGGTGACCCGAACTTCCCCAAACCACCTCCCCGATGATCCAACCGCTGCTCGAACCCGCCCGCCGCTCGGGCTGCAAGGACTTGGAATCGCTCCAAGAGGTACTGGCCTCCGCGACCAGCAAACAACGGTCGCCCATCGAAGACCTTCTCGACGCAGGCTGCGTCGACGAGGAACGCTACCTTCGCGAACTGGCCGCGGAACTCGGCATGGAATGGCTCGATTCCATCCCCGCCCCGGAAACCCCGCTGCCCCTCCGTCAAGCCTGCGGCCCGCGCGTGGCCCTGCGCTACCGCCTGCTGCCCGTCGCCGTGACCGGCGAGGAAGGCCACCAGCGGCTCAAACTCGCAACCTTCGATCCGCTCAACCTGATCTCCCGCCAAGCCGCGGTGCGCGAATTGGCCCTGCCGGTGGACTGGTGCATGGTCTCGCGCAAACGACTCCACGAGGCTCTCCGCAAACTCTACGGGGTCGGCGCCGATACCTTTGAACAAATCCTCGAGGGACGCGATCTGGATTACGACCATCTGGAGTCCTCCGAGGACGAGGCAAATGTAATCGACCAAGCCGACGACGAGGAGGCGAGTGTCGTGAAATTCGTCAACCAGATCATCCGCGAGGCACTCGACCAGCGGGCCACGGACATCCATGTGGAACCGCTCAGCACCAACCTCCGCATCCGCTACCGCATCGACGGCAGACTGGTGGAGGTGACGGTGCCGGAAAACATCAAGGCACTCCAAAGCTCGGTGATCGCGCGCCTCAAGATCATGGCGCGACTCGATATCGCGGAACGGCGCGTGCCCCAGGACGGACGCATCAACCTGCAGTTCGAAGGCCGTACGATCGATGTCCGCGTCGCGACAGTCCCGACAGTCGAGGGGGAAAGCGTCTCGCTGCGACTGCTCAACCAGGAACGGTTCAACATCGGGAAACTCGAACTGGAACCCTTCGTCCGGCGCCGCATCGAATCACTGCTCCACCTGCCCAACGGCATCATCCTGATCACCGGTCCCACCGGATCGGGCAAATCCACCAGCCTCTACTCGTTTCTCAGCGAGGTGAATCACCCGGAACGCCGCATCGTCACGGTGGAGGATCCAGTGGAAAACAAACTCACCGGCGTGATGCAAATCGCCGTGAAATCCGAGATCGGCCTCACCTTCGCCAACGCCCTGCGCTCGATCCTGCGGGCCGACCCGAACATCGTGATGATCGGGGAAATCCGCGACCTGGAAAC
>CAZMUK010000003.1:35421-52787 GCA_964569415.1 uncultured Luteolibacter sp. | reverse complement strand
CTGCTGCTCCTGCTGTTAATCGTCGCATTCTGGACGAATTTCCTGATCCGCGTATTAGACTGGAACCAAATCCTCCACTCGGAGGGCCCGCTCGCCTCCCTGCTCCGCGGGGTTGGCCTGCTCGCACCCAACGGATCCCTGCTCTTCAACAGCGGCGCAGTGGTGCTGGTGAGCGTCTACTCGTTCCTGCCCTTCGCAATCCTGCCCCTCTGCGCCGCAGCGGGGAAATTCGATTTCCACCTGATCGATGCCGCACGCGACCTCGGCGCCTCGGCCTTCCGCGCCTTCGTTTCGGTCTTCCTCCCCGGCATCCGCAAGGGCATCACCACCGCCGTCGCCATCGTGTTCGTTCCCATGCTCGGCTCCTATGTGATCCCCGACCTCGTCGGGGGAACCGACGGCCAGATGATCGGCAACAAAATCGCCCAACGCAATTTCGCCGACCGCAATCTGCCCGCAGCCTCGGCACTTTCGGCAACCCTCACCATCGCCGTGCTGGTGCCGATGCTGCTGCGCCGACGCCACGCCAACGGATCCGCCCAAGCCACCCTCCGCCCATGAAACGATCGCGCATCCCCCTCGCCGCGACGGCTGCGGTGCTGGCGTTTTTCTACCTGCCCATCGCCCTGCTGGTGGCAAACTCCTTCAACGCATCCCGCTTCGGAACCTCGTGGCAGGGCTTCACCACCCGCTGGTACGAACGACTCTTCGAGCGTGAAGACCTCTGGAACGCATTGCTCAACTCACTGAAAATCGCAACCCTCTCCAGCACCGGGGCGATGATCCTCGGCACCACCGCAGCCTTCGCCCTCCACCGCCACCGCTCCCGCCTTCAGTCTGCTCACGAAACCCTGGTGACCATCCCCCTCGTCCTGCCCGAAATCCTCATGGGCATGAGCCTGCTCCTGCTGTTCGTCTCCCTCGGCTGGCCGCTCGGCTTCCTTTCCATCACCGCCGCCCACATCACCTTCTCGATCAGCTATGTGGCTCTGGTGGTGCAATCCCGCCTCCAGGATTTCGACTTCCAACTGCTCGACGCCGCACGCGACCTCGGCGCTTCCCGCCTCCAGGCACTCACGAAGGTCCTGCTGCCCCTGCTGGCACCCGGAATCCTTGCCGGGGGACTGCTCGCCTTCACGCTCTCCATCGACGACTTCGTGGTGACCTTCTTCGTGAAAGGCCCGGGCACCGACACGCTCCCGGTGGCGATCTACAGCATGATCAAAAAAAGCCGCGAGTTTCCGGTCATCAACGCATTGAGCACCCTCCTGCTGCTGGCAACCTTCGCCGCCGTCTGGGCCTCCCAACGACTGGCGGGCCGCAGGATCTGAGCGGGATCCGGCCGGATTGTGACGGATTGGTCACACGGAAACACCTCTTTGTGACAGGATCGTCACATGAGTGCCCTTGAGGGGGATCCCCCTGCTTCGGTGAACTCGTCCGCACCCCCGATCCATCGGCCCGGAAGTCTCCGCAAGCATGTCTCTCCCGTCCCCCAATTCCGGCCCACCACACACCCGCCTCCCGGGCAAATCCTGCATCTGCCTCGCACTGCTCGCGCTGCTGTGCCTCGCCGCCAACGCGGCGGATCCGGCGAAATTCTACATCCGCAAGTACAAGGTGGAGGGCTCAAAACGTTTGTCCGCCCAAGAAGTTGGCGAGGCAGTCTACCCGTTCCTCGGACCCGGCCGAACCCCGGACGACGTGGAGGGCGCACGCTCCGCGCTGGAAAAGGCCTATCACGACAAGGGCTTTCAAACGGTCTCGGTGCAGGTGCCCGACCAAAACCCGGCCCGCGGCTCGATCCGCCTGCAGGTGACGGAAGGCAAAGTGGGCCGCCTGCGGGTGAACAATTCCCGCTGGTTCCTCCCCAGCCGCATCAAGGCGGAGGCCCCCTCGCTCGCCGAAGGCTCGGTCCCGGATTTCAGCAGGGTCCGCGAGGAAATCGTGGCCCTCAACCGCCTTGCCGACCGCAAGGTGACCCCGGAACTCCTGCCGGGCGCGGAACCGGATACAGTTGATATCAATTTAAATGTGGAGGACAAAATGCCCCTGCATGGTTCGATCGAGCTCAACAACCGCTACAGCGCGGACACCACGCCGCTCCGCGTCAATGGCGCACTGTCCTGGGGAAACCTCTTCCAACGCGGACACACCCTCGGAGCGAATTTTCAAGTAGCCCCGGAAAATACCGATGACTCGCTTGTTTATTCCGGTTTTTACATGGCCCGGATCTCTCCGAAATCGAGCCTGATGCTCAGCGCGATGCGCCAGGACTCGGATATCTCCACACTCGGCGGCGCCGCGGTGGTCGGAAATGGATCGGTGATCGGACTGCGCGCGCTTGTCGATCTTCCGGGATCGGAATCCTTTTATCAAAACCTGTCGATCGGCATCGATTTCAAGGACTTCGTCGAGGATGTGTCGGTCGGGGACGACACCATCTCCTCTCCCCTCGAGTATTACCCCGTCAGCGTTAGCCACGGCGCCTCCTGGCTGCGCGACGACCGCTTCACGGAACTCAACAATTCGCTGGTGCTCCACTTCCGCGGCATGGGCAGCGACGAGGCGGCCTATGAAGAGAAGCGCTTCAATTCCTCGGGCGCGTTCCTTGCCCTCCGCTCGGACGCCTCCCACACCCGCGACCTCCCGCGTGATTTCCGGCTTTTCGGGAAAGTCCAGGGCCAGATCGCCAACCGCCCGTTGGTGAACAACGAACAGATCGCCGGCGGCGGCCTCGGCACCGTGCGCGGATACCTGGAGGCCACCGCCCTCGGCGACAACGGGATCTTCGCCACACTGGAACTGCGCGGCCCCACGCTGATCGGACGCGGAGATCCCTCGCCCGACCCCGCCAACGAATGGCGCTTCCATGCGTTTGCCGACGCCGGCCTCACCGCGATCCGCGATGCCCTGCCCGGTCAGGCACGCCGCACCGGACTCGCCAGCGCAGGCTTCGGAACCCGCATCCGCTACCGGAAAACCTTCCACGCATCGGCCGACCTGGCGGTGCCTTTCATCGAACAAGCCTACGCCGATGACGGTGATGTCCGCATCACCTTCCGCGGCTGGGCGGATTTTTGAGACACACCCCCTTCCATTCCATGAAGAACCTGCTCCCGCTCACCTCGCTCGCCGCGGCCTTCCTCACCTTCTCCCCAGCCCTCCGCGCCGAGGAGTCGTGGTGGGACAAGGCATGGACACAACGCCAGAAACTGACGATCGACCCCTCGGCCGCCGGCGGTGCCACCGGACCCGCCACCCTGCTCGTACGGATCTCGGAACCCGCCGTGTTCGGCGGTGCCCGCGAAGATGGCAGCGACATCCGCTTCGTGGCAGGAGACGACAAAACGGTCCTCCCCCACCAAGTGGAACGCTTCGACAGCCTGCTCGGCGAGGCCTTCCTTTGGGTGAAAATCCCGGACCTGAAACAGGAATCGATCCATCTCTACTTCGGCAACCGCGCGGCGGATATGCCGGCCGCCGGCAAAGGCACCGACGCCTACGGCCCGGAACTGGCGGCGGTCTATCATTTCGCCGACCAAGGAAACCCGCCCGCGGACTCCACCGGCAACGCAAACAACGCAAGCTCTCCCGCTGCAACCGCCGAAGTAGCCATCATCGGATCGGGCCTCAGCCTCGCGGCAGGAAACCCGGTGCCCATCCCGAACTCGGACTCGCTCGCGTGGGACCCGGCCAAACCCATCGGCATTTCCCTTTGGCTCAAGGTCACCGCTCCCCAACCGGACGCGGTCCTTCTTTCGCGCTCGGAAGGAAACACATCGTTCAAACTCTCCATCGACCAAGGTGCCCCGATCCTCACCATCGGCAACGGCGCCACCCGGCGCTCCACTCCCGGAACCGCCCTGGCCCCGGGATCCTGGTCCCATATCGCGGTCTCCTCGAGCAATGGAAAAACCGACCTGTTCGTGAACGGCGAACCTTACGCCTCACTGCCCGCCCCTCTGCCCGCACTCGCCGCTCCGGTCACCCTCGGCGGACCCGGCGGATTCAACGGGGAAATCGACGAACTCCGCCTGCACGCGGCCGCCATCGACGCGGCAGCCGCCAAATTCGCCTTCATCAACCAAGGCGGCGGACCCGACTCGGGCAAGGTCCTCGCCCCCGGAGCAGTGGAGGGCGGCGAAGCGGGCGGCGGCGGGAAAATGCTCGAACATGTCATGCTCTTCGGCGACATCGCCAACAACATGATGTTCGACGGCTGGATCGCCATCGGCATCTGCGTCCTGATGATCATCGTAGGCTGGACGGTCGCGATCAGGAAATTCCTGTACCTCAACAAGATCGAAAAAGGAAACGAGGAGTTTCTCGAACTTTGGAAAACCGTGGCCACCGACCTCACCGTGCTCGACAACGCGGACGAGAAAACCATCCGCAGCATGGGCGGATCGATCGAGGAAGAGGACGAGGACCTGATGCGGGAATCGCCGCTCTACAATATCTACCACATCGGCTCCGTGGAAATCCGGCACCGGCTCAACAAACTCAAGGACCGCATCGAGGGACTGCCGGGCCGCTCGATCCAAGCGATCCGCGCCAGCCTCGACGCAGGTCTGGTGCGCGAAAACCATAAACTCACCGACGGCCTGGTGTTCCTCACCATCAGCATCGCCGGCGGACCCTATGTGGGACTGCTCGGGACAGTCGTCGGGGTGATGATCACCTTCGCGATCATCGCGAAATCCGGCGAGGTGAATGTGAACTCGATCGCGCCCGGCATCGCCTCGGCCCTGCTCGCCACCGTGGTGGGCCTCATCGTCGCGATCCCGGCCCTCTTCATCTACAGCTACCTCAACGCGCGCATCAAGAATGTGGTCAGCTCGATGCAGGTGTTCATCGATGAATTCGTCGCGAAAATGGCGGAGTTCTACCGGCCGAAAACCGGCGGGGATTCGCCCGATTGATCCGAACCGCCCCGACACCGATACCTCAACCCATCCCTTACCGCCATGGCCTCCGCCGATGACAAAAGCTTCGATGATATCAATGTGACCCCGATGGTGGACCTCTATCTGGTGCTGCTGCTGATCTTTATCATCATGACCACCGCCGGTGTCCAGGGAATGAAGGTGAATCTTCCCTCCGCCAGCAGCAAACCGGCCACCCAGAAGATGGAGGCTCCGAAGACCCAGGCGATCACGATCGACCCGGCGGGCAACATCAAACTCAACACGGTGCCGGTCACTCTCGCGGACCTGGAGTCCCGTCTCGCGGCGGTCAAGGCATCCACCCCCGACGCCCCGGTGGTGGTGCGCGGCGACCGCGCCAACCAATACCAGTTGATCATGGATGTGCTGGATGTGCTCGGCCGCGTCGGCATCAACCAGATCGGCCTCGCCACCCAACCGAAGAGGTAAGCACGGAAGCAAAGAACCTTTCCCGGATGTCCGAGCCCGCAAAGAAACGCAAGAAACGCAAGGAGATGAACCCGTTGCCATGGGTGCTCCTGGTGGTGGGCGCCCTCGTGGCGGGCATCTGGTGGATCTCGCGCAAAAGCAGCAGTTCCCCGACGACTGCCGCCGTCGAGGATTCGACGATGGAGATCTCACTTCCTCCTCCCCCGGCACCTCCTCCCCCCCCGCCGCCCCCTCCCGAGACCACACCTCCGCCGCCGGAGGACGAGGAAATGATCGAACAGGAACCGGTCGCGGAAGACGAACCCGCACCTGACGATTCCCCGCCGGAACAACCCTCCGAGGATCTCGGCACCGGAATCGCCGGAGGCAATGGCCCCGACATGGGTCTCGGCCGCAACGGATCCGGACGCACCGGCGGCAAGGGCCGCCGCGGCCCCGCAAGCCGCTTCGGTTGGTACGCGGCGAAAGTGCAGTCCTCGATCCGCCAAGCCCTGGCAGGGAATCCCTCTACCCGCAGCTCAACCTTCACCACGATCCAAGTGAAGATCTGGGTCGACTCGACCGGAACCATCACCCGCACCCAGTTGATCGGCTCCTCTGGCGATCCGGCGGTCGACCAAGCAATCCGCAACCGCATCCTCACCGGACTCCAGCTCCCACAGGCACCGCCCTCCGACCTGCCCATGCCCATCAATCTCCGCATCAGCGCCCGCAAGGCCGGCCTCTGAACCCACCCGTCCTTTCCCAAGATCCCATGCTCCCCGCCACACGCACTGCCACCACGCTCCTCGCCCTGGCCGCCTTGCTCGCGTTCAGCCACACCAGAGCCCAAGAGGAACCTTCTCCCGAAAGCTCCCCCGTGCAGCCGGTCGGACCGGAGACATCGCCGGTCAGCGACGATGCCGACCCATCGGCAGACCTACCCTCGGACGCAGACCTACCCACCGGAACCAAACCGGAATCCCCGCCGGAACCCTCGACGAATGTCACGGTGAACCTGATCAACCGCCTGGTGGAAAAAGGAATCCTCACCCAGGCGGAAGCAGCAGATATGATTCAACAGGCAGAGGCCGATGCCGCCAAGGCTGCCGCGCGCGATGCGGCGTCCACCCCACCGCCCATCCCCGCCGAACCGCCGCCAGACGAGGAAATGACCATCGCCTACATCCCGGATGTGGTCCGCAACCAGATGCGCGACCAAATCAAACAGGAACTGATGGCCCGCGCCCGTGAAGAGGAATGGGGCAGCCGACAAGCCCCCGACTGGACCTCGCGCTTCGCTCCCTTTGGCGACATCCGCGTACGGTCGGAAAGCACCTTCTTCCCAGAAGGAAATGACAACACTGGCGCATTCCCGAATTTCAACGCGATCAATACCGGCGCGCCCTACGACCTAACCTCGAACAACTTCGCCCCGCAACACAATGTCGACCAAGACCGCCACCGCGCACGCATCCGCGCGCGCTTCGGCTCGGAAATCATGCTCGGTGACTCATTCAGCGGTGGCATCCGCCTCGCCACCGGCGAAAGCAACTCGCCCACCTCGCCCAACCAGTCGCTCGGCGCCTCGGGCAGCAACTTCTCAAAATACCAGATCTGGCTCGACCGCGCCTTCATCAGTCACAACGCCGGCCCCGGCGATGGCCAAGACCTGCTGTTCTACGCCGGCCGCTTCGACAACCCCTTCCTCTCCACCGACTTGATGTGGGACGACGACCTCGGCTTCGACGGCCTCGCCCTGCGCGGCAAAGTCCGCATCACCGACAAACTCTCGACATTCTTTGCCGCCGGATATTTCCCGGTCTACAATACCGACTTCAACCTCGCGAGCAACCAACCAGCAAAGTTCGAAAGCCGCGACCGCTGGCTCTCGGGCATCCAATGGGGAGCGGAATGGAAACCGGCCTCCGACCTGACCGCGAAAGCCGCGCTCTCTTACTACGACTATGACGGGATCCAAGGCGAACTGTCCTCGCCCTTCATCCCGCTGAGCGCCAACGATGCTGGCGATACCGATGCCACCCGCCCGGCCTTCGCTCAACGCGGCAATACCTATCGCGAACTCCGCAATATCGACAACTCCACTGCCGCCAACGACTTCGGAAACCGCTACCAGTTCCAGTACTACGGCCTCGCCTCGGACTTCGAAAATGTCACAGCCACCGCCCGCTTGGACTACGACCGCTACGACCCAGTGCGCCTCTCAGTGGTTGGTGAAATCACCCGCAACATCGCCTTCGACTCGTCGGACATCAACGCCATCGCGGTCAACAACCGCGGCCCAGTCGGTGCCGGCGGCGGCATCGGTGCCTTCGAAGGCGGGGATACTGCCTGGCAAATCGCCTTCATCGTGGGCAACCCGGCACTCGAAAAACTCTGGGACTGGCAGGCATCCATCGGCTACCGCTACATCGAGTCCGATGCGGTGGTCGATGCCTTCACCGACTCGGATTTCGGCGGCGGCGGCACGAATGTCCAAGGCTTCACGCTCGGTGCCAACCTCGCCATCACCCCGGCGGTGCGCTGCGGCTTCCGCTGGATGAGCGCCGATGAAATCGCCGGCCCGCCTCTCAGTTCGGATGTCCTTCAGATCGATCTGAACGCGAAATTCTGACCATACGCACCGCCATCATGAAACTCAACCCTCTCCTCTGCTCCCTGCTGGCCCTGCCCGCCCTTGCGCTCCCCGCCCGCGCGGCGGACGCCGCCGATCCGTCGGCCCGCCTCCGCGAACAACTCAAGGCCGCCCTCTTGCAACTGCGCACCGCCCAAACCGAAACCGCCAACCTCCGCGCAGCCAAGGCGGTGGCCGATGCGAAAATCACGGAACTGGAAACCAAGTTGACCGACTCCGACAAACGCAACGCCGCGCTCGTGAAACGCAGCAACGAGGACCGCGCAGCCTCGGAGGAGACAATCGCGAAACTGAACAACTCGCTCGCCGAACGCGAGAAACGCATCGGCCAATACAAGGAGGCTCTCGCAAAATGGAAAGACGGCTACAACAAGGCCGCGGCCATCGCACGCACCAAGGAGGAGGAACGCTCCACCCTCGCCTCGGAGGCGATCGTGCTGCGCCGTACAGTGGCCGACCGCGAGACGAAGAATGTCGCACTGTTCAACACCTCGATCGAAATCCTCGAACGCTTCGAGAACTACGCGCTCGGCAAGGCGCTCGGCGCGCGCGAACCGTTCATTTCCTCGTCCCGCGTGAAGGTGGAGAACCTCGTCCAAGGCTACAAGGACCGCGTCCTCGCCAACCGCGCGGGAGCCCCCGCCGCGAAGCCCTGAACACTCCCGTCATGAAACACACCACCATCCTCGCCCTGCTGGGCGCTTCGTCCCTGTCCGTCTCCGCCCAGGAACCGCTGATCGCGAAGATCGGCGATATCGAACTGCGCCGCAACGACCTGCGCGAAGCGGTGGCCGCCCTGCCGCCCGCGGAACAGAAGGTGCTCGAGGAAAGCTCGGAGGCGCTCACCCTTTTCGTCCGCCAATTGCTTGTGCGCCGCCTTGTGCTGCGTGAAGCGGACGCGAAACAATGGGACAAACAACCGGAGGTGATCTCACAACTCGTCCGCTCCCGCGAAGAGACCATCGTGGAGACCTTCCTCAACTCAGCTTCCCGCCCGGATCCGGCGTACCCCTCGGACTCGGAGGTGGAAGCTGCTTACCTGGCCAACAAAGACCGCTTGCTGGTGCCTAAATCCTACCGCATCGCCCAAATCTATGTGGCAGCCCCGCCTCCACCCAAGGACGGCAAGGATGAGGCACCGCCGAAACTCCGCACCGTGCTTCAAAAACTGGCGGAAAAAGGCGCGGACTTCGCCGTCGTCGCCAAAACCCTCAGCGAGGACACATCCAGCGCCCCGAACGGGGGCGAAATCGGCTGGCTGACGGAGGCCCAACTTCAACCGGCCATCCGCTCGGTGATCCCCGACCTCGAACGCAACCGCGCTTCGCAACCAATCCGCCTCGATGACGGCTGGCACATCCTGAAGGTTCTCGAGATCAGCGAGCCACGCACCCCGGAACTCAAGGAAGTCCGTGACGGAATTGTCACAAACCTAAGGACCGCCAAAACGCGGATGAATCGTCAAAGGTTGCTAGAGTCCCTCCTCGAAAAGAACCCTCCGGCGATCAATGAGATCGAATTGATGAAACAACGCTGACCCGTGAAATTCAGGCGTCCCTCCATCCCCCGTCGCACATCCTCCGCCCTGCCAATCGCCGCCGGTTCGGCGATCCTCCTCGCGGGCCTCGGCGCGGACGGAGGCGACATCCTGCGAGGAGGATCGTTCCAGAAGGGCGGAAAGGGCGGAAACCGGCCAGCCGTGGACACGCCGACCCCGGCGGCAGCCGACACGGCACGCGCCAACGCCCGCGACTCGCTGGCGCGCACCTCCCAAGCGCTCAAGGCAATGCAACGGATGCAGGAGGCGGCACGCGCCAACGCCGCGAAAGGCCCAGCCGGTCTCGGCAACCATCCGCTCAAACCCGGCGTAAAGCTGCCGAATGTCCCCGATGGCCTGAAACCGGGCGGCCTCGTGCCGCTCGGCGGCGCCAAGAATCCAAGCTCGTGGGTCGGCGCGAAAGCTCCCGAGGAAACGATCCGCAATGGAAAAACGGAGGTGGATATCCTCCAAACCCAACGCCAGGCACTGCTGGAATGGGAAACCTTCCACCTCGGCAAGGACACGACCCTGAACTTCAACCAGTCGAGGGGCGGCGAAAATGCCGCGCAGTGGATCGCCTTCAACAAGGTGAAGGATCCCGCGGCCAATCCCTCGCAGATCCTCGGCAGGATCAAGGCAGACGGCCAAGTCTACCTGATCAACCCCAACGGAGTGATCTTCGGCGGCGCCTCGCAGGTGAACACGCGCGGCCTGACGGTCTCGTCGCTGCCGATCAATGACAATCTCGTCTCCCAAGGACTCCTCAACAACCGCGACGCGCAATTCCTGTTCTCGGCACTCAAGGTGCCCGGCGGATCGGACGGCACGCCGGACTTCAACCCGCAGGCTCCTCCCGCGACAGGCCGCTTCGGCGATATCACGGTGCTGCCCGGCGCGGTGATCGAAACCCCGGCTTCCTCCGCAGGCAGCGGCGGACGCGTGATGCTGGTGGCTCCGAATGTCCACCAAAAGGGATCCATCCTCACGCCATCGGGCCAAACGGTGCTCGCCGCCGGCCTGCAAGTGGGCATCGCCGCACACGACGCCAACGACCCGTCCCTGCGCGGCCTCGATGTGTGGGTCGGCGCGGTTGATGCGGACTCAGGCACCGTCAACCAAGAGGGCTTGCTGCAGTTCCACGAAGGCAGCGCCTCGCTCACCGGGAAATCCATCAACCAGCTCGGCGTCCTCGAAAGCACCACGACGGTATCGCTGAACGGAAGAATTGATATCAATGCATCCTACGGCGCGGCCGCCAACCCGAACTTCGATTCCGGCGGACCCGGCTCGGGAGGACCGATGTTCCTCAACCAGTTCACTGGAGTCGCAACCTTCGGGAAAAACAGCTCCGTGCGCATCCTGCCGGTCACCGAGGTGTCCCGGGAAAATGGCGAACTCAAGGAGAAGAGGGTGCCCGGCACCCAACTGCCGGAATCCTCTCAGGTGAATGTGACCGGCCTTGCGGTCCACCTCGATGAGTCCGCGATCGTGTTTGCCCCCGGCGGCGACATCACGATGCGGGCCGGCAACTGGACCTACCGGGACCCGGACGGCGACGGCACGATCTTCGACGCCGCGGGCAATCCGGAGGCGTTCCTCGCCACAAACTACACAGGACCCGTGCAAAGGTTCTTTTTCGATGCCGGACAGGTATTCATCGACAAGCGCGCGCGCGTCAGTGCCGCCGGCAGCGTCGATGTGGCGGTCGCGGCAGACCAGACCCTGCTCGGCGTGCGTCTTCTCGGCTCGGAACTCGCGGACTCGCCGCTGCAGCGGAATTCGAGCCTGCGCGGCAAGGATCTCGTGGTGGACCTCCGCGAAACCGGCAGCTACGAGGGAAGATTCTGGATCGGAACCCCGCTGGGTGATGTGACCGGACTTGCGGGCCTCATCACGCGCAACGCCGCGCAACTGACCGCAGAGGGCGGAAGCATCACGGTCACTGCCGGAAGCTCTTTTGTGCTGCGCGAGAGTGCGGACCTCGATGTGTCCGGCGGCTTTTTCAACCACGAGGCGGGATCCGCACCCGTGAGCAGGCTGGTGAAGGACGGCAGACTCGTGAAATTGCGCGATGCCACCCCGGACCAAAACTACAGCGATGTTTTCACCGGGGTGAACACAATCGTTCACGAGAAGTGGGGCATCAAAACCTCGTACTCTACACCGCTCATCCCCGGACTGACGCGGGGGGCAAGTCTTGAGGGCGCCCCGGGCGGGACGCTTTCAATCACCGCACCCGCCATGGCCATCGATGGCAAGCTGCGCGGCTCCACACTCGTCGGATCGGAACAAGCCGATGCCCCGGCCCTGCCGAGCAGTCTTTCCCTCGCGTTCGAAGGGCGGAAGCGGGTGATCGGCGCAGGAGGAACTCCCAACTACATCCCCACATCCCCCTTCGCCCCCTCGGTTTCCTTCACAAGGCGCACGACTACCCGGTCGAAGGTTGATTTCACGCTCAACGCCGGCCAACCGCCCGCCCTGCCCGCCGATCGTTCGTCGAATGTCGAACTGCCGACGGACATCATCGGCCCTGACGGCTTCGGAAAATTGTCGGTGACGAATCCCGAGGGATCCATCCTCGTCCCCGACGCCATCGAACTCGAAACACTTCCGGGCGGATCCATCTCACTCGCGGCCGGAAACATCTCGGTGCTCGGCGATGTCAGCGCCCGGGGCGGCAGCCTCTCTTTCACGGCCTTCAATGTGTCGCCTTCCTTTCTCGCCGAGTACCTGATCATAAGCCCGCCGCCACAAGCCCTGTATCCGGCAGTTGCGGCAGACCGCGGCAAGTTCCTCCTCGGGCCAAACGCTTCGCTCGACACAGCCGGCGTTCTCCAAGACCTGCGTAACCCCTCCGGGCTTCCCTACTCCACCAAGGGCGGATCGGTGACCATCCGTTCGTTCAATGCAGAGCTCGCAAAAGGATCGTCGGTCAATGTGTCAGGCGGGGCCCTGGTCTCCGAACGCGGAGATGTGACTTTCGGCCAAGCAGGTTCCATCACAATCGCTTCCGGCAATGATCCGGGATTCCCGGGCGTGACCGGCGGCAGCATTTCCCTGCAGTCGGAGCTTGAGGGCTTCTCTGGCTCCAAGGGCGGAAGCCTTTCCCTCCAGGCCTCCCGCGTGAGGATTGGAAGTGCAGAAGATCCCGAAGTACTGACCCTCGACCCCGCGTTCTTCAGTAACGGAGGGTTTACGCGGTTCCAGATCATCGGCATCGGGGCGAGATCATCGGCAACCCCTCCGGCAGGCCTCACAGAGTCCTACCGACCCGCAGTAAGCATTGCCGCCGGCGTGCAAGTCACACCCGTGGCAACGGGCCTTGCCGCGAAGCGGGAGCCGGATGGAGACATTCGCTTGGTCCGAAAACTCGCCGACCCGGGAGTCCGCCAAGCGGTGAACCTCTCCTTTCAGGCGCTCGGCAATGACGATCCTTTCACCCTCGATAGTCTCGAGATCCGCGGGGACATCGTGACGGAGAGGGATTCCTCGATCCGCACCGAAGCGGGTGGAGCAGTCTCCTTCAAGGCAGGCACCATCACCCTCCTCGGGGAGATCGAGACTCCTGCCGGTGCGATCACGGTCACCGGGGCATCCTCCTTCCCAATGACCACCGACCAACGGCCCTTGCTGCGGCGCCCGCTCGCGACGGTTCACATCGGCAGCTCGGCATCCTTGTCCGCCCCGGGAGCCGTTGTACTCAAGCCTGATGCATTCGGACGCAGGATCGGCACGGCCCTCGCAGGAGGATCCGTGTCAATCTCGGGAAACATCGTGGCGGAGAAGGGCGCGCTGATCGATGTCTCCGGAATCTCGACAACGCTGGACTTCGATCCCTCATCGCTCGCCTCCGGCATGTCTCCCGCGCCAACCCAAGCCAGCGGATTGCTCACCAAGCCGATGAAGACAACGGCGGTCTCCGCCGCGATCAGCACCAATGGCGGATCTATCGACCTGTCCGGATCGCAACTCCTCATGAGCGACGCCACCCTGCTGTCCCGTGCCGGGGGTGGCGGTGCCGTGGGAGGGCGCCTGACCATTTCCTCGGGAAGATACTACAACCCGGGAGACACGAGCACCGGTGCTGATATCAATCTGGTGGTCAGTCAGCGCGGCGACTCCATCCGTCCCCAGTCCGGACCGATCGGCGTCGGATACGGCATCGAAGACCCGCTCGATGCCGAATACGGACTCGGCGGCCGCTTCTCGCTCAAATACTTCCGCAACGGAGACTTCCAGTCACTCGATCTCGGAGGCAAGTATGTGAGCGCGGGAGGCCCGGTCCCCTACGGCGGAAACCTGCACTTCGAGGGAGATGTCTCCCTGAAGGTGCCCGGTGAACTTCGCATCGCAGGGGGCGGGGTAATCCGTGCGGAAGGCGCTGTGGAAATCTCCGCCGCCTATGTCTCGATCGGCCAGGCGTTCCGCGCCCCCTCCCATCCCGATGACATCTTCTACCCATTTCAAAAAGCCCCGTCCGCCACGACCCCGGAACACAATTTTGCGCCGACCCACGGCTCCGGGGCACTCTCGGTATCGGCCGGGCTGATTGATATCGGAACACTCTCGCTGCTCGATGTGGGAACCACCGGTTTCTCCGCTGATGCTGGCGAGATCCGCGGGAACGGTATCCTCAGCGCGGCCGGTGAACTCACTCTCTCCTCCTCCGGAATCCAACCGACCACTCTCTCTCCCTTCGAGGTATTCGTATACGACTACGCCGGGGGAACAGGCCGCATCAACACCATCAGGAACGGCCCTGCGGGGGAAACGCCCGTCTCTGCCGGCGGAAGTGTCTCACTCTACGCAACATCAATCCGCCACGCCGGTAACATCAAGGCCCCTCTGGGAAGCATCACGCTTGGATGGGACGGAACCGATCGGGATCCCTCCGATGCGGATATCGATGCTCCCCGCAATTCCGTCGTCGGCGCGACTCTCGCCTCTCCGGTCACCAATCAAATCATCATCGACCGCAGGGCACGAACAAGTGTCAGCGGGTTGTCCGATTCAAACAAGGACCCATGGCTGGCTCCTTTCGGAATCAGTCAGGACGGCAAGACATGGATCGACCCGCGGGGCGTGAACATCACCTTGTCCGGGATCCAGGACAAATCAGTTGCGATCTCCGGGGAATCCGTGAGCGTGGCGGTAGGCTCCGTTACTGACATCCGCGGCGGGGGGGACCTGCAGGCATCCCGCTGGGTGCGCGGCAGCGGCGGAAGCGTCGATATCCTCGGAGTTCCTCGCGGCCCGTGGAATGCCGGAACAACTTACGAGGCCGGCACTCTCGTCACCCATGGCGGCGAGATCTGGTCGGCTCGTCTCGCCCATTCCAACCAGACCCCGGCGGTGGGTCCTTACTGGTCGAAGGTAGCCACCTCGTACGCCATCGTCCCTGAATCGAAAATCCCCTTGCTTCCCTTCAATTCCTTCAACACGGAAGGTAACGCCAGCCTTCTGGAAGGAGACCCCGGATTTGTGAACTCCACCCTGCGAATCGGCGATACCATCACACTCGAACAAAGCGCAGCATTGCCGGCTGGAAGCTATGTACTGCTTCCCGCGCGCTATGCACTCCTTCCGGGAGCATTCCTCGTGACACCCAAAACCACGAGCCTGACAAGCTCTTCGGTGCGAAATGCGGAAGGTGCGTTCTTGGTAAAGGGCTACGCCGGGAATGAAATCAACGGGGCCCCGTCATCGCCAATCCGCTCGGTATTCGAAGTCGCGCCGGCCAAGGTGTACAACCAGAGGGCAAGCTACGAATCGCTGACTGCCAATTCCTTCCTGCCAGAGGCGGCAAAGGCGGCAGAGGCTACCGTGGATCCCGTTGTCCCGGTGGACGGAGGATATGCTGCCTTTCACGGCAACTCCGCATTGCGCCTCGCCGGCAAGCTGCGCGCATCAGCTCCGGGCCTTGGCTCGGTGGTCGATGTGAGCAGCTTTGCGGATATCACCATTTCCTCGCGCTCGGCCGCGCCGAAACCGGGTGGCGTCTCCATCGATTCCTCGGTCTTGGATTCCTGGAAGGCGGGCTCCTTGCTCGTCGGCGGCCTGCGCAGGACAAATACCGCAGGTGAGACGGTGGTTAGTCCCAGAACTTCCTCGATAACCCTCGCCAACGAGGGCGCCAAGCTTTCCGGTACGGACCTGATCCTGGGATCGCTCGGATCGGTCACGACAGAGCGCGGCTCGGCGCTCAAGGCCGTGAACAATGAATCGTTCGCCGCGGATCCGCTTCTCGTCGAAGGCGGTGGAGCAATCCTACGGGCAAGTGCCGACGCAGCTGCATCGGTGACCCGTCCGGATCCGGCGGCCTCGGCGGCATCCGCCGCGACGATCGCGGGAGGATCAATCTTGAAGGGTGCTTCGCTCATCATCGACTCGACCAACAATACTTCGATCGCCGCCGGCGCCAAACTCGGTGCGGAAAGCATGTCGCTCGCCAGCGGTTTGATCAGCATCGTGCTGGACGGTGGCTCGGCACCCGGTCCCTCCGCAGTGGAGCCACACCTGATCCTGCAGGGAGATGCACTCGCCCGCTCAGTCTCGGCAGACCACCTCTCGTTGTATAGCTATGGAACCATCGATTTCCACGGAGCGGGCGTCTTCGGAAGCAAGTCGCTCGACAGCCTTACTCTCTCCGCAAGCGGCATCCGCGGTTTCGCCGCCGCGGGCCCGGTAACCATCCGCGCCGGCTCGCTCACCATGGGCAACCCTCGGGACTCGGCGGCTTCAACTGCCGCCGCGACCACTGCAAACACGCTCAAGCTCGAGGCGGGCCGCATCGATCTTGCTGCAAATCGGTTCACCGTGTCCGGCTTCCCAATCGTGGAGATGACCGCAACGGAGAAAGTCGTCTCCGCCGGAAGCGGTCAACTCTCGATCGTGGGCGATCTGACTGCGACGACGCCATTGATCACCGGCGCGGCTGGATCGGATTACGAGATCTCCTCCACCGGAGCAATGTTGCTCACACGACCGAGCGGCGCTGCGGCATCACCCGCCGTTTCTCCCGCCGATCTTGGCGCCTCGCTCGCTTTCACAGCCGCACACATCAAGGCCGACACCTCCGTCCTTTTGCCGGCTGGAAATCTTGAACTCTCGGGCAGAGATGGCGTCGAAGTCGGCGGCACACTCTCCGCAGCCGGTGCATCCCGCGATTTCGGGGATCTCATCCGTCAAGCCAACGCTGGAAACATCCGTCTCGAATCGACTCAAGCGGATGTCCGCATCCTCGCCGGGGCTCTGCTCGATGTGGATGGCGCGCCTGAGGGAGGAAACGCCGGCGGCATCCTGATCAGCGCACCGGCGGGATCCTTCCTCGCCGCAGGTGATTTCTCCGGCGAGGCCTCAGCCGGCGCCAAGGCCGGAGACTTTTCCCTCGATGCGGGGTCCCTGCCTGCCACCGGGGCGTCATCCCTCACCTCCATCGCCCGAGCCGCGGCCGCAGGTGGCTTCGATAACTCCCTCGCCTTCCGCATCCGCAAGGGAGATGCCTCAATCGACAGCCGAATCGTAGCCAGGTCGTTCTCCCTGACGGCTGATGATGGCTCGGTGACACTCAGGGGCTCTATCGACGCCTCGGGTGAAACGGGGGGCTCGGCAACCCTCGCCGCGTCAGGGGATCTGGTGCTTGCCCCGGGCTCCTCCGTCTCGGTCGCTGCGGAACGCTTCGACAATGCGGGCAAGGGCGGGTCGGTCCTGCTCGAGGCGGGAGCCCAAACCAACGGCGTGGCCGACCCCGCGGCGCGCCTCGACATCCAGGCGGGATCCTTCATCGATCTCTCGGTGGCGGAATTCGTTGCCG
>CAZMUK010000003.1:0-35411 GCA_964569415.1 uncultured Luteolibacter sp. | reverse complement strand
TTGGAACCAGCCAGGCTCAAGCGCTTTCGACGGAAAGTTCACCGGCATACTTCACCTGCGCGCGCCACGGAACGCTGCAGGAACCGACCTCGGCATCGAAACGATCGCCGGATCGGTCACCGGTGCCTCATCAATCACCGCCGAAGGCTACCGGATCTACCAACCCGCCGGCGGCATCCTCAACATCGCCCTGCGCAACCAAATCCATGCCGACAATACGGCGTTCCTCGGCGCGGCAGGAACGGCAGGCGTCCATGAAACCGCCATCCGCGGCCGTCTGCTCGGCGCCAACCCGGGACTCGACCCTTTGCTGGTGATCGCACCCGGCGTGGAAATCATCAACACGGCAGGCGACCTTGCGCTCGGTCTGGCCAACACCGCCGGCAGCACAAACGCCGAAGCGCTCGCGGCGGCGGACTGGGACCTATCCTCCTTCCGCTACGGATCGAAGTCCGCACCCGGCGTGCTGACGATGCGCGCCGCAGGCGATCTGGTGTTCAACAATACCTTGAGCGACGGCTTCACGCCGATCGCCCAAGGGTCCGCCCCAGTGTTTTCGGACAACGGCAACTCCTTGATGTGGTTGGCAACGCTCGCTCCCATTCGCGACACGCTTCCAGTCAACGCCCAGTCATGGTCCTACCGCCTAACCGCCGGCGCCGACCTCACCGCAGCCGACTTCCGCTCGGTGCTGAGCGAAGACCGACTTGACGCCCTCCATCCCTCCAAAGGCTCGGTCTTGGTCGGTGAATTCCACCCCGTCGTGCCCAACAATCAAACCAACGGAATCGCCGCGGGCATCGGGACCAACGGACAGACAGCGGATACCATCCGGATCTCAACCACCACTGCCAATCGCGGCACCCGCTTCGAAACGATCAGGACCGGCGCCGGTGAAATCTCCATCTCCGCTGGCCGCGATATCCGGTTGCGCAACCCCTTCGCGTCCGTGTACACCGCAGGGGTAGCCATCCCGGATCCCACCCGCGTGCTGGATGCGGGCGACTTCGTGGTGCCCTACATCCCCTCCCGCTTGACGGCCCACCCGAGCCAGACGGTCGACGGCACCCTCGGTGCGATCCAGCAGATCTACCAACCGGTTTGGTCGATGGCTGGTGGAAACATTTCGATAAGTGCGACAGGGGACATCGGCCGCTACAATCTGGTAAACGGAGAGGTCACCCCCGATTCAAGCAGGCAGATGCCCACCAATTGGCTTTACCGCCGCGGCTTTGTAAACCCCACCACCGGGCTCTTCGCTTCCGACGGGGGCTTCGGTGATGTTCCGAATGTAAACAATCCCACCAACCTCACCGACTCGGCGACTTCCACGACCTGGTGGATTGATTTCTCGAACTTCTTCCAGGGAATCGGCACACTTGGCGGCGGCAACATCTCTCTGGAAGCGGGACGCGACGTGGTGAATGTCGATGCAGTGGCTCCCACGAACGCGCGAATGGCTGGTCGAGAGAAAAACCCGGCCTTTGGTTCCTCGCCGGAAGAGCCGGAATATCTCAATCTCGCTCCCGCAGCCTCGCGACTGGTCGAGCATGGCGGCGGCGATGTGTCCGTCGTGTCTGGCCGCAATATCGACGGTGGCATCTACTATGTGGAACGAGGAGACGGAACGCTTACCGCGGGCGGAGCGATCACCACCAACGCCGCAAGATCACCCTCGCTTGGCATTCTCGATGGTTCGCAACCCCTCGACCCGCTCACCTGGATGCCCACTGCCCTCTTTGTCGGCAAGTCCTCCTTCAATGTGAGCGCGCGCGGCTCAGTGCTGCTGGGGCCGGTATCGAACCCGTTCCTGATGCCCCAAGGACTGAATAACAAATACTGGTACAAGACCTACTTCAGCACCTACTCCCCGGATGCAGAGGTGAATGTCACTGCGCTTGGCGGCGATCTCACCTTCCAAACCGAGGTGAACCTTCCCGAGGGTTCTTCGCCCGAATCCCTGCTCGGCCTCTGGTTCCGCAGCCAGAACTTCTTCAATGGACTGGGGGCGCAGTTCAATGCCTCCCACTATCAACCCTGGCTGCGACTTGCGGAACTCGACCTAGCCACCTTCGCCGGGGCCTTCGATTTCTTCGCCCCTTCGCTGCGCGGCACCTCGCTCGGTGGCGATGTGCGCATTGCGGGAGACATCACACTGGCCCCGGCACCACGAGGAAATCTCGAGCTTGTCGCCTCTGGTGCAATAAGCGGGCTCAACCCGGTCGGACCGGGCCGCGCCAACGGGACACAGGTGATGGTTTGGACCTCCTCATCGGTGAATGTCTCCGATGCGGATCCGTCGCTGCTGCCCACTGCCGTCTCACCGCTCGCCTACCAGGTGCTGACGGGACGAAGCCAACGCTTCCAGTTCAAGAGCGACCTCGACATCCTTGAGGCGCTCACTGCTTCTCTGGAGGAAACCGGTTCCTATGTTGGCGAGGCCGGTACCCAGCAGGTGAAGAGCTCGCTCCATGCTCGCAACATTCTCCACCACGGAGACCGCGCCCCGGTGAGAATCCGCGCCGCCGGCGGCGACATCACGGGCCTCACGCTCTTCTCTCCCAAGCTGACCGAAGTTCTCGCCCGGCGGGACATCTCGGATGTCGCTCTCTACCTCCAGAACACCTCAGCTGGTGATGTCTCGCTCGTTTCAGCAGGAAGGAGCATCGTTCCCTACAATGAGACCTCCGCGGCGCGCATTCTCGCGGACAATATCCTCACCGGGAATTTCGTCGGTGACCAACCCTCGCCAACGGTGGCGGGAGCTCCCTCCAAGGCGCTTGCAGGCGACATCCGCATCAGCGGCCCCGGCGTGCTTGAGGTACTCGCGGGCCGCAACATCGATCTTGGGACCGGCCCCAACTTCTCGGACGGCACCGGCACCGGCATCACTTCGATCGGCAACCTGCGCAATCCGTTCCTTCCCTTCGGGGGAGCGGATCTGGTGGTACTTGCCGGAATCACCTCGGCCGACGGCAAGGGCCCGGCCGGCGGCCTCGCCAACGGCTCGATGAATATCGACGGCTTCCTGTCCCGCTACCTGACAAAGCCCGACCGCTTCTCCTCGCGCTATCTTGCCAGCCTCGGGGATGATGTCACTTTCGAGGATCTCTCCGCGGAGCAGCAGGCATTGGTCGCGCTCGAGAAGCTCTTCCGGATCCTCAAGGACACCGGCCGCAAAGCGGTGGAGACCGGAGACTACAAACCGGGCTACCGTGCGATAAGCGCCCTCTTTGGCAAGGATCCGGCGGGGGGCGATATCCTTGCGCGGGCCCGCGAAATCCGGACGACCAACGGGGGCGCAATCGCTGCGCTGGTGCCCGGTGGCGGAATCAGCATGGCATCGGAAATCCTCGGCAATCCGCTCACGCCTCCCGGTGTCGTCACCGAGTACGGGGGGCCGATCTCCACTCTCACGCAGGGTGATGTGGACCTCGGCCAAGCTCGGGTCTTCACCCTCCGGGGTGGCGATATCGTGATGTGGTCCTCGGAGGGGAACATCGCGGCCGGCACCTCGCCGCGCACGGTGGTGACCGCGCCACCCACCCGGGTGGTGTTTGATTCGACGAGCGCGAGCGTTCAGACCGATCTCGGCGGTCTGGCCACCGGCGGCGGCATTGGCGTGCTTGCGGCAGTCGAGGGCATCAAACCGGGCAATGTGGACCTGATCGCTCCGAAGGGTTTCGTCGACGCGGGCGACGCGGGAATTCGCGTGACCGGCAACCTCAACATTGCTGCGAACACGGTGATCAATGCAGGGAACATCTCCGCGGGCGGGAACACCACCGGAGCCTCGGTGGCGGTTTCGGCCGCCCCAAGTGTTGCAGTGACGACCAGCGCGGCCAGTGCCAGTGCGGCGACGACAAGTGCCGCTCCGAAACCGGCCGAGGAGAGGGCGGCACCCGAAACGCAACCTACCGCGGATCAAGGACCCTCGTTGTTTACCGTCGAGGTGATCGGCTACGGTGGGGGCGCGGCAGAAGAGGAGGAGGATCAGGACGCTGAGTCCGATGAGCAGGGCTCGGGCGACACACCTTGATCAAATTCCGACCTATGAAAGCACCTCATGTGACTTCTCATTTCACAGCCATTGCCTTGCTGCTGTTTGCAGGCATCCATGCGAACGGTGAGCGATCCCGCGACGAGCGTCCCGATTCGGATGCGCCGGCTCTCGATCGAGCCAACGCTGCCATTTTGTATGAGAAGGCCAGAGGCGTCCTGAAAGGGGCCGACAAGGACGGAGAACCAGGTGAGGCGTTCCGGATGATGGAGAAGGCAGCCGAGATGGGGCATCTGCCTGCGATCGCAGCCATGGGGTATCTGTACTCATCGGGAACAGGAACAGCCAAAAACGACAAGGCTGCCGTCCGTTGGCTAAGGTTGGCCGCGGAAAAGGGGCATGACTTGTCAATGCTCAGTCTCTCACGCCTCCTGCTTTCCGCTTCGGTGGAGGATGCGACTCTCGGCATGGCCGCGGCGCAACGGAACGAAGAAGGTCTGCGCTGGCTGCGGAAAGCAGCCGAGACAGGGGACAACCCGGAGGCGAAATCTTCCTACGGACTGCTGCTGCTGAGAGGAGACAACGGGGTGACTTCTGATCCGAAGGCCGCCTCGGGGTGGCTGATCCCGGCGGCGGCCGCGGGCAACGCCGAGGCAATGAATGCCCTCGGTACGATGTATCAAATCGGCAATGGCGTTCCCTACGATCCGGGTCTTGCGGAGAAGAACTTCCGCGCTGCGGCGATGGCTGGCCACCCAAGGGCAATGTCGAATTTCGGGTTGTTCCTCGATCCCGGGTCGCAGGACCGGACGCGCAGGATCGAGGCTCTTTCCTGGTTGATGCTCGGTGAGCAACTCCGGGATGCCATTGCCCTTCGGGTACTCAATATCAAGCTCCGCGCGGCAAAGCCCGATGAGGCGGCAGAGGCCCGCAAGGAGGCCGGCCGCATCCGCCGCGAGTTGCAGAAACGCGGGGTGCGACCCTGAGCGGTGACCCGGCTCCGGCAGGAGCGGGACTTGCAGCCATCCGGCGCGAACAAATCCCAGCGCGGCAGGCTCACTCGGAGGCGGAAGCGGCGCCCCCGGCAGGGGCCGATGGAGAGCCACCCATCCGGGATTCCAGCAGCGAATTCATCGTCATGCGGTTGTATGCGGCATGGCCGAAGATCGCCTTGAACCTCTCGTCCGCCCGTTTTCTCGCGGTCTCCTCTATACTGCCTCGGCGAATTGTGAGCGTGTGATTGCCTTGTGCATCCGTAACCAACGGATCCTCGGCCTCATCCTGCAGCGTACCTCTCACCCGGAGGGTTCCGTCACGGACTTCCCGATAATAGTCGTTTTGAATTTCCCTGAGGACCTTCTCCGCGACCGGCGAAATCTTCATGTCCAACGGCAGAGCCGCTGCCGGCAACCGCACATCCGGGGCAAGCTGCACGCCAATCGGTTCGCCGGAATCCACAGGCGCAGGCTCGGGAACTTCCGCCGGCTCCTCGCCCCGGGAAGATCTCTCGCCGGCCATCCCACTGGCAAATGCCATCAGACCCCCTGAAGTCGATGACGCTGCAACGGAGGCCGACCCTGATCGGTCCGCTTGTCCCGATGGCTCATGCACGGATGGAAGGCTTGCCTCACCGGCGGATCCTTGGCCAACGGCTGGTGAGACAAGTGAGGGTGCCGGATGGTCGGGAACCAACGATCCGGGGCTGTTGGGTGATGCAGTCGGGGATTCCGAGCGACCTCCCGATTGCGCAGCCGCTGGCTCGTCGGGGCTGTTTTTCATTTTCAATCCCACCCACCAAACGGCGATCGCTGCGGGAAGAAGTACTACGGCAAAGCGGACGAAAGATGGAATTTTCATATCGGTGGATTCTTTCGGGAAACAACCCGGATTCCATGCGGGCGCAACTCAAAAAAACCGGTGCCGCCAAAGACGGCACCGGTCGTGAGGTTCAGAAACCCCCCGCCCCGAGAGAGCGGGGGGTAACTTGAATTACAGCGGGTTGATCACACCACCGTCCGACGGACGGCCCACCTTCATGTCGCTGCTGCGAAGACCGGCCGAACCAAGATTGGTCGGAATCGCGGCGGCAATCTTGTTGTACAGGGTCACCGTGTTGGCGCTGGCGGTCGTGCGGCGGTACATCTGCTGGAAGTTCCAGGCGGTGTAGTTGCCTCTGTAGCACTTGTCCTTGTCAGCGGCCGTCATCAGGTTGAAAGTCGAACCGGTACCGGTGGTTCCCGAGGAGTTGGCGTTGACGGCGAGCGAGACCCCGTTGAAGGCCACGATCTTGGCTCCGCCGTTGCGGGCGGTGGTCGCGTCGTTCAGCGAGACCCAGGAAACCAGACTGATTCCGGTTTGGGGAGCGCCGAAAAGGTCGAAGCCGTCGGCATCGAATACGGTCACGGAAGTGCCGGCAAGCGCGAGGTGCCCGCGCAGCACGCTGCCACTGAAGGCGCCGCCGTTGCCGGGAACATCCTGACCCCAGACCGTCGAGGCACTGGTGGCGAGTTGGGTCACCTGATCGAAGGACCCCGTCGAGGGAATCGCGTCGAAGTTGGCGATGTCGGTCGACGGGTCGAGCTGAACACCAGAGGTCACCGGGTCGGTATCGTTGGTTCCACCGGCGGGAACGGCCTGGATGGCGGTGATCTCATTGCCGTCGCTGCCGACCACGAGGAACTGCTGGACAATATTCGAAACCCCGTAGCCCATTTCCGCCAGATAGGAGGAGCGGGTCCCGGAGCCGTCGTTACGGCCGGTGCAGAAAACAAGGCTCGTATCCGAGGCATTGCCCGTGAACAGGCTCAGCGGCATGTAACCGTTCGTGAGCAGCGAATTGTACTGCTGAGTGGTGACATTGGTGATCGCCGATCCCTCGTTGACCACAAGACCGAAGACGGCAACACCCACTGAACCACCCGACATCGGGTAGGAAGCGTAGGGGCTGATTGCCTTGTCGGTGTCGGAGAACGCGATTTCAGCCTGAGCGGTCTCGGTGTTTGCGGTGGAGTTCGACACGTTTTCCTGGTTGGCGCCGCCAACCGCAGCCGTATCGGTCAGCATGCTGGACTTGTAGAAACGCGGGTCACTGGCCGGGCTGTCAGCGATGGCGCGGAGGCCTTCGATCGATCCGTTGAAGGCGCAACGGACAGTGGTGAGTCCGAGGTCGGTGATGGTTCCCTCGAAGGTGATGGTGTCGGCATTGACGAAGTCGGCCTCAGTCGACCTATTGTGGGCGAAGCGGAATGGTTGTCCCGAAGCCAAATAGAGGGCGTGTATGGACTCGATGGTGGCACGGCGGAACGCGGTTGCCCCGGTGATTTCGAAGGTGTCGGCCATGGCCGGGCACGCAAGGGCGGCACTCAGGACGCCCGCAAGCAGTTTCGTGGATTTCATGTGTAGTGGTGTTGTGTTTGGTTTCTCTGTTCAGTGGCTGGCATGAATGGGATCAGGCGTTGCGACGGCGGCGCGCGAGAAGCCCGAGGGCGGCCACGCCTGTCAGCAAAACGGAAGAAGGCTCCGGGACGGTGACGAAGGAGACCGCTCCATCGGTGCCGATGGTGATGGTGCCCTCATAAGAGGCGACTTTGCCGCCGGGAACGACGACCGCCTGCATGCCGGCACTAAGGGAGCTGGATTCCACGGGAAGGAAGCGATAAAGATCCAGAGCGAATTCGACCTCACCGGCATCGCCGAAGGTTCCGAACGAGGAGGCTCCGCCCACCTGTTGCACACCACCGGGGAAGTAGCCGAAGGCGGTTCCCTGGATGTCCGTGGTAAGGAACGGGTTCTGGTTGTCGATCGTCGAGATACTCGTCGGAGAGACCACGGAGACCGCATCGTAGCCGTTCGTGCCCGCGGTGTCGGCAAAGATGTTGTTTTGCCCGAGGATTCCGTTTGCGGCGCCGGTCGGTTGGCCATAGGTGGTGGTGTCCCAGGCGTCCGAGTTGGCGGAACCGATGGTGCCCACACCGAGGCGGGCCCTCGAGATGTAGATGGTCCGGGCCATGTCGCCGTTGACGACGGTGGCGGTGGAGGTGGTGTTGGTGCTGTTGCTGCGGACCCCGGCCAGCCCGGCATAAATATTGGTATTCGACGCCCAACCCGCGCCGAAGGCGCTGGTCAAGGTACCGTTGATGTTGGTGATATTGAGGGCCTGCCGATCTGCGGTGGGTCCGCCAGCGGAGCCGCGGTAGAGGGTCGCCGCGTTGCCGAGGCCTACATACACAGTGTTGGAACCGCCTTCTTCTTGGAAGTAGAGGACGAGGTCACCGGTGTTGAAGAACGAATTGGCACCTTGAGCGGTGCCGACAGCAAGCGCTCCCCCGAGGGCGAGCGCGACGGTTCTGTTTCCGAGTTTCATCATATTGGTTGGTTGGTGTTGGAGATGCCCGGTCGGTTACAGAGGACTTTCTTCAAAGGTCCGCAGCTGCGCTTCCAGACGGAGGCAGGCTAGGTATCCGCCCTTCCCTCCCACCAAGGAAACTTTGTGAAGAATTCGTCACCCAACGGAGTGGACGCATCTTCATTTTCCGATGATTCTCCCCAGCAAGAAATTCTTTGTTACATTTTCGTGACACAAGGGGATTTGCGGACGGGCGGGTTCCGGGAAAATCCTTGCCGGTCATGCACTCACGCAAGTCATTCGGCTCCCTGTTCAAATCCTGCGGGTTCGCCTTCCTCGCCGGTTCCACTTTGCTCGGCAACTCCGCCAGCGCACAGAATCCATTCTTCGAGGCGGGAGATTTGATCCTGCACTTTCAGGAAGAGGGCGGCACCGAGACGGTCTATGTCGCTCTGGGCAAAGCTTCGAGCTTGTACCGAGGGTCGGCGACCGGACCGACTGCCGACCGCCAGAAGCTTGATATCGTGAATATCAAGACAACTCTCGACGCGGCATTCGGGGCGGATTGGGCGACCAAAACCACCATCTACGCAGGTCTCGCCGCGGTCCGCAGCAGCAACCCCAACCAGACCTCCACCGGCACGGTAGTCGACGGCGACATGGCCCGGACAGTCTACATCTCCCGAGCCCGCCTTGGTGTGGGTACCGTCGGAACCGCAGGCTCGGACGCTTGGGATATGACGACTGCGGGCCAAACGACTGCCGCCGCCAACGGAATCGTTGCGCTGAACAACAATTTCGAAACCAACTACTTGATCCAGGTGGCACAGTCCCCGGTATCCGTTTCGGTCATCGACAACCAGAACCCCTTCGTCACCGCGGGGATTCAGGACACCGCTTACGGGTACTTCCCCGGCGGCATCCAGCAGCAGGGCGGTGCCGCTGCCTTCGGCACCTTCGGGGACGCAGGTGAGGTGGAATTCGCACTGGATCTCTACCGCATCCTCCCGGTGGATTCCGCGACCCTCAGCGCCACGATGCAGGCAGTGGTCATGGCCGGCAGCAGGGTCGGGACTTACGAAGGCACCATCACGATTGCAGCGGACGGGGATGTCTCCTTCATTACCCAGGGATCCTCAACCCCAACGGCCCCGGACATCGCCGTCTCCGCTCCGGATTCATTGACGAGCGGGTCCTCGTCGGTGAGCTTCGGCACGGTGAACACCGGGAGTTCCGGCAGCCCGCTGACTTTCACCATCACCAACGCCGGCACCGGCGATCTCACCGGGATCGTGGTCTCCAAGACCGGGAGCACCTCCGGGGACTTTACCATCGACGGCCCTGCCGATACGACACTTATTCCTTCCGCCACCACCACCTTCACGGTGACCTTTTCTCCCTCCGCCGATGGAGCGCGTGCGGCCACTCTTGAAATCACCAGCAATGATCCGGATGAAAATCCATTCACCGTTTCGCTCAACGGCAGTGGAGTCACTCCACCACCTGCCGCTCCAGAGATCCTGGTCGAGCGTGGTGCCACGCCCCTGAGCACCGGGGGGACGCTGGCCTTGGAGGACACCGTCACCGGAACGGACGGCAATCCGGAAACCATCACCATCCGCAACACCGGCACCGCCGATCTCACCGGCCTCTCCGTTACGGTGGAAGGCACGAACCCCGGGGATTTCCCGGTCACCCAGCCGCTGGTCGCCACCCTTGCCCCGGCGGAGTCCACCACGTTCACTTTCGGATTCTCCCCGAATGCGGATGGCCCGCGGACGGCTGTCGTCAAGATCTCAAGCAATGACTCGGATGAAAATCCATTTGATATCAATCTTTCCGGAACCGGGTTCACCCCGGCTCCCGAGATCACGGTGCTGACCTCGACCGGATCCCCGTTGGTGAGTGCCGCAGCCACTTCGGCCCAGTTGTTCGGAAACATCACGGTGGGCAGCACCTCCGCGGCCAAGATCCTGACCATCCGCAACGACGGCGATGCTCCGCTCGGCCCCTTGTCGGCGACGAAGGTAGGCAGCAATGCCGCGGATTTCCTCGTCGGCACCCTCTCCAGCACGACCCTCGCGCCGGGTGCCAGCACCACCGTTTCGGTGAGCTTCAAGCCGCTGGCGGCCGGGGCACGCATCGCCACACTGCAGATCGGCAGCAACGATGCAGATGAAAATCCCTTTACGATCGCACTTTCCGGCACGGGGGAGGTGCCGCTGCCGGACATCGATGTCCAGCAACCAGCCAAAAGCAGTCTCGTGGACGGCAAGAGCACCAAGAACTTCGGCACGGTGAAACTCAAGAAAACCAAGGTGCTCACCTTCACGATCAAGAACACCGGCAACGGAACCCTCAGCGGACTGGCGGTATCGTCCTCCGGCAAGAACGCCAAACAGTTCGCCGTGAGCAAACCGAAGGCTGCGTCACTTGCTCCGGGCGCTTCCACCACCTTTACGGTAACCTTCCAACCGGTGAAGGCCGGCGCAAACTCCGCCTTGATCAAGGTTGCAAGCAACGACCCGAACGAGAACCCCTTCGATATCCCGGTGAAGGGAGTGGGCGCGAAGTAAGGTCTGCCGGGATATCCGAAGCGCCGCTTCGCCGCGGAGCCGCCCTCTGCACCTGGCCTCAGGACTGCGTTCCGCCGAGGAAATTCCGCATCAGCGTCAGACCCGCATCCTGGCTTTTCTCCGGGTGGAACTGGCAGGCGAACAGGCTGCCCGTCTCCACCGCCGAGGCGAAGCGGTCTTCGCCGTGAGTGGTGCGGGCCGCAATCACCGATTCGTCCACGGGCTGCGGGAAATACGAATGGACGAAATAGAAGTAGGGATCATCCCCAAGTCCCGCCCATGGCCCGGCTCCCGGCGTCACCGGCGTGGCCGCGTTCCATCCCATGTGCGGGATC
This sequence comes from uncultured Luteolibacter sp., assembly GCA_964569415.1. Classification (GTDB taxonomy): domain Bacteria; phylum Verrucomicrobiota; class Verrucomicrobiia; order Verrucomicrobiales; family Akkermansiaceae; genus Luteolibacter. The sequence continues at coordinate 24,155 of CAZMUK010000003.1, read as the reverse complement.
TTGCACCCGGGCGACTCCTGAAAGCGCCGCACCGTTCCGCGCAGCAAGCCGAGGCCGGAGACCCCGGGGCTTTCTTCTCCGGATTCGAACAGGATTTGATAGCCGAGACAGATGCCGAAATAGGGTTTGCCGTCGCCCACCCAGGCGCGGATCGCATCGACAAGTCGCCGCTCCGCGAGCCGCGCCATGCAGTCGCCGAAGGAGCCCACCCCGGGCAGCACCAGATGGCTGCAGTCGGCAAGGCCTGCGGGGTCAGTCACCACCGCGTGGCCGACGCCCAGTTCCCGGAGCGCGTTGGCCACGCTGCGCAGGTTGCCCGCGCCGTAATCGACCAAGCCGACCTTCACAGCGCGTCCTTGGTGCTGGGGATGCCCTTGACCCGCGGGTCGCGCGCGCAGGCCTCGCTCAAAGCCCGTGCGAGGCCCTTGAACACCGCCTCGGCGATGTGGTGACCGTCGCGGCCGTACAGCACCTCGACATGGATGTTGGCGCGCAGGTTCGAGGCAAGCGCCCGGCAGAATTCCTCGACGAGACTGAAGGGCATGTTTGGTGCCGAGGGCGTGCCGGCCGGCGCGCGGAACTCGAGGTGCGGCCGGTTGCTGAGATCCACCACCACGCGCACCAACGCCTCATCCATCGGCAGGTGGCAGCTTCCGTAGCGCCGGATCCCCTCCTTGCTGCCCAAGGCCTCGCGGAAACATTCCCCGAGCACGATGCCGGTATCCTCGATCGTGTGATGAAAATCCACGGCCGTGTCCCCCGTCGCCGCTACTTGGAGATCGAACAGCCCGTGCTTGGCGAACAAGGTCAGCATGTGGTCGAAAAAAGGGATTCCGGTCCCGATCGACGAGACCCCGGACCCGTCGAGGTCGAGGGAGAGTTTGATCTCGGTCTCGGCCGTCTTGCGGTGACGGCTCGCGGCGCGCGGCAATTGGGAAGGCTCGGCCATGGGCCGAGCCTCGCTCATTCCCCGGCCTGCGGCAAGAGCGCTTGTCGGAGTTCCTCGGGTGTCGAGACCAGCACCGTGCGTTCCCCGGGCAGCAGGAGCCGGATTTTGCCGTCGGGCACATCGTCTTTTTCCCGCGCCGGGCGTCGCTCCACCTCGCGCAACGGCAACCACAGCACGGCACGCGCCATGTCCTCCGAAAGCCCATGCCCGGACACCGCCGTCACCGGATACTGCCGCAGCAGGGTCGCCAGCAACAGATCGGTGTGAAGCATCGGGCGCTCCGGCACATACGAGGGCAGCGGCGTAGCAAGGGAACTGAAGGACTCGACCAGCGGCCTGCCCTTGGCTGCAAGACGCACCTCGGTGGCAGACACCAGGCCGGCGGTGGAGTCATCGAAGAGCATCACCAGATCGGTCACCGGGATCCCCGTGAGGTTGGCATCGTCCTCGCATTCCTTGAGAAACCCGTCGCCGGTGAACAACTCGGCCGCCGTGGTGGCGAGATCCTCGGACCACAAAAGCCAGCGCTCCTCGCCGGTGATGTCGGCCACATCGAGCGCGGCTTGGAGCGCGAGAGCGTAGAGAAAGGCACGACCACCGTTCACCGGGGAAACGAACGGTCCCCGGAAGGCCTTGAGCCTGCTGCCCTCGGAAAATGCCTCCCGCGACTTTGTGAGGAGATCCACAGCCTTGCGCCGGTAGGCCTCGTCGCGGGTCGTGGTGAAGGCCTCGGCGTAAGCGGAGACCATCCGGAACGAGGAGGCTGCGTGCGGAGAGGTGTCGCGCAGCAAACCGGACATGCGCCGCTTCCTCACTTCCAGGAGTTTCCGCCGCGAGGCGTCGAAGGACGCGAGGAAAGCTTCCGGTCCGCGCGGACTCTCCGCCGCGTATTGCGCGGGAGACTTCGTGAGACGCAACGAATTGAGGCGGAAAAACCGCCGGCGCGAATCAACATCCGGCGGCAGGTTGCCCAATTCGCGGAGATCCGATTCGCGCGTCCACCATTCGGCATCTTCCGGTGCAAGCGCCTCGCGCAACTCCGCGATACCCCACATCCACTGCCGTGCGGGCACATCGGCATGCAGGCCCAGGGCGAACAAACCCTCGTCGGTCCGGTACTCTCTCTCGGCAAAAGCCAAAACCCCCGACGCCCTCTCGAGGGCCAGCGGATCCCCCGTCGCCCGATGGGCCCTGAAGAGCGCCCCGGCCGCGCGCGCCTGTTTGGGACAATCCCGCGCGAAGGCGGGCAGGTCCCAACTCCGCCCCACCCGAGCCGAGAACACGCCGCCGTCCAGCGGATCGAACATCGCGCTCCTGAGCAACGAGGCAAGGAGGGTCCGCAAGGTTTCGCGGCAGCGATCCCTGAGTTCGGCAGGCACGCCCGGACGCGAGGCGGTCGCCGCGAAAACCTCGATCGAGGCCGAAGGAAAAAGTCCTCCCGCCTCATCGAGGTTTCCGGAACCGCGGTCGAGGTAAGAACACATCCGCCGGATCGCCTGAAACGCGTCCTCCGCTGGTCGACTGCTCACGCGGTTCGATATCTTGCGCTCGCGAATGCGCGCGATCCGGTTGGCGTTGTCGCTGGCGCTGTTGCGCAGGACATAGTCGCTGTCGTCCTTCCAGATCCGGGAGGCCATGCCGTGTGCCTGCACAAAAAGGGTTGCGGCGGAAGATGGATCCTCCAGCGGCGCGGGAACCCATGCGATCGGATGACCCTCATAGCTCATCCAGAGAAACAAGGCGGGAGATACCGGCTTGCGGATCTCGGCGCACAGGTCGGCGGCAAGTACGGACCACTCGCGCGCGGCATCCGCATCCACCAACACCGGCACATATTCGGACTGGAGGATGCTTTTGACTTCCGGAGTGGACTCGAGGACCTCCAGCACCCCTCCGAAGCCGGGTTGCTGGGGAAGCCCGGTGACTACCAAGACCATGCGGCCCGCATCGCGTGCGTGTGAAAGCGTTTCGCGGGTCCACGGCTGCCAGCGGATGGACGAACCCGCGGCGCTGCGGTAGAGGGCCCCATCGATGCCTCCCAGGCGATTGCCACCCAACTCCGTCGGCAAGGGGCCGGTCGCCCGCCCTTTGCTGGAGGCAGCGCGATTGCGGCAGGATGTCCCGGAAAGCACCACGCCCGCGAGCAGCATTCCTGCCACCACCCACCGGGAAACCTTGCTGCGTGCCATAGCTTTTGAAGGCGATCGGGCACCCCGATGCCTCGTTTCTTTCGGACTCTTTAAAGAAAATCCTTCCGGTCCGGCAAGCAAAAGCTACGCTCGGCCAGCAACGCTCCGCAGGTGACCAGCATCGCAGTCTCAAGCCAGAAAGGCGGAGTGGGCAAGACCACGGTCTCGATCAACCTTGCCCACGCCTTTGCCCGCGCCGGGGTGAAAACCCTGCTTCTCGATGCCGATCCGCAGGGATCGGTGGGACTTTCCCTGACCCGGCGCTCCCGGCTGCTCACCGGCTTTTACGATTACCTTTCAAAGCCCGGACTTCCGGCGGAAAAAGCCATCGTGCCCACCCGCCTGCCCACCCTTTCCCTCTCGGCGAGCGGCCAGGCCGGGGATTACGAGGCAGGCGGCGGCGTGACCGGCGCCCATGTGGCCCGCATCCGCTCGTTCCTCGATGCAGCGGCTGGCATGGGCTTCGAGCTCTGCATTATCGACACCGCGGCCGGGCTTTTCGGGGTGTCGGGCGATGTGATCGCCGCCAGCGACGCCGTGATGGTCCTGCAGCAGGCCGAACCTCTGGGCATCCGCTCGGTGCCGAAACTTTTGGAAGGGCTTAGCCGCGTCCGCATCCTCCATCCGAGGCTCTCGGTGCTCGGGGTTTGCCTGACCATGGTGCAGGACGAAATCCCCGAAAGCCGTGAAGCGGGCGAGGCTCTGGCCAAGTTGCTGCCGGACAACATGGTGTTCGAAACCCGCATTCCCCGCGACAGCCTTTTCCTGCGCGCCAGCGCCCGCGGACTGCCGGTGGGCATCATCGAGGATGGTGCCGTGCTGCGCTCGGTGTTCGATGCGCTCCGCCTGGAAACCGAAACCCGCTTCCGAGCCCGAAACCTGTTCCGAAACCCATGAACCCGATCAACGATTGGATCGACCCGGAGGAAACCCACCGCTTGGCATCCGCCCTGATGGGTGGCATCGGCGCGAGGACGGGCCCACCGGTTCCCAAACCTGCGATCCAACCCGCCAAGCCTGCCGCCCCCGCGCCCCGCGCGGGAGGGGAACACCCGCAAACGGCCGCGGCACCCCAAACCGCCAAACCCTTCTCCGGGAGCTCTTTCGTGGCCACCCACGCCTCGACCCCCAAGGAATCAGATTCCCCACCCGCGGCTTCATCACCAGCTGCTGATTCGCTGGCCCGCAGGCTCAAGGAACACTACCGCGCCACGGGAGTGCTCATCCTCGGCCCCGACGGTACCATCCGCGGCGGCGATCCGGAAATGAAGGGACTGGCCTTCGCCGCGCGGGGCACTCTCTCTCCCATCCGGTTGCACATCGCTCCCAACACAATCCTTTATGGAATCCCCGCGCTTGGCTCGGGAAACAAAGCTGCGGTCGCGCTGCTGGCCCCGCAAAGCCTCGACTCAGGGGCGCTGGAGGCGATCCAGAGGGAGGTCACCTCGCTTTCACTGCCCTGAACCGGGCGGGAGCAGCCCCCAACGCCCGCGAAAGATCTCGGACTCACCGGATAAACCATTCCGGCTCCCGGGACATTTGTCCCATTGACCCAAACCGCCTCGAACACCGCGTGAGTTGGGGCAGTCGATCCATCCCATACTCTCCCTGACCTCCATGAAACGGCATCGCCTCGCAGCTCTCCTGCCCGCCCTGACCCTGTTTCTTTCCCCAGCGTCCCCCGGCGCCACCTTCGCGGATGCCGGCGCGGATCTGTTCAACAATGGACTCACCAACCTGGACATCACCTCGGTCGAGGTCACCAACGACGCAACCAACCTCTCCATCGCCGTCAGCACCTCCTCCTTCCAGAACTGGACGAAATACCTGATCTGGATCGATACCCCGGCCGCGGGCGATGCTCCGGCAGCCTCAAACCCTTGGATCCGCCCCGCCAGCCTCGCGGCAGGCTCCGGTTCGAATTTCTTCATCGGATCTTGGGTGGACTCAGCCACCAACAATGCGCAACTCTGGAGCTTCTCCGGGTCGTGGTCGCAGACCAGCACCTTCACCAACGCGGTGTCCGGCAACACCGTGACCTTCACCATCCCGCTCTCAAGTCTGGGGATCTCCCCCGGCGACTTGATCAACATCGATGTGGCCACCAGCGGCAAAGACGGCGGTGATCCGGGGGTCGACCACCTCAGCATCGCCACCCAATCCACCAGCGGATGGGGCGTCGCCTCCACCGGAGGAACCATGCCCTCCTACACCATCGCCACCCTCGAGGACTCCGACTCGGACGGACTGCCCGACGCCTGGGAACTCACCTACTTCGGCAACCTCGACCAAGGGACGATCAGCGACCCGGACAGCGATACGCTCACCAACTTCGTCGAACTCGAATTCGGAACCAACCCGGCATTGGAAGACACCGACGCCGACGGACTCAATGACGGTGAGGAAATGCTCACCTATGCCACCAACCCCTTGGTCGCGGATACCGACGGGGACGGCATCAACGATGGAGCGGAGGTCTCCGCCACCCCGCCCAGCGATCCGAAAGTCTACAACCCGGCCGCGATGGTCGTCGCCGGATCCTTCAGTTCCCCGCAATGGGCCCCAGAGGGCATCGCCGGGCAAACCATCATGACGGCTGAGGGTACCGACCTCGACAGCCAGTACCGCTTCACCCTCGATTTCGCCTTCACCGCGGTCGGTGAGGCGATCTCCTACAAGTATACCAATGGCGTCGCTTGGCCACCCACTCCGGGCCACCGCAACTGGGGAGCGGGCGATCAACCGGGAACCTTCTCGATCTCCGGTGGCAACCTCGCCGCCACGATCACCGCCACGGGCATCCACCGCTTCTCGGTCGATGTCAAGAATCTCACCCAATCCTTCACCCGGCGCGTCTTTTCCACCTACGAGGAGTTCGCACAGGCCTACGGCGTCACCGACCCCGCCGGAGATGATGACGGCGACACGCTCGACAATGTCTCCGAGTTCGCTTTCAACACCGACCCCTTCAACCCGGATACCGACGGGGATTTTCTCACGGATGACATCGATGCGGATCCGCTCGTCGATGACAACATCGATGGCGATCTCGACAACGACGGTCTCGCCGACGGAGTGGAGACCGATACCGGCATCTTCGTCAGCGCGTCGGACACAGGGTCCGATCCGCTCGTGGCGGATACCGATGGCGACGGCTACTCGGATGGCGACGAGGTGAATGCCTCCAATCTTCCCTACCAGTCGAATCCGAATGTGAAAAACTACGCGTCGATGACGGTTCCCGGAACCTTCACCAATCCGCAATGGGTGGTGAACGGATCCGCCGGCAACACGATGGTGCAAGGAGACACCTCGAGCATCACCGCACAGTACGACTGGACCCTCGATTACAAAATCCCCGCCCCCGGGGCAATCGAGTACAAGTACGCCGCCAACGGAGGTTGGTCCGAGAACTGGGGATCGGACGGACCCAACGGTGGGACCAACTTCGCCGCCACCGTCACTGCATCCGGCGTCCACACTTTCGCGTTCAACAACCAGACCCTCGCCCAGTCCTTCGTCCGCAAGACCTTCCCGGATGCGGCTGCCTTCCTTGCCGCCTATGGTCTCTCGGCGGATCCCGCCGGAGATGCCGATACCGACGGGGTCGGCAATTCGGACGAATTCACCGCCAACTCGGACCCGACCAATGCCGATACCGACGGCGACGGCAACCCGGACAACACCGATGATTCGCCGCTCTCGCCCTCGCGGACGGTTTCCTTCGCGGTGAACATGGCGGTTCAGGAGGCAAAGGGACTCTTCGACCCGGCCACCGATTCGGTTGTCGTCGCCGGTTCCTTCAACGGTTGGAACACAGAGACGGGAGCGGTCGTCCTCTCCGATACCGATCCCGCCACCAACTTGATTTATGAGGCATCCGCATCGGTTCCGGGGCTTCTCGGTGCCTCGGCGGAATACAAGTTCGTCCTCCGCAAACCATCCGGTGCAAGCTTCACCCTCCGCTTCGAGGAAACCGCGGCCAACCGGGTTTTTTCGCTCGGCGCCGGCCCCTCCACCCAGACGCTGCCCACCGTGTATTTCGCCGATGATTCCGAAATGCCCGGCTACGCGGCTTGGGCGACGACCTACGCAGGAGGCGGCGCGGCAGATGCCGACTTCGACAAGGACGGGGTTCACAACGGCGTGGAGTACTTCCTCGGCACCGGAGCCTCCGGTTCCACCCAAACTCCGCACCCGGTCGCGAGAACCGTCTCGTGGCCGAAAAGCCCGGACGCTTCCGACGCGACCTTCGCGGTGAAAACCTCGACCGATCTGGTTACCTGGACGGATGTCACCGCGGGCGCGGACACCAGCGATCCCGCCTTCGTGCGCTACACGCTGCCCGCAGGATCGGCCCGGATCTTCGTGAGGCTGGAGGTAAGCGTGCCCTGAGCGGAAAACCCGGGAGGGACACAACGCGATCCCGCAGAGGCTCGGCTCACGGGCTTCGTACTTCTCCGCTCAACCTGCGGCGCGGTCGCTCGTGTGCCGCAGGTCGCGCGCCTCCCCGAGAAACACGGCGTCCTCGCCGATGTTGACCGCCAGATCCCCCACCCGCTCAAGCGAGCGAACGATGAGAATGAGGTGCAGGTAATCCTGACTGCGGCCGGACTCCTCCTCGATCCGCTTTCCGAACTCCGCGGTCACCTCCCGGTGCAGTCGGTCGAGTTCCTTGTCCCGCGCGTGCAGGGAGGCGCCCAGCGCGGTGTCCCCGTCGCTATAGGCGGCCACCGCATCGCGCAACAAATGGTCGGCGAGCGTATAGAGCGGCTCGATCAGCCCCGTGTCGGCAATCTCCCGGCTCGCGCTGATCTTGCGCGCGCGCTTGGCGATGCTCGTGGCGTGATCGGAAATCCGCTCGAGGTTCATCGAGATCTTCATCGAGGAAACCACCATCCGCAGGTCCGTCGCCATCGGATGGAAACGCACCATGACCTGCATCCCCAGCTCGTCGATGCGACGCTCGTGGCCGTCCACCTCGTCGTCGTCGGCGATGACCGCATTGGCCAGTTCCTCATTGCGTTCCAGCAGCGACCGAACCGCGCGCTCGAGGTTGTGCCGGGCCTTGCCGGCCATGGCCAGCACCTCGCCGCGCAGGGAGGCGATCGCCTGATCGAAGTCATGCAGGATGTGGGGTGTGTTCATGATGGTTGGTGTTCCGTTTGCTTGCCGCAGCTCCGGCTTCTCATCCAAAGCGTCCGGTGATGTAGTCCTCGGTCTTTTTGAGTTTCGGATTGCTGAACATCCCGCGGGTTTCCCCGTACTCGACCAGTTCCCCGAGATAGAAGAACGCGGTGCGGTCGGAAACACGCGAAGCTTGCTGCATGTTGTGGGTCACGATCACAATCGTGTATTTCTCCCGGAGCGCAAGGATCAGTTCCTCGACCCGGGCGCTGGCGATCGGGTCGAGCGCCGAGCAGGGTTCGTCCATCAGGATCACCTCCGGCTCCACCGCGATCGTGCGCGCGATGCACAGGCGCTGCTGCTGCCCGCCGGACAAGGCGTAGGCGCTCTGGCCGAGCCGGTCCTTGACCTCGTCCCACAGGGCCGCGCTCCGCAGCGACTGCTCGACGATTCCGTCCAGCTCGCCCTTGGCCTTCTGCCCGAGAATCCGGGGGCCATAGGCGACATTCTCGTAAATGCTGCGCGGAAACGGGTTCGACTTCTGGAACACCATGCCCACCCGCCGGCGCAGCTCCACGGGATCGACATCCGCGCCGTGGATCTCGGTGCCCTCGATGCGAATCTCACCGGCGCTCACCCTCGCCCCCGGGATGAAGTCGTTCATCCGGTTGAAACAGCGCAGCAGGGTGGACTTTCCGCAACCGGAGGGCCCGATGAAGGCGGTGATCCGGCCCCTGGGCACCGCCATCGAGATGCCGCGCAGGGCAGGTTCCCTGCCGTAGCAGAACTCGAGTCCCTCCACATCGATCGCAGTTCCTTCCGCCCTTATGCCGGCGACCTCCATTTCAGCTGAACCTTCCGGTGACATATTCTTCGGTCTCCTTGCGCTTCGGTCTGGTGAAAATGTCCACCGTGGGCCCGTACTCCACCAGTTTCCCCATATAGAGGAAGGCGGTGAGATCGGAACAGCGCGTGGCCTGCTCCATGTTGTGGGTTACGATCACGATGGTGAATGACTCGCGCAAGGAGGTGATCAGTTCCTCGATGCGCAGCGTCGAGTGGGGATCGAGTGCCGCGCACGGCTCATCCATCAGGAGGATCTCGGGTTGGTTCGCGATCGCACGGGCGATGCAGAGCCGTTGCTGCTGGCCGCCGGAAAGGCCGAAGGCGGAGTCGTGCAGCCGGTCCTTGACCTCGTCCCACAAAGCGGAGGCCCGCAGGGCGCGCTCGACGGTCTCGTCCAGTTCCCGTTTGCGCGCACGGCCCGCCACCCGCAGGCTGAACACCACATTCTCGTACACCGACTTGGCGAAGGGGTTGTATTTCTGGAAGACCATTCCCACCCGCTTGCGCAGGGAAATGACCTCCACCGAGGAATCGTAGAGGCTGGTGCCGCCGATGCGGATGTCGCCCTCGTGGCGCACTCCCTCGACGAGATCGTTCATCCGGTTGAGGTTGCGCAGCAGCGTGGACTTCCCGCAACCGGAGGGTCCGATCAACGCGGTGACCTGATGCTCCGGGATCTCCATGTCGATGCCGAACAAGGCCTGCTTCTCGCCGTAAAAAAACGAGAAATCCTCCACCCGGATGAAATCGGGACGCGGCGCCGGGGCTGGAACGGTTTCTCCCATGTCAGAACTGGCTCACCGCGAATTTCCTGCGGATGCGGTTGCGGATCGTGATCGCAGCGAGATTGAGCAGCACCACCACGACGATGAGCAGCAGGGCGGTGGCGTAGACAACCGGCTTGGCTGCCTCGGCATCGGGTGACTGGAATCCGAGATCGTAAATATGAAAACCAAGATGCATGAACTTGCGCTCGGGATGGACAAAGGGAGCGATGGCGTCCATCGGCAGCGTCGGCGCGAGTTTGACCACGCCCACCAGCATCAGGGGCGCCACCTCGCCCGCGCCACGGGCCATCGCGAGGATCACGCCGGTGAGGATGCCCGGCAGGGAAGCGGGAAGCACCACCCGTTGGATGGTCTGCCACTTGGAGGCGCCACAGGCGAGAGCCGCCTCGCGCACCCCGCGCGGAACCGCCGAGAGCGCCTCCTCGGTGGCGACAATCACCACCGGCAGAGTGAGCAAGGCCAGCGTGAGCGAGGCCCACAGGATTCCGGGTGTGCCGTAAGTCGGAGTCGGCAAACGGTCGGCGAAAAGCCAACGATCCACTCCGCCCCCTACGAAGTACACGAAGAACGCAAGACCAAAGACGCCGAACACGATCGAGGGAACCCCGGCGAGATTGTTGACGCAGATGCGCACGATGCGGACCAACAAGCCCTGCTTTGCGTATTCGCGCAGGTAGATGGCGGCAATGACGCCCAACGGCGTGACAAAAAGGCTCATGATCAGGGTCATCACCACCGTGCCGAAGATCGCAGGAAACACCCCGCCCTCGGTGTTTGCCTCGCGCGGATCCTCGCTGAGAAACTTCCACACGCGGTGGAAAGCCTCTCCCAACCTCCGGAAGAACCCGGCACGGTTGGAGGGAAACACATCCATCAGTTCGCTTCCCTTGATCACAATCTCCCCTCCGTCGGCGGTCCCGACCAGAAGGCTGTGGGAATCAAGCCGCGCACCGATGACATCGGCCTCGGCGCGCAAGCGTCCGAACTCGGCATTCAATGCGGCGCGCCGGTCGGCCACCGCTTCCTCCGAAAGGGCTTTCGAGCGCACCGCGCGGTCCAGCACCTCCAGTTCCCGGCTCACGGCGCCGGAACGGCCCTTTTCGATATCGAGCTTCCCCTTTCTCCCCGCCGCCGCCTCGCGCAAGGTCTCGCGCAACCGCCGCTCGAATCCGGGTTCGCCTGCGCCGATCCTCCCCGCGGGGCCTTCCAAGGCGCGCAAGCGGCCGATGGCCGGGCCATGTTCCATGCGCTCGATCCACACCAGATCCGCCGGAACGGAGCTGCGGAGGATCGCCTCGCGATCGATGTACTGGAACGCCTCCCCGCTGAGTTCCTTGTTGCCGCGGAACAACTGCAACTCCTCGTGCTCGCTGCCGTCCGGCGCGCGGCGCTCCCGTTCCTGGATGATGTGGCCGGCCATCATGACCGGCCCCGCACCCCCGCCCTTGAGCTCCATGAGGTGGATGCGCTGCGGCCAGAACGATGACAGCCCCTTGAAAAGAATCAGCAACAGCAGACCCAGAGCCATCGCCAGTCCGCCCGCCAGGCCGGCAGCAGTGAGCCAGACCCACGGCTCCCCGCGCCGGGAACGGCCCGTGCTGGCGAATGTCCGCGCTTTGTCGTTTCCGGCCATGGTTTCGAATCAGACGATTTTGTTGCGCTCGCGAAGCCGCTGGCGAAGCAACTCGGCCACCGTGTTGAGCGCGAAAGTCATCAGGAACAGCACCACCGCGCCGAGAAAAAGAGCGCGGTAGTGGGTCGAGCCCACCGGCGCCTCCGGCAACTCCACCGCGATGTTGGCGGCCAGGGTCCGCATGCCGTTGAAAATGTTCCACTCCGACACGGGGGTGTTTCCGGTGGCCATCACCATCACCATCGTCTCGCCGACCGCCCTTCCGAAACCGATCATCAGGGCCGAGAAAATCCCGGACGATGCAACGGGAAGCATCACCGTGCGCACCACCTGCCAGCGGTTGGCCCCCAGCGCGGCGGCGGCGGCGGTGAGCGGCTTGGGAACATTCGACAGGGCGTCCTCGGCGATGGTGAAAATCACCGGAATCACCGCGAAACCCATCATGAACCCGAGCACCATCGAATTTCGCTGCTCGAACTTAAGCCCGGTGAACTGCGGCCACCACAGACGGAAGTCGGCCACCCGCCGGAGACCCTCGGGATCGGCGGGGTCCTTCACCACGAAAACGAAAGACTCAAGCACCGGCCCCAACAGCCAGCCTGCCGCACCCGCCACGATCAGAAACGGAACCACCAGCAGCCACTCGTGACCACCGCCAAAACGGTTGCGAAACCCGATCGGCAGGCGGCACCACAGAAAGCCCGCGGCCAAGGCTCCGAGCGGCAGCAGGATGCAGCACAAGAGCACCGACGGCACCTTGGTCTCAAGCAACGGAGCCAGCCACAAGCCGGCGAGGAAGCCCAACACCACCGACGGCAGCGACGACATGATTTCCATCGCCGGTTTCACCACCCGCTTGACTTCCGCGGGCAGGAACGCCGCGGAAAACACCGCCGCCAGCAACGCGACCGGCACGGAGAACAACAGCGCGTAGGCAGTGCCCTTGAGCGAACCGAAGATGAGCGGCGTCTTGGAAAACTTCGGTTCGAAATCGTCCGATCCGCCCGAGGACTGCCACTGATGCACCGGACCTGATCCGCCCTCGTACCATACCTTCCCGAAAAAGGCGCGCCACCCGGCCTCGGGATGCGGATCGTGCACCGCGTGCCGCCTCACCGAACCTGCAGCCGAAGCGGTGAGGAAATGCTCGCCCTTGGCATCGTACACCGCCAGCACCGCGGCATCCGGATCCTCCCCCTGCCACCGCTCCCCGCCCGAAGTGCTGTGCCGCAACGACAAGCGCCGGCCCGCACCGCTGACAAACGAACGGTTGCGCTGGCTCGATGCAAACACGGCCGAATCCCCGCTCATCTCGGAGAACTCCTTGGTGCGGCCGAACAACCGCTCGGAATCCTCATTCTCGCGGAACAAACTCCATTGCTGCTGCTCTCCCGCGGGACCAGTGCATATCACGGACACCCCGCCGAACAGGAAATCGATCCGCCGCGCCGGTTTGCCGCCAAAGGGACGGAACACCTGCCGCAGCGACACCCCTTCGGAATCGACACGGAAATACCTCACCCCTCCGTCCGCACAAGCCACCAGAGCCAACCCCCCAGTCGGCGAGGCACGCAATTCCACCGCCTCGGATCCCAGTTGTGAATTGATATCAATTTCTTCCAACAGGGAAAGCTTTGCCCCGCCGATCAGGCTGCGCTTCATGCCGAAACGCAGAATGCTCACCGTCGAGGAGGCACCCGTCCCCCGCTTGGCCACCAACACCCGCCCCTCGCCGGAATCGCCGTAACTCACCTCGGTCACCGGACCCTCGCCCTTGGTAAGCGAAAACCACGGCTCGGAAATCACGGAGGCTGTCACCCCCGTGGCATCCCGCCGGTACTCGACGCGAAAAGAACCGACGCGACCGTCGGCGAGACCCAAAGCCACCCGCTGCGTCACCGGATCATGGGAAAGTGCGGTGACTTCCCCTCCCTCGAGGTCCGGCAACAGCAACTCCTCGCGCGAGTCGTCCGTGAAGCGCAGCAGCACCAAACGCTTGCCTCCATCATATACGAAGGGGCGCTCGCCCCATTCGTCCACCCCCAGCACCGCAGGACGCATCCCGGCCTCGGCGACCCCGGCCTCGGCGACCGATGCTCCGCGAAAGAGCGGAACCACCTCCTTGCCGACGAAGTACAGGATCCCGAAGACCGCCACGATCACGCCTATCCCCCCGAGCCGGATCACCCAGCCCATGAGGCGGTCGAAAAGAAGCGTGCGGCGCGAGACTTCGAAACGCCGCGGATCGGGAACTGGGGGAGGATTCTGCATCAGTGGGCGACGCCGCAGATCTACAGGTCCCGATCCCCCTCAGTCCATCAATTCATTCATTTCGAGAGCGACCCTACCACATCGGCGGCGAAATCCGCCGGCAGCGGGTAGTAGCCGTCCTTCTCGACGATCTCCTGCCCGCCCTTCGAGAGCACGAACTTGAGGAACTCGAGAGTGAGCAAATCCAGCGGCTGCCCGGGCTTCTTGTTCACATACAGGATGAGAAATCGCGCCAGGGGATAGTCACCGCTCAAGGCATTGTCGTAGTTCGCTTCGTAAAAAGCGCCGTCGTCACCCGCCAGGGGCAGCGCCCGGACACCGGAGGTCTTGTAGCCGACACCGGAATACCCGATGCCGAAGGGATCCGCACCCACCCCCTGCACCACCGCGGAAGATCCGGGTTGCTCTTTCACCGTCTTCTTGAAATCGCCTTTGGCCAAGGCGTGCTCTTGGAAAAACCCGTAAGTGCCGGATGCGGAATTGCGGCCGAAGACCGAAATCGCCCTGCCCTTCCATGCATCAAGTCCGAGCTGGCCCCACTCGCTGATGTCGCTTCCTCCCCGCTTGCGGGTCGAGGAAAACACGGCGTCGACCTGCTTCATGGACATTCCCTTGAGCGGGTTGTCCTTGTGCACGAAAACCGCCAGCGCGTCGATCGCGAGGCGGACCTCGGTGGGCTTGTGGCCGTATTTTTTCTCAAAAGCGTCGATCTCCTCCGCCTTCATCGGGCGGCTCATCGGTCCCAACTGCGCGGTTCCCTGGATCAGGGCCGGCGGCGCGGTGGACGAGCCCTTGCCCTCGATCTGGATGTTCACATTCGGATACGCTTTTTTGAAACCCTCCGCCCAGAGGGTCATCAGGTTGTTCATCGAGTCCGACCCGATCGAATTCAGGTTGCCTGTGACTCCGCCGACCACCTTGTAGGTCGGCAACGCCGGATCAATGTGGGACTGCGCGCTCGAGAGTCCGCCAGCAAGGAAGAGACCGAATGTCGCCAGAAGAACGGGATGCTTGTGGTTCATGTGTTTGGTTATGTTGTCTTGGGAGAAATTTTCCGGAATCGAGACTGACCCGCTTCGGGCCGGGAACGATGAGCCGATTGTGACGATCCTGTCACAATCGGATCACCAGGCCACCCTCAGGCCGGTGATCCAAGAGAGGCCGTCGAAGTCGCCCCCGTCTGCGGCGGCATCTTCCATCCGGATCCATGAAAG
This sequence comes from uncultured Luteolibacter sp., assembly GCA_964569415.1. Classification (GTDB taxonomy): domain Bacteria; phylum Verrucomicrobiota; class Verrucomicrobiia; order Verrucomicrobiales; family Akkermansiaceae; genus Luteolibacter. The sequence goes on along the minus strand of CAZMUK010000003.1, from coordinate 9,138 downwards.
CCCGGTCTGCAGCTTGAGCTTGTGGCCATAGATGTAGTGGTTCAAGCCAGCATACAATTCCTGGTACCGGTCTCCCCTGCCACCGTCGAGCAGTTCCGCCTCGTAATTGGTGAACCGCAAGCCGTTGTTTCCGTCGCTTTCCACGAAGGTGTAGCGAAGCACCGCCTGGAGATTCCAAGGCAGGTCCATGTAGGGCATGAGGACGAAACCCGCCATGTCGGGCTGTCCGCCATAGCCGTCCGCTGCGGCAACGTCGCCACGGAAGCCGAAATCACCCTCCTTGAGGCTCGTGCGCAGCGATGCGACCTGCCCAAGCAGGCGGTTGGTGAAAAGGGAGGGATCCGAAAGATCCTTCTCGCTGCACATCAGGTCGGCGGAAACCACCGCTTCGTCCAGTCCCCACACGCCCTGGAAATCACGGCCAACGGACACCACTCCCGCAACGCCCGCGTCGAAATCCCCGAACTCCTCGTCCTGCCCGCCCCGGCTGAACAGGCCGGCCCCGTACAACCACCCGTCCTGCTTCCCCTCCACCGCCACACCGGGCATGTACTCGTTGGTGAACCAAAGATTGTTGGAAAGGTTGTTGCGGTCGATCGTCAGCAACTCCTTGGAGGAGGTGCTGCCATCCAAGGTGAAGTTCATGCCTTGCTTGCCGACCTTGACCTCGAGGGCATCCGAAGCACTCCAGGCGATCGCGGCATCGGTCAGGCGCCGGTACACCGGATCCTCCTCCACATCGAAGTCCCCCTCGACATGCAGCGTGAACCCGTCGCGGAACCCGACCTTTCCGCCCGCACGCAGACGGCGGATGTTCCACTCGTCCAGATCCAACTCCTGTCCGCCCGCCGCCCCGGGGCGGGTGCCGTCCCCGTCCAGATGGGCGTAGTCGAGCTGGAACCGCCCGGTGAGCGCCACTTTGCGCACCCAGGAGTCCTCCTCCCCCTTGTAGAGAGTGGCCAAATCCCAAACATCATCGAAGCGCGATCCCTCATCCGCCGCCTCGGCCGGGGACCAGCCGACAAAACCGGCGAAACATGTGATGATCGTCAAAAACCGACCTGCATGCCGTCTTTCCTTCAGGAATTTCATGTTTTTCGGGGTTCTGGCCTCACGTGAGCTGGAATGTGTCGAGATTGTCACAAGGGAACCGGCCTGGAAACGAATGATTGTGACAATTTCGTCACATTCGGACTCCCCTGAAATTTCCCCGGAATTTTTAATTCCGGAAGTTCCGCGATCCGGTGTCGGGGCCGATTTCGGGAATTCCGATTTCCCGGTATGGGCTTGCCAAGTCGGGGAAGCTGACTCTAGTGCGTGAACTCGACCCTGCGACCTCCTCCCCCGCTACCACCATGCCCAAGACCCTGATCATTGCCGAAAAACCAAGCGTCATGACCGATCTCAGCAAGGCGCTGGCCGGGCCGCTGGGGCGCTTCGAGGCGGTCGGCACGGGGCGGGACCGGTACTTTGAGAATGACCGGGCCCTGATCACCTCCGCGGTGGGGCACCTGGTGGGGCTCAAGATGCCGATGGGGCCCAACGGCCGGCAGCTCCCCTGGCGCTTTGATGTGCTGCCGGTGGCGGGCCACTTCGAGTTGGACCCGATCCCGGAATCGGAGGCACGGCTCAAGCAGGTCCTCAAACTGGCCAAGCGCAAGGATGTGGACCTGATCGTCAACGCCTGCGATGCCGGCCGTGAGGGAGAATTGATCTTTCGCTACATCATGGATTTCGGCGGGGTCCGCAAGCCGGTGAAGCGCCTGTGGATGCAGTCGATGACCCAACGGGCGATCACGGAAGCCTGGGGAAAACTGCGCGACGAGGAACAAATGCGCCCGCTCGTCGACGCGGCACGATGCCGGTCGGAGTCGGACTGGCTGGTCGGCCTCAACGCCACCCGTGCGCTCACCTGCTTCAACTCCCGCTTCGGCGGCTTCAACATAACCTCCGCCGGCCGGGTGCAGACGCCTACCCTCGCCATCCTCGCCACCCGCGAGGCGGAGATCGCGGCATTCCGCGCGAAAACCTACTTCGAGGTGCACGCGGAATTCGAGGTGAGCGCCGGGATCTACCCGGCACGCTGGGTCCGCGACCCATGGAAAAAGGATGCGGCGGATCCGGATTCGCGGGCCGAACGGATCTGGGATGCTGCCGAAGCAAGCACCATCGCGGAGCGCTGCCGCGACAAGCAGGGCGTGGTGGAGGAGACACGCAAGGCCCAGTCGCAGATCGCACCGCAGCTCTACGACCTCACCACCCTGCAACGCGAGGCCCCCTTCTCGGCGAAGGGCACCCTCTCGATCGCCCAGGCGCTTTACGAAAAACACAAGGTCATCACCTACCCGCGCACCGACTCGCGCTGCCTTCCGGAGGACACCCTCGATCAAGTGCGCGAGACGCTCGGTGAAATCGCAAACAGCGGGCGACCGGCGGCGGAATTCGCGCGCGCCGTGCTGCAGGGCAAGGAGGACAAGGGTCCCAAACTGGTGAAATCGCGCAGGATCTTCGACGATTCGAAGGTTTCCGACCACTTCGCGATCATCCCCACCGGGCGCATGGCGAAACTCTCGGACACCGAGCAGAAGCTCTACGACATGATCGTCAACCGCTTCATCGCGGTGTTCTACCCGCCCGCCGAATTCGAACAGACGACCCGCCTCACGCGGATCGCCCACCCGGATGTCGTCGACACCTTCCGCACCGAGGGCCGCGTGCTGGTCAAGCCGGGATGGCTCGAGGTCTACGGACGCAGGCCGGGCGTGGCCGCGGGCAAGGATGAGCTGGTCGCCGCCGAAGCGGGGGCGAAGGCGCTCGCCGTGGCGATGGAAGTCCGCGAGGAAAGCACCAAACCGCCCGCCCGCTACACGGAATCGACCCTCCTTTCGGCGATGGAGGGTGCCGGCAAACTCATCGACGACGAAGCGCTTGCCGGAGCGATGGCCGAACGCGGACTCGGCACGCCCGCCACCCGCGCCACCACCATCGAGACGCTGCTGTCCCAAAAATACATCGTGCGCGAAGGCAGGGACCTCATCGTCACCCCCTCGGGCATGCGCCTCATCGACCTCGTGCGTCGGATGGACATCGAGGGACTCAGCTCGCCGAAACTCACGGGCGATTGGGAATACAAACTCCGCCGCATGGAACAGGGCGAACTGTCGCGGGAACGCTTCATGGCGGACATCGAGTCCTACTCGGGCGAGATCGTCGCAAAGGCGAAACACCTCGCCGAAACCCTGCGCAACGTGGACTTTCCCGATCTCGCCATGGCCTGCCCCGTCTGCGGCGCGGCAAGCCTGCGGCAAACCGAGGACGCCTATGAATGCCGCGCCGAGGGCTGCAAGTTCAAGCTCAAGAAGCAGATCGCCGGCCGGCCGCTCAGTCAGGACGAAATCGCCACCCTGCTCACCACCGGCTTCGTCGGACCACTCACCGGCTTCCGCTCGCGCTTCAACAGCCCCTTCGACGCGGGACTGAAGTTCGACGAGAAATGGAAGGTGACCTTCGCGTTTGAAAACGACGAGGAGTCCGGCGCTGTCGAACTCGACGACTCCAACCTCCTTGCCGAGCTCACGCTATCCGATGGCCGCATGGTGAAGGTCCACAAGACCGATCGTGCCTTTCACATTCCCGCCCTCGCCTCGAAAAAGGAACCCAAGGGCGTCCGCATCGGCAAAACCATCCTCAAGCGCGAACTCGATCAGGAGCAAATCCTCAAGATGCTGGCCACCGGCAAGAGCGACCTCATCAAGGGCTTCATCTCCAACCGGACGAGGCGGCCTTTCGACGCCTTCCTCACCTTCGATCCCGCCACCGGCAAGATCGGCTTCGAGTATCCCCCGCGGCCACCGCGCCCCGCGACGAAGGGTGCAAAACCGGCGAAAAAACGCACCGACGGAGCCTGAATCCCTCGGCAACTTCTCCCGGTTGTTTCCCCGGGCTTGGCCGGCCGCCTCAACCTCCCTTCAGGCGGAATGCCCACCACAGCAGCACCGCGCTGCCGATGCTGAAGAGGATCAACCACAGAATCCCGAGGCTCTGCTGCCGCCGCAACGACCTTTCCTGGAGCTTCGAGGCCCTTGCCCCGAGCACCGACACGGTGGTGGCACCCGCCAAAAGCGACGAGGGGGGCAGGGTCTGGTCGGCTTCCCGCCGCGCCACCGCAAGACTGCTCCGGGTCCGCTCCATTTCGCGAAGCCGCTCGTCGAGAAATTCCTTCTCGCGCACCAGGGCCCGCAGATCGAACTCCTCCTGAACCGGCCCGCCGGCCGATCCTGATCGCTTCGATGGTTTGCGCGCCATGTGCCGATGCGGGTCCGTCCCGTGCGCCCGCGTATACCTGATCCGGGGAAGGCAGGCCAGCGAAATCGGGGCGGGCCTCACCCGGCACGGCAGGGATCCTCCGCCGGTGGTCCCGCGGCTTCCCTCAGCTCCGCTCGGCGAGGGGAAGGTACGGGCGGAGCGCGGCGCCGGTGTATATCTGGCGGGGACGGCTGATCCGGCCATCCGGGTCCTCCATCACCTCCTTGTAGTTCGCAATCCATCCCGGCATCCGCCCGATGGCGAACATCACGGTGAACATGTCCAGTGGAATGCCGATCGCACGCATGATGATGCCGCTGTAGAAATCGACATTCGGATACAGCTTGCGCGAGACGAAGTAGTCGTCGTGGAGAGCGATCTCCTCGAGTTTCTTGGCGATGTCCAGCAGCGGGTCGGACTGCCGGAGTTGCCCGAGTACCTTGTCGCACTGCTGTTTGATGATCACCGCGCGCGGATCGAAATTCTTGTAGACCCGGTGGCCGAATCCCATCAAGCGGCGCTGGGTCGATCTGTTCTTCACCTGGGTGAGGAACTTCGTGCCGTCGTCGCCGTCGCGGTGGATTTCATCGAGCATTTCCAGCACCGCTTGGTTGGCACCGCCGTGAAGGGGCCCCCAGAGCGCGCAGACACCCGCCGAAGCGGATGCGAAGAGGTTGGCGCGCGACGAGGCGACGGTGCGCACCGTGGAGGTCGAGCAGTTCTGCTCGTGATCTGCGTGAAGCAGGAAAATCGTGTCGAGCGCGCGCACCACCTCGGGATTGAGCTCGGCATCCTCGCCCGGATGGGAGGAGAACATCATGTGGAGGAAATTCGCGGTGTAGCTCAGCGAGTGTTTCGGATAGATCGCCGGAAGCCCGTGGGCCTTGCGGTAGGAGAAGGCGGCGATGGTGCGGACCTGGGAGATCAGCCGTGCGGCGTGGACGGGAAAGAGGTCGCGGCGCCCTTGGACCAGATCGGGGTGGTACGACGAGGCGGCGTTGATCATCGCCGAGAGAATCGCCATCGGATGGGCGGTGGGCGGGAAGCCCTCGAAATGGAACCGCATGCCCTCGTGGAGCATCTGGTTTTCCGCAAGCAAACCGGAGAACCCGGCGAGCTGCGCCGCGTCGGGAAGCTCGCCGTAGATCAGCAGGTAGGCGGTCTCGATGAAGGTGCTCTTTTCCGCGAGCTCGGCGATGTCGTAACCTCGGTAACGCAGGATGCCCTTCTCGCCGTCGATGAAGGTGATGGCGCTCTTGCAGGCTCCGGTGTTGCCGTAGCCGGGGTCGAGCGCGATGCAGCCGGTGCGTGCGCGCAGGGTGGAGATGTCGATGCCCGTCTCGCCTTCGGTGCCCACGACGGTGGGGAGCGGGGTCGGTTTGCCGTCGATCAGGATTTCCGCGGTGGGGTTCATGGGCGGGGGAGTCAAGCAGTTGGAGTTCCGATGTTCCAGAGTAGTTTGCATTTCTTCATTCGCCCGCGTCCGGGTAGGAACCGAGGAGTTTGACCATCGAGCAATGGTTGGCCAGCTCTTGGAGGGCGTCGGCCACGACCGGATCCTCGTGATGTCCGGCCAGATCGACATGGAAAAAGTACTCCCAGTCGCGGCGCTTCGAGGGACGCGACTCGATTTTCGACATGTTGAGGTGGAAGCGGTCGAAGGACTGCAGCGCCTTGACCAGCGAGCCGGGACGGTCCTGGACGGCGAACAGAAGCGAGGTGCGGTCGGCCCCGGTGGGCGGGCAGGTCTTCTCGCCGATCACGAGGAAACGGGTGGTGTTGGTGGCGCGGTCCTGGATGGCCCTCTCGAGGACGGTCAAGCCGTGGATTTCCGCGGCGAGTTGCCCGCCGAGTGCGGCCGCACCGGCCTCCGCCTGCTCGCGCGCGATCCGCGCCGCCTTGGTGGTCGAGGAAACCTCCACGAGATCGGCCTCGGGAAAATGCTCGAGGATCCAGTTGCGGCACTGCCCGAAGACCTGCGGATGCGAGTAGAGGGTCCGGATCCGCTCCCGCGGGATGGCGGCCATCAGGCAGTTGTCGATACGCAGCAGGACCTGCGCGCAAATGTGCAGCGGGGAATCGACAAAGAGATCGAGAGTGTGGGAAACCGCACCCTCGGTGGAGTTCTCGATCGGCACCACCCCGTAGTCCGCCGCGCGGCGCGCCACTCGATCGAAGACATCCGCGAAATTCGGTTGGGGGGAGTAGGCAACCGAGTGGCCGAATTTTTTGATCGCCGCCTGATGGGTCCAGGTGCCTTCGGGTCCGAGATAGGCGATGCGAAGGTCGTCCTCAAGCGCGAGGGCGGCCGACATGATCTCGCGGTAGATGGCGCGGATCGATTTCTCGGGCAAGCGGCCGCGGTTCTCGGCGATAAGCCGCGCAAGCAAGGCCTGCTCGCGTTCCGGAGCGTAAATCTGCAAGCCCTCCTTCTTTTTGACCAAGCCCACCTCGTGCACGAGATCCGCCCGGCGGGAGAGCAGTTCAAGCATCTCCCGGTCGATCTCGTCGATCTGGTTGCGGATATCGTCGAGGTTCATGGGACGGGTTCCGGGGAAGGCTCCGCGGCGCCGGTGCCGGGCGCGGGCGTCATGCCGAGAGCAAGCTGCTCCTCGGGAGCGGGCGGTGCTTCAGGGGCCTCTGCGGGCAATGCGATGTTGCGCAGTTCGGAGGAGTTGGGAAGGTCTTCGATCGACCGGATGCCGAAATGCTCGAGAAAGAGACCGGTGGTCTCGTACAACAAGGGCCGGCCCGGCAATTCGGCGCGACCGCCGATGCGGATCAAATCGCGGTCGAGCAATTTCTGAATCATGCCGTCGCAGGCCACACCGCGCACGGCTTCCACTGCCGCCTTGGTGACCGGTTGGCGATAGGCAATGATGGCGAGTGTTTCCATCGCCGGACCCGAAAGGCGCTCGGGCTTGCGTCCCGGAAACAACTGGCGCACGAACTCGGCACATTCGGGCAGCGTGTAGAGTTTCCATCCTTGGGAGCGCTCGAGAAGCGTGAAGGCTCGCCCCGCGGAGCCGTAGGACTCGTTGAGCACGGCGATGGCCTCGAGCACTTGCTCCGCCGTGGTGGAACCGAGGGCGCCGAGCCATTCCGGCAAAGCCGCGGGACTGTTGCCATCCTCGGTCTCCCGCTGGCGCACATCCTCCGCCTCGGCAACCCGTGCGCGGACCAATCGGGCGATTTCCCCCGCCTCAAGCGGTTGCTGGGAGGCGACGAGAAGGGCTTCGACAATGGTGCTCAGCTGCATGGCGGGCCCGCACCATAGAGGCCCGGACGGGCATTTCAAGCCCCCCGGGAGATGACACGGCGGGGACGATTTCGCGGGTTCGTGAAGTTTCTCCTTGCTGGATAGCCTCCGCGGGGCTAATCCCCCGCGCTCTCCGTCGGAAATTCTCTACCTCCCACCCCCTCGAACGATCCTTCCCATGCCTGCCAAACCGAAAGCCAAGCAGAAGTCCCCAAGCGCGAAGTCCGCTGCCAAGGCGCCCGCCAAAGCAGGCAAAACGACTGCGAAAAAGCCGCTCAAACCCGCCAAAGCCAGCAAACCGGCCGCAAAGGTGACGAAGCCAGCTCCGAAGGCCCAGAAGGCGGCCAAACCCGCTCCCAAGAAAAAGGCAGCGCCCGTAAAGAAGGCGGCGCCGAAGAAAAGCCCCGCCAAACCGGTTTCCGGCAAAACCCCTCCCAAAACCGCGAAACCCGCAACAACGCCCGCGGCTGCCGCCAAATCCCCAGTCGTGAAGAGCAAGGCAGCCCCGGAAAAGGCCAAGGTCGCGAAGAGCGTCTCCTCGGCCCCGATCACCAAGGCCGCCCCGATCACGAACGGCAGCAACGGCAGCCACAGCACGACCTTTATCCAAAAGCAGCGCCAACGGCTGCTCGACCTTCGCGACGAACTGGTCGACTCGATGTCAGGGATGACCCGCGACACGATCCGCAATGCCCCGGAGGGCTCCGAGGCCTCGGGCAGCGGACAGCATCAGGGCGATGCCGGTAGCGACGCCTACGATCGGGATTTTGCCCTCTCGGTGCTGGCGAAAGAACAAGACGCCCTCTACGAAATCGAGCAAGCCCTCCGGCGCATCCAGACCGGTTCCTATGGCATCTGCGAGATCTCGTCGAAGAAGATCCCCCAGGCCCGGCTCGAGGCCATCCCCTTCGCCCGCCTGACCGTGGAATGCCAGGCCCAATGGGAAAAGGAGTACGGAAAACGCAAGTTCCGGCCCTCCGATGAAGTGGGCTTTTCCGGGGGAAATTACCTCGACGACGAGGATTCGGAAACGATTTCGCTTGACGAGGAGGAGGAGTAACCCAGAATCCCTGCCCCAAATCTCCCATGCCACGCGACATCATCATTCTCGAATGCACCGAGGCGAAAGCCGAGGGCAAGCCCACCTCCCGGTATGTCACCACCCGGAACAAAAAGAGCCTGCGCACGCCAGGCCGTCTGGAGAAGGTGAAGTTCAATCCCTTCCTCAAGCGCCGCACGCTTCACCGCGAACTCCGCTGATCCGGCCAAGGCTTCGCCGCCGCCCCTCCACACCTCTCCCACCACGCCACTCTCCTCTCCGAGACCCACGCCATGTCCGAGCCCAAGACCGTCCAGCGCCGCATCAATTTCCGCAAGGCCAACCGCCAGATGCCACGGCGCCGCCACGATATCCCCATCGACAAAGTGGTCTACACCAACCCGGAACTGCTCGGCAAATTCACCTCGGAAACCGGCAAGATCCTGCCGCGCATCGTGACAGGAGTCTCCGCAAAGATACACAGCCTTATCACCAACGCGATCAAAAAATCGCGATCGGTTAACCTGCTCCCGTG
>CAZMUK010000002.1:68104-72420 GCA_964569415.1 uncultured Luteolibacter sp. | reverse complement strand
CCCTTCTGCGTTTCATAGGGAATGCCGAATTCTTGAGCATCTTTAGCCCACACCTCCATCATGGGTGTAGGATCCTCGGCAGCGATTTCTGATTCTGCACTCATGCGTGATTGTTCGTGAGCTCTATTGGTTCCGCCTAAAGCTCTGCGACGATTGGACGGAAGACGGCATTAAGTTTTTCAAGATACTTAAGCAGCCAAGCGAAGAGTTCAGGCCACTTGTTGCGATCAGTGAAGTCGCCATCTCTGCGCACGAAGATACGGCACGCTTTTGCATTCTCCGGATCGTGCCAGCGGAGAGGCAGATCGATTCGTGATTGAATGGCGTCTTTGTCTTTCTCAAGGGCTTTGAAGTGCTGCTTGGCGGATGAGCCGCTCAAATAAAGCTCCGCACGCACTTCAGGGGCTTTTGTCCCTTCGTTGGCGCTACTCCAGATGGAAGTGATTGCAGCAAGATGAAAGCCACTGCGACCAATGCTGAAATTCATCCAATGTTGGAAGCCTGGCTTTTGCGTCGGAAGTTTTGAGTTGGTTTTGACGTATTCGCGGAACTCGCTCCAAAACTCAAACTGAAGACGTTTGTGTGGCGTGATGTGCCCTTCATCACCGGCCTGTGACTTCACCGACTTCGACCAGTCGTTAGGTTTGCAGACCATGTTGAATTTCGGCGCGGGTGCAGAGTCGCCGATTCGCCAAACCTCTATTTCCAAACCGAAGAAAGAAATCTCGTCGTTTGTGTGCTCGTTGAGCCAGTCCAAGGCAGCCCGATGCTCTTCGGTGAATTTCGATGCAACCCAAACAAGCGTCTTCGCACCAAGGCCCGCAGCATAGGTGAGGATTTGACCGAGATGGCGGTGGTCCGTTTTTTCGATCTGGTTCTCGATGACAACCCAACTTCCATCGACCGTGTCTTTACAGAGGATGTCTGCCGAGAACGGGCCTACGGAGACCTCCTCATCCTCGGGCTCGAGCTCCATGCCAAGGGTGTCGCCAAGCTTTTTGAGATGTTCGGGTTTGGCCAGCCACGGAGTGAAGCTGGCTGCTTCATCGGACCAGATTTCCCTGAGGGGGACCTCAACTAACTCTCCAAGACTCGGAACTGGTAGGGGCATATGTAGGGGGATATCAAATCGTTGGTCTTAGAGAAACGAGAGACAATTGGCGAGCCGCTTCAGTGAACTTTGTGCGTCATAGAGCCAATTGAGACTCGCTCTCCTACGGTCGATAGCGCACAATCAAAACCCTTGAGCAGCGTCCTAGCCATCCTCAATCCCTCTGGCCAGGCACCCCAGAAGGTGCCCGCACCCGTCCGCGTGGTCGGCATCGACCTTGGCACGACCAATTCGACAGTGGCCGAAATCGTGTGGAAGCCGAATGAGGACTTGAAGGTTCGCTGTCTTGAACTCGACCAGGAGACACTTCTAGGAATTTGCTTTTTGGGTGTGGGCCGTTGAAAGAGTCGGTGGCCGGACCGGAGGGCGCGGAAAAGGGGGGTGCGGGGGGAAAGGGGGATCTGGGTAAAGCTGAAATGTTGAAAACTGAAACGCTGAAAGGAAGAATGTCCCGCAGAACGCCGAGATTTGGCGGAATCGGGAAAATTCGCGGTGGTTTTCATTTGTCGCGAGCGTAGCTCTCCGAGCTGCTTGGCCAAGATTTCTTTTGGTAGCGGTTTTCCGGCAGGTGAGCTTTCCGCAGCTTGTCAGGAGTATTCGAGAACCAGGATTCGTTCGTCGTCCAAGTGGACTTCCTCAGGCTTCCATTCCGGACTTCGGTCAAAGCCTTCGGGATCGGGATTTGGAGGATTCCGGGGACGGTTGAACCAATCGGACGAATTGGCGGTGGGGGACATCGTGGCAGACGGCGGTGGCGATCCAGTCGCTGGTGGAGCGGACGCGGCGCTGATGGCAGGCGGGGCAGAAGTGGCGGCCCTTGCAGGTGAAGGCGAGGAGGCGCTCGTGGCCGCAGTCGGGGCACTGGAGGCGGGTGAAGCCGGCGGCGAGGAATGAGTGTTGCCGTGAAGTCACTCGTCTCCTAGCTTGCCGGGGATGGTTCAGGATATGCCGCGGAGCAAGTCCTCGACGATGGACGCGCGTCTGGCGACCTTGGTGACGGGGATCCTGACGCTCGGACTGTATTTGGCGAGTCTGGCGCCTTCCGTGACGGGAGGGGACGCAGGCGAACTTGTGGCAGGTACTGCTTGCGGCGGAGTGCTGCATCCGCCCGGGTATCCGCTCTATGCCTTGCTGGGCAGGATGTTCCTGTGGTTTCCTTGGAGAGACGCCGCGCTGGGCATGAATGTGTTTTCGGCGATTTGCGGCACGGCGGCTGTGGTGATGTTGCAACGGGCCACGGCACGTTGGAGCGGCTCCCCTTGGGCGGGCGTGCTGGCGGCGGCTTGCTTCGCGTTTTCCCCGGTGGTGTGGGAGCACGCGGTGGCAGCGGAGGTGTTCGCGCTGCATCATGTCTTTTTGGCCGCGCTCCTGTGGTTGGCCGTGGCCTATGGGGAAACGGGTGAAACGCGCTGGGTCTGGTTGGGAGCAGGCGTTGCCGCGTTCGGCATGAGCCACCACCACACGCTCGTGTTCTTCGCCGTTCCACTGGCGGTGTGGCCCTTGGTCCGCCAGCCGACCTATTGGTTGGACGCAAAGCGCATGGTGGTGCTGGCCGGCATTGGTGCACTGGGCCTGTTGCCTTACGCGTGGCTGCCTGCCGCATCGGCATCCGCGGCGCCGGTTTCGTGGGGCGACTGGACGACGATCGAAGGCGCGTGGAGGCATTTCACCCGGGCGGACTATGGAACGCACCAGCTTGTTGCCGGGGAGATGGCGCGGACTGGAGGCTGGGGCTCGCGGCTCGCGGCTTGGGCGGTCTTTCAGGGCAATGCGGTGCGCTGGGTGGGTCTGGTCTTGGCCGGCATCGGTCTCTGGAACTTCATGCGCAGCGGAACTGGCAGGACCCTTGCCATCGCTTCTTTGGCGGTCCTCGTGTTTTACATCCTCGTGTTCAACCGGCTGGCGAACCTTTCACCGGCCGATCCGTTGATGCTTTCGGTCCTCGCACGTTTCTGGACCAGTCCGCATCTGCTGGTGTGCGCTTGGCTCGGCCTCGGCTGGGCGGTGGTGTCTCGGCGATCCAGATCGCTTGCCGTCTGCGGAGCCTTGGTTTGCACCGGGATGATCGCTGCCCTATCCTGGAACAAGGCGGAGCGCCGAAACGCGCGGGAATTCAGCGATTACGGCGCGGCATGGATCGAAAAGCTGCCGCCTGGAGCCGTGCTTCTCGCCCGCGGCGACTTGATCGTGAACACCATCGGATACCGGCAGGTCTGCACCGGATTGAGAAAAGACATCCGGTTGCTCGACCTAGAACGGATGACCTACGCCTGGCACACCAAATCGCTTCATCGTTCGCAGCCGGATCTCAAGCTGCCCGGTGAGCGCTACCACCCAACTGCAGCGGGATGCTACGACCTTGCCTCGTTGATCGCAGCGAATCCAAGCCTCGGCCCGTGGTTTGTCGCCGGAGATCTGGCGCCCGTTGAAACCGCGGAACTACTTGGTTGGGGGCTGCGGCCCCACGGCATGGGTTGGAGGCTGATTCCTCCCGGCGAGGTCCTCGATTTCGGCGAGTGGTGGACGGAAAGCGAAGCCTGCTTGCCGGATTTCCCGCCTCCGTCGGAACGCCGGATCTTTGCGGATCCCTGGGCCGCAGTGGTGGCCAACGACCAGTTGGAGGCCGCCAACCGCCGTGGGGTGTTCGTCCTCGAAATCGCCGCAGCCAACCAGAACCCGCCCGACATCCTGAGGAAAGCCGTGGGCATCTTCGCCGGCTTGGCCGCGAAGCCCGGAGTTCGGGCCAGCGTTCACAAAAACCTGGGACTCGCCTGGCAGCGCCTCGATGGTCGCGACCCGAACGCCAAAGCGAATGCCAGGGAGGCATGGCGGCGTTTCCTGGAACTCGACGGCGGCAAGGACAAGGATGCCGAGGTCATCCGCCAGTGGTTGCATGCGCCCTGAGCGTTTTTCCGGATCGACAAGCACCGCGAGACACGCTTGAGATCCATAGCTCTCACTTCCATCTCCACCATGCACCCGCTCCGTTCCCTGCTCGTGAGGCTCCTGCTTGCGGCACTCCTTCCGGCGGGCCTTCTCCGCGCAGCTCCCGTGATCCAGTCGATCACTCCCGCTTCCGGCCCCACTCAAGGAGGTACCCCCGTCACTATCGTCGGCAGCGGATTCGGCGTGCTCCCAACGGTGACCATCGGCGGGGTCAACGCTCCTGTTCAAGTCGGCAGCCAGACCTCCGTGGTGGTGGTCT
>CAZMUK010000002.1:63702-68004 GCA_964569415.1 uncultured Luteolibacter sp. | reverse complement strand
GCCCGGCCGGCGAGGGTACCAACAAACCCGTCGTCCTCACCACCGGCGGCCAAGACTCCAACAGCGTTTCCTTCAGCTACTCGGCGCCTGCCATCACTTCGGTCACGCCGTCGAGTGCAGGCACCGCTGGCGGCACGCTCCTCACGCTGACCGGCAGCAACTTTGGCACCACTTGCACCGTCACGATCGGCGGGGTGAACGCCCCCGTTCAAGGCAGGACCCACAGCTCCGTGGTGGTGGCCTGCCCGGCCGGCGAGGGTACCAACAAACCCGTCGTCCTCACCACCGGCGGCCAAGATTCGAACAGTGTTTCCTTCAGTTACTCGCCGCCCGTGCTCAGCGGAATCACCGCATCATCCTTCCCGACGGCAGGAGGCACCATCATCACGATCACCGGTTCCGGCTTCGGCCTGAATCCGGAAGTGAGCATTGGCAGCCAGTCCGCGACCGTACAAGCGACCGGAACCACTCACAGCCGGATCCTTTGCACGCTGCCGGCCGGCGAAGGCACTTCCCAGTTGGTGCAGGTGACCGTGGCGGGTCAGGTCTCCAATTCCCTCTCGCTCGACTACGATCCGCCCGCGCTTACTTCGATCAGCCCTTCCACCGGACCTACATCCGGCGGCACCCTGCTCACGCTCACCGGATCGAATTTCGGCCTTACGCAAACTGTTCGGATCGGTGAACGGATTGCCACGGCATCCGGACCGCAGCAGCATGGGCGGCTGGTGGTTTCCCTTCCCGAGGGCGGAGGGGCAGGCCTGCCGGTCTCCGTGCAGGTGGGCGCCCGCTCGAGCAACCTTCTGACATTCGCATATCTGCCGCCGGCCATCACCACCGTCTCGCCTTCCACCGGTCCAATGTCCGGAGGCACGCTGATCACGATCCAAGGAACCAACTTCGGTCCGAATGGCAGCGTCTCCATCGGCGGCAAGTCGGTGTCCCAGTATCTGTCGCGGAACCACCAGACCCTTGTCTGCACGCTTCCCCCGGGCAGCGGCGCGAACCGGCCCGTGATCGTCACCTGCGTGGACCAGACATCGGAGCCCGCGTCGTTCAGCTATCTGACCGAGGATTTTGCTGACTGGGCAGCCAGCATCCCGTGGAGTGGCCTCGATTCCTCACCGGGAGCGGACCCGCGCCGCAACGGTTGGAAAAACTGCCTCGCCTACGCGTTCGGAGTGAACCCCCTCACCAGCACCGGCGGGGAGATCGCCTCCCGCGAGCCAAGGGTCCACGGCATGCCCGCCCTTTCCCGCGATGCACTGGGCCGAATGCGGCTGTCGTTCTGGCACCGCCGCGCCGAGGCCCATCCGGATCTGTCGAGTGTAGTGCTATTCGCCGCCGGAAGCCTCAGTGAAGACGCATGGCAACCGGGCACGCTTGCCCCGCAGATCGAGGTAGTGGACGATATCTGGGAATTCCGCACCTACACCGACGACAGCGCCGGCCCGGGCCGCCGCTTTGGCCGCGTGAGAGTGCAACTCCAGCAGCCCTAAGCGGAAACGGGACCGCCATCGGAATCCCGCTCCGGCAGGCGTGACCGGGGTCAGTCCTCGGATTCCGGTGCCCGCTCTGGCGGGACCTCATCCTGAAAACATGGGGCGGCGATCCGTCTTTGGTTTCAGTCCCAACGGTTTCACGGGACGGGGAAACCCGCTTGGTCGGCCATGCGCGGAGCAACCGGGTGCGGGGAAAAGAGACCGTGCATTTCGAGTATGCCGACGTGTGGTTCCGGGATGCGGATTCCTTCGCGCTCGACACCGCCCTGCCACTGACACGCGGCGGATCCCGAACCGCCGGCCGGACAGCCGATCCATGGCTCGCTGGGTGACTCCGCGCCCGACGCCTGGGGGCGACGCCTGATGCAACGCTCCGAGCGCCGGTAGGCGGAGCGGGAAGGCCGGGCTGTCCGGACGCTGATGGAGAGCGACTATCTGCTCGGTGTGGCCGATGAGACCCGCCTTGGCACCCTGCGTTTCCGCCCTGCGGGCGGGGAGGATTTCGTGGCAAAGCCGCATTCCGGCGTGCCGGCGCGACCTCCCGCTGGCGCGAAGTCGCCCGGGAGGCGGGTGCCACGGCTGCGGAAATGGATCGCATGGCCAGCGCCTTTGAACATGATGATCTCCGCAATGCCCTGGCATTTTCCTGACACCTCCCGAACCGAATGAACCGCGATACCCACGTTCCCTCCGTCTCCGTCACGCGTGCGCGCGAGGGCAGCTCGACGCGTTCCAACGAGCTCGGGATGTGCCCGATGCAGGAGAGCGCCTACCGAAAGCGGGGCGAGCAATACCTGCTCATCAAGTCGCCGCCAGCCTCGGGGAAGAGCCGGGCGTTGATGTTCATCGCGCCGGACAAGCTGGAGAACCAAGGGGTCAAACAGGCGATCATCGTGGTGCCGGAGCGTTCCATCGGGGCGAGTTTCCAAGACGAGCCGCTGGGCAAGTACGGATTCTTGCTTTAGGGGTTAGGCTCTAGGGGTCAGGCCCCGCAATCTCACAAAACCGGTGACCGATTTCTGCATGGAGACCGTGTTCCTGGCACGGCCAAGTGTCAGTGTTTCAAGGCCCCGAGGGCAGTTGCCCGATCACTGCAGGAGCGAACCGTCGGAACGACGGACCACCGCTCACTCCGCCTTGCCGGCCTTGCCCTGCGGCGTGGCGGCGGGGACCTGGAGGGGCTTGCCGTTGACGAGCACTTCCTCGAAGCGCAGGCCCTTGGCGTGGCGGATCAGGAGCGGGGTTTCCGCGGCATCGACGGTCATCCGGGCGATGGTCACATCCTGCACCGGCATGTCCGCGAAGCCGGCGATGTGGATGGCGAATTTCTCCGCTTTCCGGCAGGTCACATCCTCGACCAGCACATTGCGCACCACCGTCGGATGATTCGTGCCGCGGTAGCCGTGGTTGAAGCTCGGATCGATCCGCAGGACCGCGCGTTTGGCGCGGTCGATCGTCAGCCTCCGTACACGGATTCCCTCGATCACCCCGCCGCGGTCGCGGGTGGCCTTGAGGAAGACCGCGGCGCCCGAGCCCGATCCCGAACCGCCGGCCTTGCGGATGGTGCAGTCCTCGATGAAGACGCGGTGCACGCCTCCGGACATCTCGCTGCCGATGGCGATGCCGTTGTGGCTGCTGATGTCGCAGCGCCGGATCACCACGTCCCGGGTGGGGCGAGCGAGTTTGCGTCCGTCGTCGTCGCGTCCGGCCTTGATGGCGATGGCGTCGTCGCCGGTGCGGAACACGCAGTCCTCGATGAGCACGCGTTCGCAGGAGTCCGGATCGCAGCCGTCGTTGTTGATGCGCGGGCTTTCGATTCGGACCTTGCGGACCGTCGCATCGCTGCAGAGCACCGGGTGGAGCATCCAGAAGGCGCCGTTGCGCAGCGTGACGCCCTCGATGAGCACGCGCTGGCAACGGAAGGGCTGGACGAGGCTCGGTCGCAGCCAATGGCCTTTGCCGAAGCGGCGCTGGTCGAGCGGCGTTCCCTCCGCTCCCATCCTGCGGAGGTTTTGTTGGTCGGCCTTCTGTCTGCCCGCCCATTTCGCGAAGACCTTGTCGCCTCCGCCGTCGATCACGCCCTTGCCGGTGATGCCGATGTCCTTGGCGCCGTTGGCGTAGATCATCGGCGAGTATCCGTGCATCAGCGTGCCCTCCCAGCGGGTTTCGACCGTGGGCAGGAAGTGGTCGGGTTCGCCGCTGAAGCGCAGCATCGCGCCGGCCGCGAGGTGGAGGTTCACGCCGCTCTTGAGGTGGATGGGTCCGTGGAGCAGGTATTTCCCCGGCGGGACGATCACGCGTCCGCCGCCGGCCTTGGTGCAGGCTTCGATCGCCGCCTTGAGGGCGGGCAGGTCGTCGTCGGTTCCGTTGCCCTTGGCGCCGTGGGATTTGATATCAAAATCCTGCTGGCGGAATATCGGCACGGCGATCCGCTTGAGGAGATCGGGCACCGAATTCCAGTCGCTACCAACCGCTTTCCCCGCTTCCGCTCCGGGTGCGCGCGCCGACATGATCGCAATGAGGGCGGCCAACGCCATGATGGTCGGCATTACGGATGCAGCGAGGGGAGTTCGGGCGGTCGGAGTCTTCACGATGCGGAAGGCTACGGGCGCGCTCCCGCCCATTCAAGAGGGGATCGTGAGGAAGAAACCGGCGGAGCCAGGGGGCAAGCGGCAGGCGCGGAACGGGAGGGATTGACTCCGCTGCGCTTCGTCCAAGCGTGTAGCCGCTTCGCGGTTGTTTCGCGCCGCCGCTACGAGCGGCTCCTGCTTTCAAACCCTGGGTTCTCATTCCTCCCGCT
>CAZMUK010000002.1:0-63602 GCA_964569415.1 uncultured Luteolibacter sp. | reverse complement strand
CCGCGGGTGATTGCAATCCACAAATGGGCCTCAAGGGCGCGGAACGGGAGGGATTGACTCCGCTGCGCTCCGTCCAAGCGTGTAGCCGCTTCGCGGTTGTTTCCCGCCGCCGCTACGAGCGGCTTCTGCTTTCAAACCCTGGGTTCTCATCCCTCCCGCTCCGCGGGTGATTGCAATCCACAAATGGGCCTCAAGGGCGCGGAACGGGAGGGATTCGAACCCTCGGTAACCTTTTGGGCTACGCTCCCTTAGCAAGGGAGTGCTTTCGACCACTCAGCCACCGTTCCTTTGGTTGGGTCGGGGAGTTGAATCACAGGGGAGAGCCGGCGTCAATCCCATCGGGAGCGTCGGAGGAGGGGTCTTCCCCAGCGGGCGGATTTCCCGGTGCCTCCAGTGAATCATCCACGGCGATTCCCGGCTCTTCGATGGCCTCGTCCGCGGCCTCCGGCACTTGCGAATCCTGTATCGCCGGGACCTTGAGATTCTTCGACCGGTTTCCCGCTCCGGCGGTCGGGCGCTCTCCGCCATCGGACTTGCCGTCCACCATGACCAACGTGTCGTCTTGGAACAACAGGATGTGCCCTTGGGTGAGCATCCAGAACAAGTCGGCGGCGAAGTCGGCGGAAGGCGCGGTGCCTCCCTCCGGAAGAACCGCCTTCCAAAGTCCCTCCAGTTTCGCGGGTTTGTTGGCGCGGATCCATCCGACCATCAACGCCGGGCGGGCGGCGAGCGGCGTATCCGCGGGCAGGGGCTTGGGTCGTGCCGGGCCCGAGAAGAGTTTGCCCTGACGCTTGAACACCGGGATTCGCTCCGCCTCGAGGGCGCGGCAGACGGCGGGGATCAGGACGGCCGGGTGATTGCGCGCGTGAAGGCCCGCCTCCTTGAGGGAGGCCATCAGGCCGGCAGAGGCGTGTCCGGCGGGCAGCGCGGCGGGAAGCTCGGCGGCCCGGGTTTCCTCGAATGCCTGATCGAAGGCGCGAGCGGACAATTGTCGGCGCGCCTCGTTTTCCTGAGGGATCCATGCGTCGTCGGCATCACCCGTGAAGCGCCATTCCCTGCGCGTGCGCATGGTGTCGAGCCAGGCGTTCACCGCCTCTTCGCCGCGCTCGGTGCGAACCTTGGATGCGTACACCTCGAACGGAAGATGGGCGTAACGCTCGGCGTGGAGCCGACGCAGCTTGGGTTGGTAGTCGTGGAAATTCGGCGGGCCCAACCATTCACCGCACAAGCCACAACGCGCGACGACTTGCACGCTGACGGCAGGAGCCTCGACCTCAACGGTGCGCTCTTCGAGAAAGCGGTCGCGCAGCGGAGACTGCCACAAGTGGCGGAGCGCGTCCTCGCGGCTGAGAAACAACGAAGAGTCGAGCTTGCCTTGAAGCAGGGGAGAAAGTCCCTCGTTCACCTCGAAGCGCGCCCGGCATCTCGCGCGTTCCGCGACAATTGTCCGTGCGATGTCGTAGAGCGAGTAGACCCGCGCCACCTGATGAATTTCCTTGCCGATCAATTTCACGGCCTGCGGATCGGGAAGGATGGTCACCCGCACCCCCTCCGCGGGAAGGGCCTCGGGCACCGGGCGATCCATGTCCCGGCGATGGGCACCGGGACGCTTTCCGTTTCCTTGGAAACGGTTTCCACCGCGTTCGGCATCGGAATTCCGGAAACGATCTCCGCGCTCGTGAGGGCGCTCGGCCGGGCCTTTCGCGGGGCGCTGCTCCGCGGCCGCGCCTTTCGCATCCTTCGGCCGCGCCCACGCCGGCCCGAGGGCAAACCCCGAAAGCAAGCCCTGCAACGGATCTGGTTCCGCCTCGCTCACGAGTGGGAAACTACGGGATCCGCCGTGAATTGACAAACTTTCGATTGGGGCAATTTCCTCACATTTCCGCGCGAGGCACGCCCAGCAGATCGAGCACCCGGGCCACGGCCCCTTCATGGCGGGCGAGAACCGCCGCGGCGCGGTCGCAGACAACCGCGCGCGCAGCCGGATCGGCCAAGGAACGAAGCGCCTCCTCCACTTGGCGGGGATGTTCCGCGATGATCCACCCGCCAGCCGCCGACAATTGACGCGCGAGCAGCGCGAAATTTTCCATGTGGGGTCCGGCCACCACCGGTTTGGCGGCGAGGATGGCTTCCACCGGATTTTGCCCGCCGCGGGAGAGGAAACTTTTGCCGATCAATACGAGTTCGGCATGCGCCATCCAGTCGCGCAACTCGCCTGTGGAATCGACGACCAGCACCCGTTGTTGCGCAACGGAGTTGCCATCGCCTTCCGGCGTGCGCGATCGCAACACGGCGTGGAAACCTGCGGCGGCGAGATCAGCCAGCACCTCGTGCCTGCGTTCCGCATGACGCGGCACCACCGCGAAACCCGCGTCGGGACGCGCCGCCGCGACGATGCGCGCAAGCCAAACTTCCTCCCCGGCGTGGGTGCTTGCCGCAAGGATCAGCGGGCGGGTGCCGGTCGTTTCGGCAAGGATGCGCGCGAAGTCTTCCCGCGCGTGCGGCCGCACGGCATCCAGCGTATCGAATTTCATGCCTCCCGCGACATGGATCCGTTCCGCGGAAATGCCCAGCGAGCGCCACAATTCCGCATCCGTTTCGTCCTGCAGCGCCACCAGATCCAGTCGGGAAAACACCGGCCGCACCCACGCGGCCACGCGCCGCAGTCTGTCGGCCGAACGCGGCGAAGTTCGCGCGTTGACCAAGGAAACCGGCACGCCGCGCCGCGTGCATTCGTCCATGAGGTTCGGCCATACCTCGCCCTCGACCAGTATGATCCGCGAGGGCTCGAAGCGTGAGAGATAGCGCCGCACCATCCATCGCAGGTCGAAGGGCACATAGACGGCGCGTACTCCGTGCGGGGATTCGGATCCGGCGAGAAGCCGTGCCGTGGCGGTGCCCACTGCGAGCACGAAGCGCGCCGAGGGTTCGCGGCGCTGCCACGCGCGGATCAGGCGCAGGGCGAGCACCGTTTCCCCGACACTCACCGCGTGGATGTGGATCGCGCCGGCTGGCTCGAACTCGGGCGGCTCCCCGTACAGCGAGAACCTCTCGCCCAAGCGGCCGCCCTGCCCGCCGCGACGCAGCGCCTTGCACCACCATCCGGGCACGACGAACGGAAATACCAGCGGAAGCAACCCGCGGTAGAGCCAGCGTGCCAGCGTCGCGCGCATCGCCCGCCATCCTAACCGCGCCGCGGTCGCCGTCGAGGACTACGGCACATTCCCCGTGTCCCCGGCCGGGATTTTCTCCGCCCGCTTGCGAAAACAAAGCAACAAGCTGCCGCCATAGCGCCTGCGATCGGCAAGCTCGAGCCCCGGAGCCTCCGCCAAAGGATATCCCTCCGCCACCTCGGCTACAAACCACCCCCCGGGCGAGAGCCGGGGAACGATCCACCCCCCCTGCAGCAAGCGGCCAAGTTGATCCGTATCGCCAGCTCCGCGGAAGTACGGCGGGTCGGCGTACATCAGATCATAGACCGCACGATCGCGCTTGAGGAAGGTCAATGCCTCACAGGCGCTCACCGAGCCTCCCGGCAGCCGGGTGAGGGCGAGGTTTTCCCGAATCACCGCACAGGCCTTGCGATGTTCGTCGACGAACACACACGAAGCCGCGCCCCGGCTCAGGGCCTCGAGACCCACGGCGCCGGATCCGGCGTAGAGGTCGAGCACGGCCGCGCCCTCGACCATGGTTCCGAAAATCGAGAACAGGGCCTGACGCACGAAGTCGGTGGTCGGCCTCGTCACGGCGGCGGGAACCCGGATGGCCATGCGCCCCGCCTTGCCTGCGATGATTCTCATGCGCTCGGGTGCGATCCGCGCCGACCTCAGCGCTTGCGCGATTTGCCGCCGGAAGACCTCGATGACGCACCCTGCTTCACCGCTGCCGCGGGAAAGCGGATCACCAGACTGCGGTCGAGCAAGCGGGTCCCTTGCGTGGAGATCTCCTGGGCGCGGTACACCAGAAGACCGTGACGCTTGTCGGCCATGACGCCGATCGCGAGGTTTTCCTTGAGCTTGCCGAGGCCGGTGTCTTCCTCGAATTTCCATTCCCGTCCGCTCCATGCGCCGAGGATGCTTTCCGGATCCGCCTCAATGTCGGCGATCCTCTTGAGTTCGCCGTTGGGTGAGGAAAACGAATCGGACTTTTCGTCGTAGCGCAGCGTGGCGAAGAGCGCCGCGGCACCACTGCCCGAAATGCCCCAGGTGCCGCTCGGCGATTTTCGCAAGGTGAGGGTCACTTCCTCCAGAGCCTTGAACTCACGGCGCTTCCACACCGCCAGATACTCGGCGTATTCCTCGCGGGTCAGGCCCAGCCGCTCGTCGTAGGGCAGAGGCACCCCTGGCTTGTGCTGCTTGGAAAAGCCGCGGAACCACTCGGGGTTCTTGCGCGCGGATTCGGTGACCTTTGCCACATACTTCTCAATCTCGGGCGGCGGCTGCATCACCCCTACTTGCCCGCGGACCATGACGCCCTGCGCGAACAAGCCGCCGAACGCATTAGGCTCCGGCGCGGCCCGCGCGGTGAGAACGAGTGCAAAGCCCATCAACGAAAACAAACACTGCATGCGCATACCCGGGGAAGGATGGGGGCGGCTTGCGGGCAAGGCAAGCGGCGTTTGGAATCCTCAAGGCTCGCCCTGCGGAAAGATGGCGGGAACGCAGGTCTCCTCCCTGTGGTCCATCCAACGCTCCAGGGCGCGCCGCATCGGCTCCAGCACCTCGGGCCGCTCCGCCGCAAGGTCCCGCAGGCCGTCGGGATCCGCCGCGAGATGAAACAAGCCGAAATGCCTGCCACCCGCAGCCGTCGGCGTGCAGACGAGTTTCCAGTCCCGCGTGCGCAGGCACCGCTGCTTGGCCTCTACCAAGGGCTCGCGGTACTCGGGGCGCAGCACGAACTGGTGGTTGTAGTCCGGATCGATCGCAGTCATCGCATCCATCGGCGGCAACCGGGGACGCTCCACTCCCGGCACGCGGAACTGGATGAAGGGAAACCCGGTCTCGCCGTAAAACGGACGATGCATCCGCGTCCCTTCGCCGCGCAACCACGGCGCGAAACTCCGCCCCTCCCACGACCCGGGAACCGCCACACCCGCGAGTTCGGCGAGCGTGGGCGCCACATCGATGAGCCGCACGGTCTCGCCGATCACCCGCGGCGCCATCCCGGGGACATGCACGATCATCGGCACATGGTTGGCGTGCAACCCGCCGTTGAAGGTAAGCCCGTGCCCGAGGGTGACGCCCGGCTCGTAAAGGTCGTCGCCGTGATCCGAGGTGATGACGACGATCGTGTTGTCGTCGAGGCCGTGCTCCCGCAAGGCGCGCAACACTTCGCCGACACAGTGATCGAACTGCCTCACGCTTCCGTCGTAGAGCGCGCGGATCTGCCGCACCTCTTTTTCCGGAAGCGCCCGCCACTTGGACTCGAGGTCGGTGCCGCCGATGAACCGGTCGATGTCGAAATCCACCCCGTGACGGTGCGGACCCGCGTAGGCGGGATCGGAAAACATGCTCAGAAAGGGCTCGCGGCTGCGGTAGGGGAGGTGATTGCAGGAGTAGAACACATGCCAGAAGAACGGCCGGCCCGATCGTGCGGCATCGGCAAGACCGCGCTCGACGCGGTCGGTCACGACCTCGGGCGTGACAAACTGGGCGAAGGACTTGAGCTGGGGAAAGAGCCGGTAGCCCGCGGCATTGTCGAAGTAGAGCGGGATGACGAAATGCGAGAGCGTCACGGCCTGGCTCACATAGGTGCGGAAGTTGTCGAAGCTCGATACCGAGATATCGCGGAACCCGAGGGGCGTGACCTCGTAATAGCCCGCGCACCAGTCGCCGATGGCAGCGGTGTCGTAGCCCTGCGCGGCAAGCAGCGAGGCAAGCGGGATGGTGCGCTCAGCCGCGGCCTCCACCGTCCCGCGGTCGGGATACATCTGCCGGATCCCGTGGGTGTGCGGGTAAGTGGAGGTCATCAACTGCACGCCGGACTCGATGGTCGAGGCGATGGCCGTGTAGCAGCGCTCGAAGCGCACGGACTTGGCGGCAAGCGTGTCGATGGATGGCGAAACCCCTTGCGCGGCAGGCCCGTCGCTGCGCGCGGGACGGTATCCGGCGCATCCGAGACGATCGCCCCGCAGCGAGTCGGACCCGATGATGATGATGTTGGGAGCGCCCGGCCTTGCAGGCGCGGGGTCCGGTCCGCCGATGGCAAACGAACGCGCGAAGACGATTCCTCCGGCAAGCACCGCCGTTGCCACCGCGGCGAGGCGCAGCCTCTTGCCGCAACGCCGCGCATACCAGAGCAGCACGAAGGCGATCCACACCGCGGGAATCACAAGGAAGAGCAGGGCGTGAAGGGCCGGCTTGCAGACGTCCGGCAACGCGTCGAGCCAGATGAAGTACCAGTGCCCGAACTCCGCATCGCCGAGGAAATAGGGACGCGTCCTCACCAATTGAAGAAGAAAGTGGAAATGCAGCAGAGCGGTCAGCAGGAAGGAACCGATCACCGTCACTCGGGTCCGCGATCCGTCCCAAGGCCGTCGCAGGCGGGAAAGGAGCCCGACCATCGGAAACACCAACAGCGCCGCGAGCAAGGTGAGGATGGCGTACGCGGGCAACAGGCGGATGTTTTCCCACGCCACGAAACCGAGATGCTCCTCGCGCGCCAATCGGCTGAAGCGGTTCTCCATTCCGCCGGTCATCGCCACCAAGCGCCAGACACCCCACGCGAACTGGCATACCGCGAAGCATCCCGCGCCCGCCAGCACCGGCAGGAAACGCGGCTTGCTGCACGGCACGCGGTCCTCCGCCGCGGATTCCGGCGGTTTCGTTTTCCCCGGCTTGCCCATCACTCGTTGGCCGGCGGCTCCTGATACACCCAGCTGCGGCTCATCACCCGCTCGACGATCGCCGCGCGCGGAGCACGCAGCCCCTCGGGAATCGACAAGCGCAGGATCAGCCGCCCCTCACTCCCGGCGGATGCCGCCACCAACCCGAGAATCTCCTCCTCCTCTGCGCTGCCCCGCGGGACATACCCGAAGAGATATTCCTCGGAATCGCGCGCCGACAAACGCAGGCATGTCCACCGCGAGGAATCGGAAAACTCGTGGCTGTAAAGCGTGTCCGGCACGACCTCGACACGAAACGGCATCCCTCTCCCGCGGGGCCTCGTGCGCACGAACTCGTCCCACGGCATCGGTTGGTGGCACACCAGCAATTCCCAATCGATCAAGGGATTCCCGCCGCCGGTGGGCGCCTCCACCACCACTTGGTTGGAAATCCCGCGCCGCAAACGCACTGACGCAATCCAGAAATCGGCGCTGCGTCCCACCGTGAGAGGATGCAGCGAAAGAAGCTCTTCCACCGGATTGGCCTCGTAGGGCTTTCCGCGATGGTGCGCCTCGATCAGCGGCATCACGCGCTGCGGTTGCCGCACGAGCGGGGCGAGGTCCTCGATCCGGGACGCGGAAAAATAGCGTCGGATCGCCGCCTCGATCGCCTCGACCATCTGCCGCGCCTCGCGCTCTTCCTTCTCGAGCTGCGCCACCCTCTCGCGTGCGCTCTCCTCCACCGCGGCGAGCACTTTCTCGGACTCCTTGAGCTTGCCGAGCGACCACAACACGCCACCCGCCGCCAACAACCCGGCCAAGGCAAGCCATCCCCATGGAATCGCCATCGGCTGCGCCGCGACCTCCTCCCACTCGCCCTTCGCTGCGGCTGCGCCCTCGGCCTCCTTGGCCACCAGTTCCTCAAACCCGGGCTCAAAGGTGCGCACCTCGCCCACCACCCGCGGCGGCACCACCAAGCGCCCGGCCGTGCCAGCCCCGGCGGCCACCCCCAAGCGCACCGGCGCGGCCGGTGCGGCCGGCTTCGCGCCCTCTTCCCCCTCCCGCACCCCGAGCCGCAGCACCGGAGCCTCCTCCTCGGGCTCGCGACCCACCTCGCGCAACTCGATCTGTTTCCGCCCGCGCAGCATCTGAAGCCCAAAGAAAGACCGAAATCCCCATCGACGCAATGCCGGGTTCCCCGCTATCCAATCCCGGCAAGCGAAATGGACACAGCCTCCTCACGGGTCCTGATCGTCACCGCCGCCTTCGGCGAGGGACACAACAGCGCCGCGAAACACCTCGCGCTGGCTCTCGATTCGCTCGGCCACACCTCCCGCGTTGCCGATCCCTGCCTGCTCGGCGCGCCGGGAATCACCGCCCTGACCAGCCGACTCTACCGCTTCGCCACCACCTACACGCCCGCGATCTGGGCTATGATCTACCGCTCCACCGACCGCTGCGACTTCAGCCGCCGCAGCTCACCGGTGATGCGGTTCCCGGAACGGGCCCTCGGCGACCTGATCGACGACTACCGCCCCACCGCCTTGGTCAGCACCTATCCGCTCTACCCGTATTTCCTCAAACGGATCCGCCAAGGAGTGAACCACCGCTTCCCGGTCTTCACCGTGGTGACCGATTCGATCGAGATCAACGCCGCCTGGCTGCGCGCCCCCACGGACTGGTGGCTGGTGACCGACCCGCTCACCCGCGCGGCGATGGCGGCACGCGGGCTCGACCCCTCGCGCATCATCGACACCGGGTTTCCCGTCCACCCGTCCTTTTCCCGACTCACGCCCCTCCCGGCCGACGACCCCTGCGCGCCCTTCCGCATCCTTTACTTCGCCACCGCGAAACGTAATGCGGTGAAACATCACGGCAGGGCGCTGCTCGAGGCGGATCCGGCGGTGCACCTCACCATCGCCCTCGGAAAGAATGTCCGCCGGCTCTACCGCGAGGCCGCGTCCCTCAAGGCGGACTACCCCGGCCGGGTGCGCCTGCTCGGATGGACTCGCCGCGTGCCGCAATTGCTCAACTCCCACCACTTGGTCGTCGGCAAGGCCGGCGGCGCCACCGTCCATGAGGCGATCGCCGCCCAGTGCCCGATGCTCATCCACCACCTGGTCCCCGGCCAAGAGGAGGGAAACCTCCGCCTGCTGGAATCCATCGGCGGCGGCCGGCTCGCCGAGTCGCCGCAAGCCCTTCGCGAGGTACTCGGCCAACTCCTCGCGCACCGCGCCGCCGCCTGGCGCACGATGAAACAATCCCTCGCCAGCCACGGCCGCAACGCCGGCGCCCTTGCCGCCGCCCGCTTCATCGCCGAACATCCGGCCCCGCCCGCCCGCAACCCATGACCTTCCTTTTCGACATCGGCCGCGTGCTGCTCGACTTCGACTTCGAAAACGCGCTCCTCCGCCTGCTGCCGGACGGCTGCCCGGATCCCGCCTCGCGGATCTCGCAACTGCTCTCCCGCAAGGACGACTTCGAGTCGGGCCGCATCCCGGAGGAGGAATTCACCCGCTGGGCGCTCGACACCCTCGGCTCGACCGCGTGCCCCGAACGCTTCCGCGACACCTGGCGGCGCATCTTCACCCCGATCGACGCGATGTGGCACGATGCGGAACATCTCGCCGCCGCCGGCCACCGCCTCATCCTCTTCTCGAATACCAACCCGATCCATTGCCCGTGGATCTTCCGCGAGTTCCCGCGCTTCGCCGTGTTCGACGCCGCCGTGCTGTCCTTCGAGGCGGGCCACATCAAACCCCGCCCGGAAATCTACCGCCACGCGATCGACGCCCACGCGCTGGTTCCGGAGGAGACGGCCTACATCGACGACCTCCCGGAAAACACCGCCACCGGCAGGGACTTCGGCTTCCACACCTTCACCTACGATCTCCGCAACCACGCGGCCTTCGCATCCTGGCTGGAAAACCTGCCAGAATTTGATAATAAATCATAGTAATAAAAATCCGCCATGCCGCTCGTGATCGCAGGCCGCGCCTTTCCGTCCCGTCTCTTCGTCGGAACCGGCAAGTTCCCTTCACCCGAGGTGATGCGCGAGGCCATCTCCGCCAGCGGAACGGACATGGTGACCGTGGCGCTGCGCCGCGCCGACCTCTCCGCCCACCGCGACCCCTCGTCGGACATCCTCGCATTCATCGATCCGCAACGCCACCTCGTCCTGCCCAACACCAGCGGCGCGATGAACGCGGAGGAGGCCGTGCGCCTCGCCCGCCTCGCCGCCGCCGCCGGCCTGCCGAAATGGGTGAAACTTGAAATCCATCCGGACCCGGTCTGGCTCATGCCCGATCCGGTGGAAACCCTCAAGGCGACCGAAATCCTCGTGAAGGAGGGCTTCACCGTGCTGCCCTACATCAATGCCGATCCGGTGCTGGCCAAACGCCTCCAGGAGGCGGGCGCCGCCACCGTCATGCCGCTCGGCTCGCCGATCTGCTCGAACCGCGGCCGCGCCACCCGCGACCAACTCCGCATCATCATCGAACAAGCCACCGTGCCGGTGGTGATCGACGCCGGCATCGGCGCTCCCAGCCATGCCGCCGAGGCAATGGAAATGGGCGCCGACGCGGTGCTGGTGAACACCGCCATCGCCATCGCCTCCGATCCGGTGCGCATGGCCGCCGCCTTCAAGGCCGCGGTGGAGGCAGGCCGCGAAGCCTACGAACTCGGCCTGCCGCAACCGGGCACCCACGCCAGCGCCACCAGTCCGCTCACCGGCTTCCTCGACTCCTGAGCAGCCCCCCGCGCGCTCCGCGCAGCACCACCTCAGGCAAGGTTGGTGTACACGGCCTGCACATCGTCGTCGTCCTCAAGGCGATCAATGATCGCCTCGACCTCCGCGATCTGCTCCTCCGCCAACTCGACGGGCTGGGTGGACACGCGCTCGAGACCCGATTTGGTGGCGGCAATGCCCAAGGCCTCGATCGCCCGCGACAAACCGGCGAACGACGCAGGCTCTCCCGCAACGCTGACAACCCCCTCGTCCACCGTCATTTCCTCCAGCCCGGCATCGATCAATCCAAGCTCCAACTCCTCCAGGTCGGTCCCCTCCGGCACGGGAAACTCAAACACCGCCCTCCGCGGAAAGAGATAGTCGAGCGAACCGGTGTTGAGCAATTGCCCGCCGGTCTTGTTGAGAATGGTCTTGATGTTGGTCACCGACCGGTTGGTGTTGTCGGTGGCGACCTCGATGATGAATTGCGAACCGTGCGGCCCCTTGGCCTCGTAGGCGGCCTCGGAAATTTCGGCGGCATCCTTGCCCGACGCGCGCTTGATGGCGGCATCGATGTTCTCGCGCGAAAGGTTGCGCGCCTTGGCGTTGGCGATGGCTCCCCGCAAGCGCGCATTGGTCTCGGGGTCCGGCCCTCCCTCCTTGGCGGCAAGCGTGATGGACTTGGCAAGCTTGGGAAACACCTTGGACATCGAGGCCCAACGGCTTTCCTTGGCACGGCGGCGGCATTCAAAGGCTCTTCCCATGGCGTTCGGGGATTTCTCCCGGACCCGATGAAAGCACATGCTACCGCGGACTCAACCCCGGAAGACGCGGCACCCGGCTACGGCGCCGAGAGCGTCGGGGCCTCCTTTTCCGCGCTCTCGAGAAACTTCCGGTAGTGTTCGGAAATCGCGATACGCGCCGCAGTGCGCAAGTCCGGCATCCATTGCCCGCTCTGCTTGCGCTGGTCCCGCGCAGCACTCCGCAGGGAATCGACCGCGTCACGCGCGCTCTCGACCCACGCGGCTTCGGCGGAATCCGCAAGCCGCGAGATTTTGTCGATCTTGTCGGAACAGCCGGACCCCAAGTCGTCGATCTTCCTCAGGACCTTGATGTCGTTGGGGTCCCACTCGGCGAAAAGGAAATCCAAAGGCTGCATCGCCCGCCGCAATTCGGAAATCAGTACGGGACGCGTGAACTTCGACGGCCGCGCGCCGGTGGACTTGAGATGCAGCGCCTTGGCGGAAAGATGATCGGGGCCGATGCGTCTCAACGCCCCAAGGTATTCCCGCACCCAGCGCTGGTTGAGAAATTCGTTGAGGTCCTTCGCGGCCGCCGCCCTCTCCCGCAAGGTGCGGAAACGCCCGCACGGCGATTCCTCCGGCGCGTCCTCCGGCAAGGCGGCCGCTTCCAACAAGCCGGCTAGGTCCTTTGCCATCAGGATTTCATAGTCAAAAAAATACCCGGTCTCGTCCACCACCAGCAGCGAGAGCACCTCGCGCTCGGCCGAGGCAGGCACGATCAACCGGCGCCCCTTGCCCTTGCCGGACAAGGCCCGCAATTGCTCCCAAAACCCGCTGCCGGCAAGATATCGGCCGTCGGGCTCCACCCGCCCGAGGATGAGTCCGTGCGGCACCTTGCCGTTCACGGCGGATCCCGCCAGCACCGCGGCCGCCGCGCCCACCGACATGGCTCCGCCGGATCGCAGGGCCTTGTCGAATCCACGGGAATCGACGGATACCACCACCGGCCCCGCGACCCCTTTGATCACCGGCGGACGCAGCGCACGCGCTATGCGACCGGCAAGCTCCGCACGACTCTCGCTCATCGGCTCGGACCCCAATACAACCGAGATGCCGGGCGCTCCCTCGCCGGCCACGGCTTTCATTTCCAACGCCACCGGATCCATTTCCCATCGCTTGGACGGCCCCGATCCGCGTTCCACCCACATCGGCGCCTCCACCGAAGCGGACTCGAGAAGCGGGGAAACCGAAGCATGCCCGGGAGTCGCCGGGCCTTCAAACTCCGCAAGCGGGGCGACCCACCCGTCCCAAGCTCCGCGCTCCGCCTTGCCTCGCAGGGAGACCGCCCGCGGATGCTTGGGATCGGCCGCTGCCATCACATCTTCCAAGCACGCCGACAAAGCCCGACCATCCACTGCCGCTTCCTCGGCGTTGAGCCAATCGATCCGCTGCCAGATCCGCGAGTGCACGCGCACGAGGTTCCCCGCGGGCTTGCCGGCCCCGGACTCGCCCTCCCGCAATGACTTTGCCACCGCAGCCACCGCCTCGTCCCCGGGCCGCAGGGCGGAAGCCACCGCCAACATTTGTGCGGCCGACCGCAACTCCGCCGGACCAGCTCCGATCCGCCCCCTCGCCAACACCAACAACTGCTCCGCCAACGACTGCGCGGAATCGCCATCCATCGGCAAATGATCCCTGCGAAACGGCACCGGCCCCTCCGCGGGCATGACAAACTGCGCGCCTCGACACCACCCGCCCGCCACCAACCCGCACAGGGCGAAAAGAAAACACGGCGGGAAAACAGCGCGGGGTTTCATTCCTCCCCACTTTTTGCACCCGGAGAGACTCCGACTCAAGCACGGATCACGCCGCACCCGCTCACAGCAAGCCCTGCTCGCGCAATTCGCGGTCGACCTCATCATCATCCGGCGCACCGATCCCGAAATCGCGGATCTTCTGGATCCGACGCTTCACACCGGTGCGGCTCTTGGGACCCGTCACCAAACCACGCACCTCGCCCGCCACATACGGAAGCAAGGCCGCCACCCCCAGGATCCCGAGTCCCAGCCCCACTCCCCGCCGCGCCCCACGATGCATCAAATCCCCAAGCAGCAATCCGGCCGCCGCTCCCAACAAGGCCGGCGCGGAAAGGGCGCTGGACTCTATCCATACAGGGGTCGATCCGGAATGCTCGTCTGACATGCCCCATCCGTATCGCCTGATGTGCCCCGCGACAATACGGAAAAACCACCGGTCGACGAAAGGGCCAACCGAGCCGCCACCCGCACGGAAACACCCGCCCGCTTGACCGCAGGCCCGCTGCCCGGGAAAGTGCCGCAAGCGTGTCCGACCCTCTCCAGCCCGCCGGACTCCTCCACGACCTCCCGTGGGAAAGGCGCTTCGATGCAGAAACAATCGACGCAGGGCACACACTCGCTCCGAAGGTCCGCAACCTTTCGCTCACACAACTCGAGGACGACTCGCTGGAACTCCGAGGCGAGGTGCAGGGGCAAAGGACGGACGCGATCCTCTGGCAGGGCCCGGACTCCTGGAACCTGGAATGCTCCTGCTCCTGCGACGCAGGCCCGCTCTGCGCCCACGGGGCCGCCGTCCTGCTCCGCGCGCGACGCGAGGCAGACCGCGGTCGCATCCCGCGCAAACGCATCGAGGCGGCCATCGCCACCGCCCTGCCGCGCAGCACCGCCGCCCACCCGCCGCCGCAACCCGCCACTCCGGCAGAAGAACCGCCGCCGCAACCCCGCTTGGAACTTCATGTGTCCCGCGGCCCGGTGGGCCCGGAAATGAAACGGCTGCTCCACGCCCTCGGCCAACCCGACCCCGGACACTGGATCACCGCCACCGCCACCGCAAACTACGAGGAACATAGTAGATCGCTCGGCCCCGACCCCGCGGCTCCCGAAGACGCGGAGGCACACCACCTGCCGCGCCACTCGCCCGCCGCGGAGAAGGCGGCACGCGTTCACCTCGCGGAGGCCGGCCTCTCCTCGCTGCGCTCAAACCCGTCCTGGCGCTTCCTGCTCGGCATGAGACAGCACGCGGCGGACCGCCCGTCCCCGCCCGACCTCTGGTTCCCCGACCCCTCGCGCATCCCGCCCGACCGCTTCTGGCACCGCTTCCGCGGCGAAACCATCGCACGCCTCGAATCCCTCGGCTGGACGGTGCGCGTGGATGAATCGGTCGGCCACGATGTGATCGAACCGGACCCGTCCCACTGGGAAAACATCCTCGAACCCCAAGCCGACGGCTGGTTCTCTCTGTCGGTGGGCTTCGAGGTCGACGGCACCCGCCACGACCTGCTGCCGATCCTCGCCCGCCTGCTCGAAGACGGTTTCCTCGAGGACCCGTTGCCCCACAGCCACGACGGGTTTCTCTACGCGCCCCTGCCCGACGGCAAGGCGCTCAAACTCCCGGCGGAGCGCATCCGCCGCATCCTCGACCACCTCGCGGCACTGCTCGATCCGCGCTTCCCGTCGCGCTGCCGCATTCACCGCCTCGACGCAGCCGCCCTCGGATCGGCCACCTCGCTCGGCACCCGCTGCAGCGATCCCGATACACCGCTCCCCGCCACAATCCCCGACGAAGGCCCGCCACCCGCAGGCCTGCAGGCCTCCCTGCGCGAATACCAACTGGCGGGCCTGCGCTGGATGCGCTCGCTCGCCCAAAGCGGACTCCACGGGATCCTCGCCGATGACATGGGTCTGGGAAAGACCCTCCAGACACTCGCCTTCCTGCTCGGGGAAATGGAACGCGGCGCCGGCCTCCCCTCGCTGGTGGTGGCGCCCACCTCGGTGATCCCCAACTGGCAGGCGGAGGCACGCCGCTTCGCCCCGCAACTCCGCGTGCTCACCCTCGACGGCCCTTCCCGCCGCGACCGCATGGAGGACATCCCCGCCGCCCATCTGGTGCTGACCTCCTACGCCCTGCTCCACCGCGACGCACAAACCCTCGCCACGCACCGCTTCCACACGATCGTGCTCGACGAGGCGCAACATATCAAAAACCCCGACGCAAAGGTCGCGCAAGCCGCGCGCGCGCTCACCGCCAACCACCGCTTCTGCCTCTCGGGAACCCCGGTGGAAAACCACCTCGGCGAACTCTGGAGCCTGATGCGCTTCCTCGAACCGGGCCTGCTCGGCAGCGCGGAACGGTTCAACCGCCACTACCGCAAACCCGTGGAAAAGGACGGCGACCTCCAACGCCTCGCGGATCTGCGCTCCCGTCTCGCCCCGCTCATCCTCCGCCGCACCAAGGATGAAGTGGCCCGTGAACTGCCGCCCAAAACATTCCTGCTCCACCACATCGATCTCCACCCATCCCAGAAGGACCTCTATGAAACCGTCCGCGCCACAATGAACCGCCGCGTCCGCGAGGCCCTCGCCGCCCGTGGCAACGACGGCTTCCAACCGGTGTTCCTCGATGCACTGCTCAAACTCCGCCAGATCTGCTGCGACCCGCGCCTGCTCCCGCCGCACCTCGCCGGAAACACCACGGAGTCGGCAAAACTCGACCACCTCGCCGACCTGCTCGATGCGCTGCTCGAACAAGGCCGACGCGTGCTGCTGTTCTCGCAGTTCACCTCGATGCTCTCTCTTGTCGGCGAACGGCTCGCGGCGAAGGGAATCCGATTCCTCACCCTCACCGGAGCCTCGCGCGACCGCAGGGAACTGGTGGAACGCTTCCAGAAGGGAACCGACCCGCTGTTCCTGATCTCCCTCAAGGCCGGTGGCACCGGATTGAATCTCACCGCGGCCGATACGGTGATCCATTACGACCCGTGGTGGAACCCGGCCGCCGAGGCACAGGCATCGGACCGCGCCCACCGCATCGGACAAACCAAACCGGTCTTCATCCACAAACTGCTCTGCCGCAACACGGTCGAGGAACGCATCCACCGCATGCAACTCGACAAGGCTCAACTCGCCGCCGTGCTGCCGGGCCTCCACCCGATTCCGGGCGGCACGCCCGACCAAGCCCTCATCGAGGCTCTGCTCGGACCGGAAGAACCCGGCACGGTCTAACAGATTTTCGCACACCGCGTTTTCCGGTTTGATTTCTCCCCGCCCGCGGCCCACCCTCGGCCCATGGCGGTCGCCGCGGATGCCAACCAAGTGCAGGTAAAGGTGTTCCTCTACGGCATCCAGCCGCAGATTTGGCGACGCTTCACGATTCCGAAGGAAGCCACCTTCCTCGCCCTCAGCGACGCGATCCAGGCGGCGATGGGCTGGGAAAACAAACACCCTCACGAGTTCCGCCACGGCAAGGGGAAACGCCTCGTGGATGTGATCGGCCCGATCGGCCTCCAAGACCAGGTGATCGGCGATTTCGCCGACGAGGCACAACTGACCCTCGCCTCCTTCCTCGGCAAACGCCACCTGCCGCTGCGCATGCTCTACCGCTACGATTTCGCCGACGAGTGGATCCACGAAGTGGTCTTCGAAAAACGGGTGCCCGGCGGCGACTCACCGACGATGCTCGACGGCGACCGGGCCTGCCCTCCGGAGGATTTCGGCGGCACCTTCCAGTATATGCAGGCACTCCACGGGGAAATCGAATGGGCCCACCCGGGATACGATCCGGCCGCTTTCGACCCGCAAGCGGTGTCGTTCGCACCGCGCAAATCGAAACGCAAGGGCTGAGGCCCCGCACCATCCTCCACCATCCCGCGCGCGCCGCGCTCAGGTCGCCCACCACCGCGCCATGGCAATGTAGAGCGGGATGCCCAGCGCGAGATTGAAGGGGAAGGTGATGCCCAAGGCCATGGTGAGGCAGTAGCCGGCGTTGGCATGCGGCAAGGCCACCCGCACCGCCGCGGGCGCGGCAATGTACGAAGCACTCCCGGTCAATGCCCCGAGAATGGCCGCACCGCCGGGCTGCAATCCGGCGGCCACTCCCAACGCCACCCCCAAGGCACCATGCACCACCGGAATCAAACACCCGAGCAAGACCAGCCTCCACCCGGCACGCGCGACATCGGGCAAGCGCTGCCCCGTCACCAAGCCCAGCTCGATCATGAACAAACACAGCGCCCCTTTGAACGCACTCTTGAAAAAGGGCTCCACCTCGCCAAGCCGCACCGGACCGCTGAGATACCCGATCACCAATCCGCCCATCAACAGCAGGATGCTCTTGCCCACAAAAACCTCGCGGAAAGCCTCGCCCCAATGTCCGTCTCCCTCCGCCGCGCCCTGCCGCGCCAACATCAAGGCGACAATGATCCCCGGAACCTCCATCAAGGCCACCAACGCGGGCATGAACCCATCCGCCTCCCAACCGACCAAACGCACGCCCTCGATCGCCGCAAGAAAGGTCACGACCGATACCGATCCGTAATGTGCCGCCACCGCCGCGGCATCCACCTTGCCCAAGCGCCCGATCCCGCGCATCGCAAACCAGGTGGACAAGGGCGTCACCACCCCGAGCACCACGGCCACCACCGCCGGCTTCCACAATTCCGATGGCGGCGTCACCGCCAGCACCGAGCCGCCCTTGAGGCCGATCGCCAACAGCAGATAAATCGAAAGCCCCTGGTAGATGGACTCGGGCACCGAGAGGTCGCTGCGCACAAACTTGGCCACCACCCCCAACAGGAAACACAACACCACCGGTGAAAGCAGGTTCTCGGTCAGCAAGTTGGTGTCCATCCGGAGAGGGGGCCTGTTCGCGCCGCGCGAAACTAGCCGCCCGCCACGGAAGCGCCACTCCGGATTTTCCAAGAGTCTTCACCGAAGTCCTTGACAGACCCGCCCCGCCCGGGCTTCCCTTCCCCCCCGCGCAAGGCAAAAAGCACCCGTAGCTCAATTGGATAGAGCGTCTGACTACGGATCAGAAGGTTTGGGGTTCGAGTCCCTACGGGTGCGCCAACCGCCGGTCGTCGAGGGAAGAAGCGGGGGCAGAGAGCTTGGAAGGACCTTCGGGCTCAAAGAGGGGAGAGTTGTGGGTTGCGGGTTGTGAGGAGAGCCTGGAAAGACCTTCGGACCCCTCAGGTTCAACAAAGAGCGAGGAACAAGGAACCTCTTCTTCATTCGTCTTCATTCGCGTGATTTTGATTCTTGCGAATAGGGAGGAACCGCAAGGAACGCAAGGGGCGCAGATGGGGAAGAATTGTGCGTTGTGCAATCTGCCTCTCCCCAGATCCTGCTCCCCACAAGCCCTCGCATCGCTCGTCGATGAGGCTGCGTTTTAGGGGGGCATGGAGGTGGGTTGTGTCACGCCCAATCCTCTAAAGACAGATCAGGCACACGGCGGAACTCGCGCGGGTTGTGGGTGATCAGGGTGGCGTCCAAAGCAAGGGCTTGCGCGGCGATGAGCAGATCCAGTGGACCAATCATCTTTCCCGCCTTCTCCAGTGCGGCGCGGATGCGGCCATAATGATGCACGCAGTCCACCGGATCGAAGGCGAAGCGTTCAAAAGGAAGCAGGGTCTGTTGGAGGGCCGATAGCTTTGCTTGATAGCGGCCTCCCGCGTGCAACCCGTATTCCAACTCGGCCAGACTGATGGCAGAGAGTCCGACCTGCCGGCCATCGCGGATCTCATTGCGGCAGCGTTCGCGGATCCGTTTTGCTGAGGCGGCCACATTCTTTTCCCGAGCGGTGCGCGGATGAACCAACACCGTGCCGCGCAGCAACAGGATGAAGGTGTCGGTGTCCAGCAACCGGATCATGGCAGGCCGGCGTTGAAGTCCCTGACCTGCGGTGTTTTACGGTCGCGCCGTTCCACAGCCTCGAAGAATGCCTCGCCCAGACTGCGACAGCCCTCCTCGAAGGCATCCCATGGATCACCTTCAGTGATCAGGATGCCACCGGGCACACGGCTGAGCCGCACCTCCTTGCCGGAAACCCGGAACTCCTTCGGCAGCCGGATCGCCTGACTGCGGCCACTGGCAAAAACTTTGGCGGTGGTAGTCATCAAAAGGTGGATATCATCGGAGGAAACCGGTGTCAAGCGGCGGAATCATACGGAAATTTCTCCCAGCACCTCGGCTTCCACACATCGCCGGAAGACCGCAACATCTGGCTCAGTTCCTTCTGGATGCTGTGGGGCCATGCGCGTTCACACGCGGGGTCTCATTGAAGCGAGGCCGCGAAACTTTCCGGCCCGACCACAAACAGATTCCCCCGCGTTCACGCGCGGGGTTTTGTCGAAGCTCTCCCACAGCGGAGAACTCCGTGCGGAGGGCGCAGAGGGGGGAAGAGTTGTGAGTTGAGAGTTGTGGGTTGTGAGGAGAGCCTGGAAAGACCTTCGGACCCTTCAGGATCAGTAATTATCATCATCTGTGATCTCAGTTCCATCCGTGGTTGATTTCCGCATTTGAGTTTTTCCGCTTTTCCGCATTTCAGTATTTCAGCTTTTTCGCTTTTTCGCTTTTTCGCATTTCTTCGACGCAGGACACGAGGATGGCGTCGCGCATGCCGTGGATTTTCTTTTTGTCGGCGGGGACCAGGGTGCATCTTGGCTTTGGAAAGGAATAGGAGCGTTGCGTTGTGGGTTGTGACTTGAGGGGACGGCCCGGCGGTGGATTGACCAACCCGAATTTTCATCTTGCCCCCCTAAATGGGAGTAGGCTATTTTTCATCCATGTTTCATCAAACCACTGGCGGCCAACGGTTTGCGGGAATCAAGTGGCCCGAAAACCGCCCGTACAGGCTGGGTGGACCCGAGGAGCTTGAGGGTAGTTATGCATAAAAACCACATTTTTTCGCCCGGATCACAAATTTTTCTTGCACCATCTGGCACTTTGTGAAGTCTGAATCCTAACTTTTAGGAAAAAGAAGTTCTTCCGTTCGTTTTTGCATCGATAGAAGTCAAAATGATGATCCTGCGCCGAACCTCTTCCGATACACGCGATCGTGCTTGTCTCCTCGTGCATCGGTCGGGATGCGTTCAGCTGGCCATGCTTGTGATGGTCGCGCTCGTCACAGGGTTTCTCTCGGCTCAGGAGGCTAAGGTCGTTGAGGTCGAGGGCAGGTCCCTTGCCTCCGGCGGTAACTCTCGGGCAGAGGCCTTGGCGGATGCCCTGCGCGAAGCTGTTCGGGTCGGGGTGGGCGTGGATGTAGTCGACCAATCCCAGACGCGTGATTTTCAACTCGATTTCGACCGGGTGTTCACCTCGTCGATGGGCTTCGTCAAGGAATACCGAGTTCTCACCACAGGGATAGGTGCCGATGGTTTCTACCGTGTGAAGATCAAGGCCGAAGTTGCTCCCGGAACTCCCGGGGAAGAGGAGAAACTGATCTTCCGCATGTTATCCCGCTCGCGGGAGAAACCGCGGTTGATGATCCGACTTGAGGAAAAGGTGAACGGGACATCGGGTGGAGCAACGGCCGCCCAGTGGTTTGGAAAACTGGCCGTGGACCTCGGGGTTGCCGTGGTTGATACTGCAGGACAAGGATCGGGAATTGTCTCCGATCGAGCAAGAATTCTGGGCCGGGGCCAGGAGGCTGATCTGCGGAATGCCGGGGTTGTTTCCGGAGCGGATTACATTTTGGAGGGTACGGTCACTTCAAACGCCGGGGAGCCGACCGCGGTCTTTGGGACCAAACGACGCATGTGTTCGGTGGACATCAGTTTGCGAATCATTGATGCGGTGTCTCGCCAAGTGGTGGTGAGCGACACCCTCGAGGCCCGTCGCTTCGCAATGGAAGAGGCCCTTAGCCCTGACATTGCTTGTCGTGAGTCGATCCGCAGATCCCTTGAGGAATCCCCCGACGATACCAAGGCTCGCCCGGGAATGCGGCCGGTCCGGATGCTCTTCACCCATTGGATCGCGGAAATGGATCTGGGCTCGATGTTCCGCGTCGAATTGACCCGGCTCGGCCTCGATCAGGCGGAGCGGTTGAGGTCGGCGCTGTCAGGTCGAGACAAGGTGAGCGCCGTTTGGGTCCGCAGTGTCGATCCCGCAGGAGTTTCTGTTCTCGATGTAGAGTCCCGCTTGGATGGGATCACACTTGCGAAGTCCATTGTGGATGCTGCGGGAGGCGGTTTCGAGTTGGACCGCTCGGATAACCGCTATCTCTCTCTTCGGCCGGGGAACGCGCCTACTCCCTCACAAGTCCAGACGTCATCGCCTGCCCCGGAGGGCAAGACATCAGCGAGCGGCCTCCCTGTTCTCCCAATCTCGGGAGCCGTGTTGGGTATCGCGGCTCTGGCTTTCGCTTCCGGAAAATACCTCGCCAGAAAAAAGACATGAGAAACCGAACCATAGGAAAAACGATTTGCGTTATCATTGCGGCCTCAAGTATCGTTCCAACCGCGCAATTATTCGCCGCCGTGAAGCCCGAAATGGGCGCGGCCCCGAACCTCCCGCCAATCTGGCAAAATGTGAGCGCGCGGGACCGGCTTAACCTTGTGCGCGCTGCCGAACTCGATGCCTCCCGATTGCTCGTCGAGAGAATTTACGGAACCCAGATCACCAGCGACACAACCGTCAGCGACCTCGCGGCCACGGACGACAAGGTCGCGGCAGAAGTCCGGTCTTTCATCAACGGCGTGAAGACGGTCGGAGAGCCGGTGTTCACTCCCGACGGAAGGGTGGAGGTCATCCGCAAGGCTCATCTTGATCAGGTCATCAAGCGGATCGAGGAGAGGTACACCCGCTCGGAAGGTGGGCCCCTCGCCAGCGCTTCCAACACTACCACCGAGGAACGGGAGGTCGTGTTCGACATTCTCGGATCCGCGGCGATCCGCGGCTCCGACGGACACAAGAGGCTGATGTCGAAACGAGCGGCGGAAGTTGATGCCTCACGACGAGTCGCAGAGCGGCTCGGCAATGTTGAGATTCGTTCCGGAACCAAACTGTCCAACCTCGCTGCCGAAAGCGACGAGATCAAAGCCTATCTGACCCGAGTCATCAAAAATGCGGAGACTACAAAAATTCGCTTCTTCCCGGACAACTCCGCCGAGGTGACCATCCGAGTGGTAATGAACCCGAAGGTCCGGGTCATCGCCCGGAAATTCAAGGACGGGGAAGCCACGATCATTTCGGACAAAACTGAGGAAATGAAATTTGAAGAAACCGGGTCAGGCGCCCCTCCGGCGGATCTCGATGTACAGGCTGATGTGACCATCGAAAGCGTCGTAGAGCAGGCCATCACCGAGAAGGGGGACTGAACATATGCGTGCCTCGAAAAAACTCATGTCCAACGCGTTCAAGTTCCTCGCGCCCCTCGGCGTTGGTCTTCTCTGGTCCTGCACAACCGGACCCTTTGATGCCGCTTACCAACCGGCGAAAGGCGTTCCGGTTCGGAATTTCAGAAACGCCGATCCGTCGGTATCCAGCGTCGACTACAGCCAACACGACAAATCGGTTCAGGACCAGATCCGCAAGGGATCGATCCTCATCGGAATCTCCAGCCACACAAGCCCGAATCCGCCTGACGCGGGTCAAGCCAGACTTTTCGCCATCAACAAGAACGCAGACATCGCGATCCTCTCAAGCTACCGCTCAGGTTTGCCCCAAGCCGCGGCGGGGCTCGGGAAACCAAAGCCCGGAAACCAGTCTGATCAGAAGACTACGGTGCCTTCGGCGTGGACCACGAAAATCACTCTGCTCAGGGGGCCCGCCAAGTTCACCCCGATCGCGGAAACGAAAAGCCAACCTGCGGCAGCAACCGCCCAGGCGGCCAGAAGCACAGCCCCGGTTGCCAAAGTTGCTCAGCCCGAAAGGCGCAAGACTCCCGCGCCCAGCAAAGCGACCGAACCACCTGTTACTTTAAAGAAGGCGGAGTCCAGGCCCCCGCCCCCTCCTCCTCCCGCTGCCATTTACGAGACCACGAAATCGATCGAAACCACTGAGGAGTTCAAACCCAAGGTGATAGGCGACGAATGAAGATCCCCCGGACCGACCAGAAAACAACCAACCAGAAGAAATTATGAAAAAACTGTTTCAATCAAATCAAATCCAAGTCGCGGCGGCATCGCTGCTGCTGGCGTCGTGTGCAGCTACTGTCGATCCGCAGTATGCGATTACTGAGGATGAGTTCGAAACGATGAGAACGAGTCAATTCGACCACGCTGCCGATGGTGCAATGAGGGGTGCGGCCATTGGAGCCTTGACAGGGGCTGGGTTGGCAGCCTTGCAAGGGGGCGATGGGAAAGCGATCGCCACGGGAGCAGCGGCTGGGGGGATCGCGGGTGGTCTTGTTGGTGGCACGATGGGCTTCCAAAAGGGTGATGAGGCGGGCAAACAGTTGGTCAACAAAAAGCGACTCACAAAAGAGCAGCAGAAAATTGTCAGCAATATGACTAAGGAGGCGAAACAAAAAGAGGCGCAAGCAAGCGTATGGATCAGCAAACTCAGAAACGGGATTGCTGCAGGCGCCTACAGCGATAGCCAAGCTAAGAAGTATGCTGACGAGATCGTAAAATCGATTTACGATAGAACCGAGACCTACAAGGGCAGTCCTTACTACGACGCGCAACAGTCGGCTGAGTTCCGTGGCTCGGTTGAAAGGTTGCAAGATCAGGCTAAGGTGGCGAAGGACCTTGCATCGGAGGCTGAGAAACGGAAGATTGGCACTTGATCCGTTTAGGCTTCTCCAGCGGAACGGAGTCGGATCAGCCCCGGCTCCGTTCTAGTTGGATCAAATTTTAATAGTATATTGTTACTATGAATTCAAAATTAGCGAAAATTTTCTTGGTGGTTAGTTGCTCTCTTGCATTTCCGAGTTGCATTGTAGCCTACAAGGAGTCGCAGGCTCGGAAGCAAGGGCAGACAGGAGACCCTAACTCTGGAGGTTACTATGGCTACAGTCAGGAGTTGGCTGATCAGAAGACTGCATCAATGCGCCGAGACCTCAAGTCAGCCGAAGCGTCAAGAGATGCACGCTACGCACAAGTTTCGAGACTGAGATCACAGCTCGCCTCTGTTAGGGCCCAGATGGCAAAAACAAGGGATGCTAAGGTGCTGGCGGCGTTGAAAGCAAAAGAAAACGAGATATCAAAGCAAATTTTAGCAGGTTCTGAATCTTTGTAGAAGTGAATCACCAAGGAATCTGGATGTTAATCAAGTGGATGATCATGTTCCTATCTCCGGTGATTGCCGTTGGGGAAACAGATTTTTCACTGGGGATTGCAAAGATTTTGCCTCCGGGCAAGAGTCGCAGCGTTGCGGTCGCTGAGGTGGTTGGCCGCGGCCCGGGCGCGGGTGCTTGGGAAGCCTCGGTTCAACGGGTCAAGAGCGGAATTGAAGCCGCTATTTCGGCCCGGAAGGGTGAATTGACCTTGGTCGACAGGGCCAACCTTGCTGCCATCGAGCAGGAGAACGCGTTGACCGGTAAGTCGACGAAAATAAATGCCGCTGAGACGCTGATATCAGGGCAACTTATGGTGGTTGGCAGAAAGGTGGTCTTGAGCATCACTGCGACTGAGGTGCGGGGCCAAGCGAAGCTGACGGCAGACATCCAAATGGACCCTGACGAATTGGGCATCAATATCGAGGCTGACCTTCCCGAGGCTGATTCCCGTGTTCGGACGCTGAATGCCCGGGCCTTTGATATTGTCCGCAACATCGTG
The DNA here is from genome assembly GCA_964569415.1 of uncultured Luteolibacter sp. Taxonomy (GTDB): domain Bacteria; phylum Verrucomicrobiota; class Verrucomicrobiia; order Verrucomicrobiales; family Akkermansiaceae; genus Luteolibacter. Next base: position 38,778 of record CAZMUK010000002.1, on the reverse strand, counting down.
AAGCGTAGGATTCTTCGGGACACTTTTCCCGGGGGAGGCTCGGACGACATGTCAAAGATGGCAGAGAAGAGGCTTCAGGTGATTGATGCCGAAATTGATGAATGGGCGATGACATCTGAGGAAGAGACAAGCGAACTGTTGAGGCTTGATCCCGAGATGGTCTCCAGAGCCTTGGAGAACCGCCATGAGTTCTTGGTAGTCGAGGGACGATTGAGGAGCATCGACACCTCCCGTCAGGTAGCACTTCTTGAGGAACTGAACCGAATGGTGGTGGAGTCCCGTAAGTCGGGGATCGAGATTGATGCTGCGGGAATTATTGCATCTTGTCAGAAAGTTGCGGAAATGGAGAGAAGAACGACGAGGCGATGACCCATGATACTCGGACCGCTAGTTCCCCCTGTGATCCCCCACATCATTTGCGACCGAGGCTGCTTTGGCCCCTCCGAACTCGAAGTCCAACGCGTCTCCCTAGTCCATTTTTTCCGGGCAGTCCCGTGCTCGTTTGATCCTTTGCTCCAGCGGTTCGGACCCATGTCCCGATTTTGAAATTGCTCCCATCAGAAGGGTTTGGGAACGGGCGGCACCTGTCCTTTGGTTTTGTGGCCGGGATTGGCCTTTCGCTTGTCCTGATCTGTGCGTTGGGCGGATGTGGCAAGGGCTCTGGTCGCGCTAACTACGGCACTTCCGCAAATGGCATGAACCGGGCGGCGCCTCACCCCGATGGTCTTTCTCGTCAGGAGGTCGGGGGCCTTGTCCTCCTGTTTCCTGGCCCTCCCCACGCTCGAACTATGGAGCTCCCCCCTGAGGTCAGTGAACGAATCCGTGCTATGGATGTATGGGAGTGGAAGGGTGGCGCGAATTCAATTTCGGTTGCCCGCATTGAGTATGCAGGCAGTGAACTGAACCTTGAGGGGGCTGTGGATGGATCAATTTCGGAGATTCGCAGGACGGCGACTGAGTCCGGGTTCACCTCGACCAAGTCCGCGGCCAGTGTCGATGGATTGGCTGCCAAACGGGTGGAAATCAAATGTCTCGTGTCGGGCACTCCGATCATTCACCATGGGATCGTGTTCGCGGAGCGCGCTAAAATGTGGCAGGTCCAAGTGATTGGCGAAGCGAGTCAGGAACGGGAATTGAATGCGCTGAGCGACACGATCTTTGAAAGTATTCGGGTCATACGATAGGGCTCCCGAAATCCCACCCTTTTCCGCTCCCTCTTGTCAGTCCATCGGGAACTTGAACAATCCTATCGGGCATGGATGACTCCGTCATGGATCCTACCGTCCTGCACCCTATTTTCCCCCACAAGCTCTCGCACCGCTCGTTCTGCCGCCGCCCATCCCCAGCATTTCAATTTCCGCTTTTCAGTATTTCCGCATTTCGGCATTTCAGTCTTCCTCTTCGACGCAGGGCACGAGGATGGCGTCGCGCATGCCGTGGATTTTCTTTTTGTCGGCGGGGACCAGGGTGGCAAGGCAGCCGCCGAGGGAGGTGGTTCCTTGGCGGTTGGTGAAGAAGTAGGGGCAGAGGCGGGCGCGAACCTTTGTCATGACCACCGAGCCGTTGTCGTCGTAGACCGGGTGTTCGAAGATCCGGCCTTCCTTGAATTCCTGGAGGATCCATGGTTGTCGGTGCGATTGCTCCAGCGCTCCGCGGATCCGTGCGGCCCATTCGTGTGAGGGGAGGTCGTGGCCGACGAACACGCCGCGCGCGCCCCAGGCCGTTTCGTGGAAACCGGAGATTTTCAGGACGAGTCGGCGGTCTTTTTGCGAAAAGGCGGCGACTTCTTCCCACGAGTGTGCGTCGAGCCGCGGCAAGGATGCGTGCGGAGGGAGTTCCCCTGGTTCGATCAGCCACGAGAAGGGCGTGATGCCGCGGATGCGTTCGAGGTGGCTTGCGCGCATCACCGATTTCCAGATCTTGCGCAGCGCGGGTGCCCACAGGAGTGCGAGCCAGAGTTTTTCCTCGAGGTGGGGTTTGAAGGGTGGCGTCACCAAGGCCCCTGCCGCGCTGCGTGCGGCGAGTTCGCGGCTGCCCGGGACCGATTCCCAGTCGAAGAGTTCGAAGAACCGGTACGCGGGCTCATTCGTCGATCCGGCCTCGGATGCGGCGCGCACCTGCCAGCCCGTCCCGAGCCGTCCGGCGAGCCAGCGCATCTCGGGCAGGTAGTCGGCCGCCTCCTCCGAGACGAGGACGACACCGCCGTCGGGCAGCAGGGAGCGGAATCCTTCGATCATTCCGTTGGCTCCGCCGAGGACCTCGTATCCGGCGCGGCTGTACACCTCCGAGAGCCAGCCCGTGACCCCGATGCCGCCGGGCACGCTGTCGAGTTCGGTAAGTGCGACCCCGTCGTCGATCGCAAGCAGGTCGGGCCGGATCACTCCGGGAAACATTCCGGAGGTCGCCGGATCCCGCTGGTGATCGGTCATCCACTCCGGCTTGCCGCGGTCGAGCAATCGGGAGATCCATTCCGGCAGGCTGCCGGCGGCGCTGCGGCGGTACACCGTGTCGCAGGCCTGTTGGAAGCGGGCGAGCGGATGGCCGAGCGTGGAGATTTGGCGCAGTTCGGCGCGGTTGAGTTGCAACGGTTCCGGCGACCAGCGCCACGAGCCGCCTCCGAAGAGCCCGCCTTCGGGCAGGTTTCCGGTCAATGCCTGCAAGGCCACTCCCATGGCACGCCAATCTGGCAGCGTGGCGGAACTTGCCAAGTCCGATCGGTTTTGGCGGGGTTCCGTGAAAAATCGGGTTGCATCGCGGGGCGGGCGGGGGCATCCGTAGGCCGAGTCGCAAAGAAACCATGGCAGACCGCGAGGAAAAGAACGCAGAGAATGTGTCGGGCAGGTTTTATGTCGACAGCCAGTGCATTGATTGTGACCTGTGCCGCGAGACGGCTCCGAACAATTTCACCCGGGCCGACGACGAGGGGTACTCGTATGTCTTCAAGCAGCCGGAGAACGACGACGAGCTTGCCCAGTGCCGGGAGGCGATGGAGGGTTGTCCGGTGGAGGCCATCGGCGACGATGGCGAGTCCTGAACCTTTTCCCGGTGGAGGCGATGGAGTCCCGGCCGCGGTTGAGCAAGAGCGCGGCGGAGTTCCTGCGGGAGTGGTACGAGTGCGACGGCCCGCTGGATCCGGATGCCGGCGTGCAGGCTGCGGCGGGTTTGGTGGGTTCGGTACTGGATTCGTTGGGCTGGCGTGACGGTTTGGACGAGGAGCAGGTGCGTGCGGTGTGGCGCGATCTTGCCGGCGAGTGGATGGCCCGCCATGCCGAGCCGGTTTCGGTGAGGAACGGCCAGCTCGTCCTCAAGGTCACCCAGCCGGCCCTGCGGTTCCAGCTCGAGCAGATGAAACCCGAACTGCTGCGCAAGATCCGCGAGCGGATCGGCCCCGAGCGGGTTCGCTCGGTTCGTTTCGCCCTTGGTTGACGCGGCGGCCCCCGGCGGGCGAGGATTGCCCCGTCCCGCCGCCGGGCCTGCGGCGGTGCCGCATCGCTCCCATGTTCCGGAACCTCATTTTCGATTGGTCGGGCACGCTGGTCGACGACCTCGGCCCGGTGATCGAGGCGACCAATGCCGTCTTGTCGCGTTACGGCATTGCGCCGATGGACCGCGAGGATTTCCGCCGGCGCTTTCGGCTGCCGTATCGCGAGTTTTACCGCGAGATGCTTCCCGAGGTCCCGCTTGAGGAGCTTGAGTCGCATTTCCGTCCGGCCTTTGACGCATCCGAATCGCCGGTGACCGTGCTGCCGCACGCCCGCGAGAAACTGGCGTGGTGCGCGGCGCGCGGCATCCGGTGTTTCGTGCTCACCTCGATGGATGCGGATGCCTTTGAGAAGCATTTGGACGAGTTCGGTCTGCGCGACAGCTTCCTGGCAACCTATGCCGGGGTGCCCGACAAGCGGGAGGTGATTCACCGCATCCTCGAGGAGCACCGGCTGGATCCTTCGCAGACCGCACTGGTGGGGGACATGACCCACGATGTCGAGACCGCGAGGCACGGCGGGGTGGTGTCGATCGCCGTGCTGACCGGGTATCAGCATCCCGAGGTGCTTGCCGCCGTGCGGCCGGACCTGACGGTGCCGGATCTCGGCGTCTTGCGCGAGGTCATGGAGCGCCGGCGCGAGTCGCGGCCGGTGGCCACGGTGGGGGCCTTGATCTTCAATGCGGCGGGAGAGGTGTTGATGGTGCGCACGCGCAAATGGAGCGGCAAGTGGGGCATCCCGGGCGGCAAGATCGAGCGCGGGGAGACCGCGTTGGAGGCGCTTCACCGCGAGGTGCGCGAGGAAACCGGGCTGGCGATCCGCGAGGTGCGCCAGGTGATGGTCCAGGACTGCATCGATTCCCCGGAATTCCAGCGGCCCGAGCATTTCCTTTTGCTCAACTACACCGCCGTGGCCGACGAGGGACCGGTGATTCTCAACGACGAGGCCGAGGAATTCCGCTGGCTGGCAGCGCGGGAGGCGTGGCGGCTTGACCTCAACGGACCGACCCGCGTGCTGCTCGCCGAGGCGACGGGGGGAGGGGCGGAAACATAGAGATGATAACACCTGATATCATAGAAATCCGGCGCTTGCGGGTGGAGGCGCGCATCGGGGTCCCCGATGCGGAGCGTGCGGTCGCGCAGCCCTTGTGGATCACCCTGCGGCTCGAGCCCGCCCAGGGGTTCCGCGGCCTGGGCGACGACATCCGGGCGACCATCGACTACCATGCGGTGGCGGTGGCGGTGGCTGATCTGGCGCGTTCGCGTCCGCGGCGGCTCATCGAGACCCTTGGCACCGAGATTGCGGACTCGCTTCTTTCCTCATGGCCGCTTGCGGCGGTGGCGGTGACTGTCGAGAAGCACATTCTTCCCGATACGGATTTCGTGGCGATTCACTTGGAGCGGAGGCGTTGAGGACATGGCCGGCTTCGTCCCTTGCGAGTTGGCGCGATGAAGGTGGCGATCGTCCATTACCATCTGGGGGACGGCGGCGTGGCGGCCGTCATCCGCGGGATCTGCCGGGTGTTGGGCGATGCCGGCATCGGGCATGTCGTGTTGGCGGGAGAGGCTGCGGATCCCGCATCGGATCCGCCGCCGATGCGGGTGGTCGCGGGCCTCGGGTACGCGCGGCATGGTGCCGAGGCTCCGGCCGCGCAAGCGGCCGATTCCGCGGAGCAACTGCTCCGGCGGATGCAAGCTGCCGCGGCCGATGCCTTGGGGGCTGCGCCCGACCTTTGGCATATCCACAACCATGCCTTGGGGAAGAATCCCTTGCTGACTTCCGCGGTTGCCCTGCTGGCGCGGAGCGGTGCCGCGATCTTGTTGCAGACGCATGATTTGGCCGAGGACGGCCGCGCGGATCTTTACGCACGAATGCGGGGCATTGCCGACCGCTATCCGCACGGGCCGCGGGTCCGTCATGCCTTCCTCAATCGTCGCGATTTGGATTGCTTTCTCGATGCCGGGCTTCCCGCGTGCGATGCGGAGTTGCTTGCCAATCCGGTGGCTGCACCCGATTGCGGGATCGGGATCCCGAACCGCGGCGATGGCGATGCCGTGTGGTTTGTGTCGTCGCGTGGGATTCGCCGCAAAAATATCGGCGAGTTGTTGCTGCTGGCCGCCTGCCTGCCGCCGGATGTGCGCATCGCGGTGAGTCAGGCCCCGCGCAATCCCGGCGAACTGGCGCGCTATCGGCGCTGGACCCGTTTTTCCGAAACCCTCGGCCTGCCGATTCTGTGGGAGGTTTCCGGAAAGATCGTGCCGGAGGGCGGCGCCGACAGCTCCTTTGCCTCGTGGCTCGCTCGGTCCACGCACATTCTTTCCACATCGGTAGCCGAGGGCTTTTGCCTTCCCTTCGTCGAATCCGCCGGGTGGGGCAGGCCCTTCATCGGCAGGCGCATCGCGCCCATCGCCGAGATTCACGCCGCATCGGGCTTGCGCCACCGCCGCCTCTACGACCGCATCGAGACGGCACTCGATGAAGAGCAGGGCAAAATCCTGCGCGAAAGCATTGCATCCGCGTGGCGGCGCCATCTCGCCGCTCTGGCATTGCCCGGCGATTCATCGAGTGAGCGCGTGCTGTTCCAAGGCAGGGAAGGGGAGGATGGTTTCGGTTTCGACTTCGCAAATTTCCCGGAGCGACTGCAGCGCGCGGTCATTGCGGGGGTGCGTGGCGGTTCCTGTGCGCCGCCGCGGGTGATCGACGGATCCAGCGCCGAGGACCTTCCGTCGTGGCTGCGCCGGGTGGTGGCGGACCGGACTGCGGCCGAGGTACCGCCCGATCCGCCGTGGTCGCCGCCGCGTTTTGGGCGGAGGCTGGTCGCTCTCTATCGGGACATCGCCGCCGCGCCGCGCGATGCGCCTGCGTTTCTCGATCCCGAAAAGGTCCTTGCCCCGCGGCTTCATCCCGGAGCTGTTCCTTACCTGCTCCTGCCGCCCGAGCCGCCGCGGTATCGCGCGGTCATCCTCGATGTGTACGGCACCTTGCTGGATGTCGCAGGCTGCGGAGTGAGCGAGGATCCCGCGGCCGATCCCGCCTTGCGGGAAATCATCCGCAGAAACGGCTGGAATCCTCCCGCCTTGCCGAGCCGGGAACTCCACGAGGCCGTGCTGCGGCATCACGCCGCATCCGGCAGCGCGCATCCGGAGGTCGACTTGCGCGAGTTGTGGCGCGAGGTCCTGGGCCTTCCTCCCGACTTGGACCTCACGGGTCTGGTGGTGGCGACCGAGCGTGCTTGGCATCCTGCGAAGCTCTTCGCCGGCACGGAGGAAACCCTTGCATCCCTCGCCGGGGCGGGAGTCGCGCTCGGCCTGATGTCCAATGCCCAGTGCAACACCCTCCTCGAGCTCGGCGCGGCGGCGCGGTGGATCCGCCCGGAACTCAGCGTCCTTTCCTACCTTCATCGCGTCGCCAAACCATCCGCGGAGTTGTACCGAATCCTGGTCGATAGGCTCGCCGTCGCCGGGTTCCTGCCCGGGGAGGTTCTTTTCGTCGGCAACGACCCCGCCAAGGACATCATTCCCGCCTCCGCTTGCGGATTTGCCACCGTCTGGTTCCAACCCGCGGCGACAGGTGGTGGTTCCGGGCAGGGCGCGGCGCGATATCGGATTGGCGACTTGCGCGAGTTGGTGGACATTCTTTTCTGAAGACCCTCCCGCCGCCCGTGCGGAGGGGAAATTTCCCCGAATGGGCGCTTGCCCGGTGGGGTCCTGCCCGACATAGTCCCGCGCCGGACGGGCCGGGGATCCGCAGCCCGCATTGCCATGAGCGAACCCGCCACCGCCGAGACCAGCCTGCCGAAGGATGCCGCGGCGGCGCTCGGCATGGTCAATGTGCAGATCGACGGCGTCTGGCACCGCTTCCCGAAAGGCACCCGGATGATCGAGGCCTGTCGCCAAGCCGGGGTGGAGGTGCCGCACTATTGTTATCATCCCAAGCTGAGCGCTCCCGGAAACTGCCGGATGTGCCTCGTCCAGCAGGGGATGCCGCCGCGACCCGCGCCCGGTCAGGAACCGCAACGCGACCCGCAAGGCTATGAACCCATCGGGTGGATGCCCCGCCCGGTGATCGCCTGCGCCAATACGGTCACCGAAAACATGGGCATCCGCACCACCGGCGACCTCGTCGAAGGCTGCCGCCAGGGGGTGATGGAGTTCCTGTTGATCAATCATCCGCTCGATTGCCCGATCTGCGACCAAGCCGGTGAATGCCGGCTGCAGGAGCATTCCGTCGAACACGGCCGCGGCGCCTCGCGCTTTGTCGATGCCAAGGTCAAGAAACCGAAGAATGTCGACATCGGCCCGCGGATCCGCCTCGACGACGAGCGCTGCATTCTCTGCAGCCGCTGCATCCGCTTCATGGACGAGGTCGCGGGCGATCCCGTACTGGGCTTCACCGATCGCGGCACCCACACCACCCTGACCGTCCACCCCGGCAGGCTCCTCGATTCGAACTACTCGCTCAACACCGTGGATATCTGCCCGGTGGGCGCCCTGACTTCCAACGATTTCCGTTTCCAGATGCGCGTGTGGTTTCTCAAGGAGACCCCGACCATCGATGTCAACTGCGGCACCGGTTCCAACATCACCGTCTGGACCCGCGGCAACACGATCCACCGCATCACCCCGCGCCGCAACGACGAGGTCAATTCCTGCTGGATGCCGGACTCGCACCGCCTCCACTTCCACTACATCGACAGCGAGGCGCGCCTCACCGAACCCTTGTTGCGCGCCGCGGATGCCGCGCGCCACGCGCCGTGCGCCTGGCCCGAGGCGATCTCCCAAGCCGCCGCGCGCATCCGCGAACATGCCGGAGCGGAGACTGCCGTCGTCGGTTCCGCGCGCATGACCAACGAGGAACTGCACCTCCTGCGGCGCCTTGCCGACACCATCGGCGCCGGCCACCTCGCCTTGGTGCCGCGCCTTGCGGAAAGCGACGGCCTCTTGATCGCCGCCGACCGCAACCCGAACAGCACCGGGGCACGGATGGTGCTCGGCACGGACAATCCCTTCGCGGCGCTCGATGCGGTGCGCGAAAGCGTGCGTGCCGGAAAGGTCAAGACCCTGCTCGTTTTCGGCGAGGACCTCGTTTCCGACGCCGGATTCAGCGCTGCCGACCTCGCCAAGCCGGACTTCATCCTGCAGTCGCACCTGCTGGCCAACCCGACGGCCGATGCCGCCGCGTTGGTGCTGCCTTCCGCCGCGTTCGCGGAAAAGCGCGGATCGATGGTCAATCTTTCCGGACGCCTGCAGCGCCTCAACCGCGCGGTGGAGCCTCCCGGCGGCGCGCGCGACGACTGGGAAATCCTGCGCGACCTCATCAAGGCGCTCGGTGGCGATGCTGCGGCCCTGCATCTCATCGAGGATGTGTTTCGCTCCCTTGCCGCATCCGTTCCCGCGCTGGCGGGACTCACCCTTTCGAAGATCGGCCACCAGGGAGTCCCGGTGCTCGACACCGGCTATCGCATCCCCCTTCTGGAAAACGAACGGGCCGCCAAGGCCGCCGGTCGCATCACCGGCTGAGTCCGTGCCCGCAACGCCGCCCATGACCGAAGCCCTCCTCCAACTCGCCATCACGCTCGGCAAGATCGTCTTCCTCACCTTCGTGGTGGTGTTGCCGCTCGTGCCGCTTTCGGTGTATTTCGAGCGCCGCTTTTCCGCCGTGATCCAGGACCGCGTGGGCCCCAACCGCGTCGGCGTTCCGCTCACCTTGCTCGGGTTCCGCAAGGATCTCCCGCTCTTCGGCCTGGTTCAGCCGATCGCCGATGGCGTCAAGCTCTTCCTCAAGGAGGACTTCACCCCGGCGCATGTGCGCAAGGCCTTCTACTGGGCCGCCCCTGCGCTCACCCTCGTGCCCGCGCTCATCACCGTCTGCGTGATTCCCTTCGGGTCGGCGGTGTCGGTCGGAGGTGTGGCGGAAAAACTGGTGATTGCCGATCTCGACGCGGGGCCGCTCTTCGTATTCGCGATTTCCTCGCTGGCGGTGTACGGGATCACCCTGGCCGGGTGGTCCTCGAACTCCAAGTTCCCTCTCATCGGCGGCGTGCGTTCCACCGCGCAGATGATCTCCTACGAGATCGCGCTGGGCCTCTCGATCGTGCCGGTGCTCATGTACTACGGCGACCTCAACCTCGGCCGCATCGTCGAGCGCCAGGCTGCAGACGGCTGGTTGCTGCTTCCGTTCTGGAAAAATGGCTCCCTCTGCCTGCCTTCGCTGCAGGATGCCTTGTTCCTCATCCCCGCGTTGGTGGCATTCGTGATTTTCACCATCTCGATCTTCGCGGAAACCAACCGGATGCCCTTCGATCTTCCCGAATGCGAGACCGAATTGGTCGGCGGCTACCACACCGAATACTCGTCGATGAAGTTCGCCCTGTTCTTCATGGGCGAGTATGCGGCGATGGTGATCGGCTCGGCCTTGATCGTGACCCTCTTCCTCGGCGGGTGGTCGGCCGGCTTCGGGCTCGACCAGCACATCTCGCAACTCTCGATCGCCGGCGTCGGCATCGGCGGGTTGGTCCATCTCGGCGTGTTTCTCACCAAGCTGCTGGCCTTCATCCTGTTCTTCATCCTCGTGCGCTGGACCGTCCCGCGTTTCCGCTACGACCAGTTGATGAGGCTGGGCTGGGTGGTGTTCTTCGAGGCGGCGCTCGTCAATGTCTTCCTCGCCGCGTTGATCCTCGCCGCGCCGCAACTCACCGGTGTCATCCTCGCGCTGGGCATCCTGCTTCTCGCCGCGGTGACCGTGGCGGTGGTGTGGGCGGCCAGGATTTGCGACCATCCGCCGCAACCGGTCCGCGCCTGAAGCTCCATCCCAACCCCGCGATCCCCGCACCCGCAACCATGGCCGTCGTCAAGCTCCAGCGCCCGAAGCTCGGTTTCTGGGAGAAACTGTACTTCGGCGCCCTGCTCAAGGGCTTCCTGCTCACCATGACCCACGCGCTCAAGTCGCTGGCGGGCAAGACACCGGGTGCCAAGGCGCTGGAATCGAGCGGCATGGGGGTGACCATGCAGTTTCCCGAGGCGCGCTGGGACGCGCACATGCCCGAGTACTACCGCGGTGCCCCCGCGCTGGTCACCGACGAGCAGGGCCGCGAGCGTTGTGTCTCCTGCCAGTTGTGCGAGTTCATCTGTCCGCCCAAGGCGATCCGCATCAAGCCGGGGGAGATTCCCGACGGTGATCCCTGGGCGAAGGTCGAGAAGCGGCCCGAGGAATTCGATATCGACATGATCCGCTGCATCTACTGCGGCATGTGCGAGGAGGTCTGCCCCGAGCAGGCCATCTTCCTGCGCAAGGATTACCTCATCACCGGGCTTTCGCGCGGCGAGATGGTGCACGACAAGAAGAAGCTCTACGAGATCGGCGGCGTGCGCGCGGGTCTGGTCAACAAGTGGAACGAGCTGAAATGAGTCCGTGGGTTTCCCAAGTGCTGTTCTGGATCTTCGCGGCGATCACGCTCGCGGGCGGCGCGGCGGTGGTGTTTTTCCGCAACCCGGTGTCGAGCGCGATGTCGGTGGTGGCCTGCTTCGTGGGGCTCGCGGGCCTCTTCGTGGGACTGGGGGCGTTTTTCGTGGGGATCATGCAGATCCTCGTCTATGCCGGCGCGGTGATGGTGCTGTTTTTGTTCATCATCATGCTGCTGGACATCGGCGATGAGCAGCGGCGGCCCAAGGCCTTGCTGCCGGTGGCGGCGGGGTTGGGGCTGGCGGTATTGCTGGCGGTGCAGCTCGCGGGTTTGCTGTCGCGGATGCCGGAGCGGCACGCCGCGGCGCCGGATGCCGCCGGACTGGCCGGGGCCGCGCGCGGGTTTCCGGAGGGAAGCCGCATCGCTGCGGAACTCTCGGCGGGCCGGGTGCCGGATGTGCACCTGATCGGCCACACATTGTTCACCGGGTACAACATGCCCCTGCAGGTCGTCGGGGTGCTTCTGTTGGTCGCGACCATCGGCGTGGTCGTGCTTTCCCGCAGGCACGCCGACTGATTTCCTTCTCCGTCCGCCCATGGTCACACTCAACCAGTACCTGCTTGTCTCCGGACTGCTTTTCGCCACCGGGCTGGCCGGCGTGGTGTTGCGGCGCAACATCATCGTGGTCTTCATGTGCCTCGAGCTGATGCTGAGTGCCGCCAACCTGAGCTTGGTTGCGTTTTCGCGGTTCCGCACCGATGCGGTGCTGCCGGACTTTCACGCGCAGGTGTTGGTGTTCTTCGTGATCACCGTGGCGGCGGCGGAGGTGGCGGTGGGTCTCGCCATCATCGTGGCTCTGTACCGCTCGCGCCGCACCATCCACACCGACGAACTCACCAGTCTGCGCGGCTGATCCCGCCGCTTTTCTCCTTCCCCGTCCGCTCCGCTTCCCATGACCCTCGCCTGGATCCTGCTCTTCCTTCCGCTCGCCGCCGCGGCGGCGGGCCAGCTTGTGCTGCGCAGGACCCCGTGGGTGCCGCTGGTCTCCACTGCGTCGGCCGCGGTGACGCTCGTGCTGTCGCTGATGCTGCTCGGCAGCTCCGGCAGCTCCGCAATCGACTGGATCTCCGCAGGCGGGCTCGAGCTGCGGATCGGCGTGCGGCTCGACCGTCTTGCCACCGGCATGATGGTGGTGGTCACGGGCATCGGCACGCTGGTCCACCTGTTCTCGCTGGCCTACATGCGCGACGACGCGGCCCGCAACCGCTACTTCGCCGGGCTTTCGCTCTTCATGTTCTCGATGACCGGCATCGTGCTCTCGCCGAACCTGGTGATGACCTTCGTCTTCTGGGAACTGGTCGGCGTGAGTTCCTACCTGCTGATCGGGCATTGGTACGACAAGGACTCCGCGGCCGACGCGGCGAAGAAGGCCTTTCTGTGCAACCGGGTGGGGGATTTCGGTTTTCTGGTGGGAATCCTGCTGCTGTGGGGGATCACCGGCACTTTGGCCTTCGAGGGCATGGCGGCGGGAATCGCCTCCTTCGCCGCCGCGCATCCCGCGCTGTTCGCCGGGGTGCTGTCCACGGCCCTGCTCTGCCTGTTCTGCGGTGCTGTCGGCAAGTCGGCCCAAGTGCCGCTGCATGTGTGGTTGCCCGACGCGATGGAGGGTCCCACGCCGGTGTCCGCGCTGATCCACGCGGCGACGATGGTGGCGGCGGGCGTCTACATGTTGTTCCGGGTGCAGATCTCGCTCGCCCTTGCGCCCGAGCTCTGGGACTCCCTGTTCTCGAGCCAGGTGATCGCGTGGACCGGCGGCATCACCGCGCTCCTTGCGGCGCTGATGGCCTTGCAGCAGGACGACATCAAGCGCGTGCTGGCCTACTCCACGCTTTCCCAGCTCGGCTACATGGTGATGGCCACCGGACTCGGGGCAGGCGATGCGGGCATGTTCCACCTCTTCACCCACGCGTGGTTCAAGGCTCTGCTGTTCCTCGGCGCGGGTGCGGTCATCTTCGCCTGCCACCACGAGCAGGACATCTGGAAAATGGGCGGACTCCTGCGCGGAATGCCGGTGACCGCCGTCTGTTTCCTCGCCGGCTTCGCGGCGTTGGTGGCGGTGCCCTTTACCTCGGGCTTTTTCTCCAAGGAACTGATCCTCCATGCCGCGCATGAAAAGAATCAGGCCCTGTTCTGGATCGCGGTGCTGGTGGCGGTGCTCACCCCGTTCTACATGACCCGGCTTCTGGTGGTGGCCTTCCTCGGCAAGGCGAGATCCGGCGATGCGGGCCACGCGCACGACCCCGGCCCGCTGATGACCGTTCCGCTCGCGTTGCTCGCGGTGCCGGCTTTGGTCGGTGGCTTTTCTTTCGTGCACGGGTTTCTTCCGGCGGTGCCCGCGCATGCCGGGGAATTTCATGTCAATTTCCTGTTCTGGATCTCGTTGGGCGCGCTGGTGGTCGGGGCCGGCGGCGCGTTTCTGCTCTACCGCGGCCGCGCCCACGACCCGCTGTGCATCCCGCTCCTGCGCGAGCGCTTCCGGATCGACCGCTTCTACGACAACTTCGTCGTGCGCTTCCTGCAGGATGCGGTGGCGGCGTTGGTCCATTTCTTCGATGAACTCCTGATCAACGGACTGCTGGTCGGAGGCCTCACGCGAGGTGCCGCCGGGATCGGCGGGCTGTTGCGCAGGCTGCACGACGGCAGGCTCCAGGCCTACGCCTTCGCCTTCGGGGTCGGAGTGGTGCTGGTGGTCTACTTCGCGGTTTTTTTCCGGGCCTGACGGCCTTCTGTCCCGATTCCCTACGATCCATGTCCGTCCTTCTCGTCCTGCTTCCGCTTCTCGCCTTCGCCGCCATCCTCGCGGGGGCGCCGGCGCGCCGGATTGCGGTCGCCGCCGCACTGGCGAACCTGGCGATCGGCGTCTGGGTCGCGCTGTCGTGGCGGCAGCCGTTCTGGAACCTGTCGCTTCCGGTTCTCGACGAGCCGCGGCTGAACCTCGCCTTCGGCTTCCCCGACGGCAGCGGCGTGGTGATGGTCCTGTTGTCGGTGGTGGTGACGCTTGCCGCGGTGCTTTCGGGCCGCTGCCCGGAGGGGCGCGAGCGGCTTTGGTACGGATCGTCGCTGCTGATTTCCGCGGGCGCGCTCGGGGCCTTTGCCTCCACCGATCTGTTTTTCTTCTACGCCTTCCACGAGCTGGCGCTGATCCCCACCTTCCTGATGATCGGCATGCTCGGTCGCGGCAACCGCCGGGAGGTGGCGTGGAAGATCACGATCTATCTCGGCCTCGGTTCACTGGTGTTGCTCGCCGGTCTCGTCTGGCTGGCGAAACTCGCGGGGACTTTCGACATGCGGGAAATGGCGGCCGCGGCCAAGGCGGGCGCGCTTGTGATCGATCCGGCGGTGCAGAAGCCTGTGGCGGCTCTTCTGCTGGTCGGCTTCGGCACGCTCGTTTCCCTGTTCCCGCTGCATTCCTGGGCGGCACCTGCCTATGCCAGCGCCCCTGCGCCGGTGGCGATGCTGCATGCCGGGGTGCTCAAGAAATTCGGACTCTACGGTTTGCTGAAACTGGCGGTTCCCCTGCTCCCCGCGGGCATGCAGGCGTGGTTGCCGGCGCTGCTGGTGTTGCTGCTCGGCAATGTGCTGTGGGTGGGCATGGTCACGATTTCGCAAAAGAGGCTCGACGGCATGCTCGGCCATTCGTCGGTGATGCACATGGGCTATGTGTTTCTTGCCATCGCGGTGCTGGCGGCTGCTCCGGCCAACCCGCTGGCATTGCCCGCGGCCCTGGTGCTGATGTTCGCGCACGGGGTGTCGATCGCGCTTTTGTTCGGCTTGGCCGACGCGCTCGAGCGAGTGACCGGTTCGTTGGACTTCGATGATCTCGGCGGTTTGGCCAAGGCTGCGCCGGGCTTCGCTTTTCTCTTCGGCATCGGCGCGATGGCATCGATCGGCCTTCCGGGGCTGGCGAACTTCGTCGGCGAGTTGCTCGTGTTCCTCTCCGCCTTCCATGGCCGCGATCCGGCTGCCGCTCTCGGACCGGTGCAGATCGCCTGCATCCTCTCGATGTGGGGCGTGGTGATCTCCGCCGTCTACATGCTGCGCGCGTTTCGCTCCACCTTCCATGGTCCGCCGGTCAAGGCCACTGCCGCGGCACCCGACCTTTCGCTTGCCGACCGCATTCCCGCGCTGCTGCTGATTCTGGTCCTCTTTGCCGTCGGGCTTTGGCCCGAGCTTCTTCTCGGCCTGCTCCGGTGAGCAAGCGGCCCTTCCTGATCCCGAAACCTCCGCCACTTCCCCATGCCAGCCTACTACCTCGAAGCGATGACCGTGGTCCTCGGGCTTGTCCTGTTGCTTGCGGAGGCCTTCGTGCCGTCGCGCGGCAAGGCATGGGTCGGCGCGGCCGCGGCCGTCGGGCTGGCGGCGGTTCTGGTCTGTGTTTGTTTCGCCGTGGGCCCGGAGGCGAATCCGGATGCGGCGTGGGCAACGCGGCCGCTTTGGAATTTCTATCAATTCGATTCCCTCGCGCGCTTTTACAAGGTCTTTGCGCTGGTCACCACGCTGCTGGTGATCCTTCTTTCGCTCGATTACCGGTCGGTGGTGGCGCGTTTCACCGACCAGCCCGGTTCGGAAAACGGCACCGGTGAGTTCTATGTGCTGCCGCTCTTCGCCTGTGCGGGCATGATGTTGCTCGCCTCGGCCAAGGACCTTGCGGGTTCCTTTGTCGCCCTCGAGTTGGTGACCGTGAGCTTTTACATTCTGGTGGCCTTCATGCGACGCAATGTGGGTTCGTTGGAGGCGGGGGTGAAGTACCTCATTCTCGGGGCCCTGAGCACCGGGTTCCTCGTGTACGGCATCGCCTGGGTCTATGGCGCCACCGGCACGATGGCCCTTGCCGGGATCCGCGGGCCGCTCGCGGGTGACGCCGGACCTTCCGCCCTGCTGTTCGGCACTGCGTTGGTGCTGGTGGGCATCGGCTTCAAGGTCGGCGCGGTGCCGATGCAGGTCTGGATCCCGGATGTCTACCAAGGGGCGCCCACGCCGGTGACCGCGTTTCTTTCCGTGGGTTCGAAGGCGGCCGGCTTCGTGCTTCTGCTGCGTTTCCTCGATCCGGTGCTGGCGGTGGAATCCGTGCGCGGGCCGGTGCTCGGGGTGCTGTCGCTGCTGGCGCTGGCGACGCTGCTGGTCGGCAACTTGGGTGCGCTGGCGCAGACCAATGTGAAGCGTCTTCTCGGGTATTCCTCGATAGCCAACGCCGGTTTCCTCCTGCTGGCGCTCGCCGCGGGCGGTCCGCGGTCGGCGCAGGTGGTTTCGGTCTACCTCGCTTCCTATCTGGTGATGACGCTCGGGGTGTTTTTCATTCTGGCGCAGGTGCGCATCCAGCGTGATGGCGAGTCCTTGGCGGACTTCAACGGTCTGGGCCGCACGAGTCCCGGGTTGGCGGTGTCGCTCACGATCCTGCTTGCGGCCTTGGCGGGTTTGCCGCTCACCGCGGGGTTCATCGGCAAGTTCCTGGTGTTTTCCGAAGCGGTGGCCGCGGGATTGTGGGTCGGCGTGGCGGTGGCGGTGATCGGCGCCGCGGCGGGATTTTATTATTATTTCAATGTGGTGCGCGCGATCTGGTGGGCCGATGCCTCCGGTCGTCCGCCGGTGCGCCTTCCTTTGCTCAGCCGGGTGTGCGTGGGGTTGTTGGTGGCCGCCACCCTTGTGTTCGGTGTCTGGCCGCAGCCCATGCTGGATTTGCTGAAATGATCCCCCGGTGCGGATGCCGGCCGCCGCGCGTCACTTGCGGCTTGGCAGAGGGCTGCGGCAGGGTAGCGATGGGAGGGCGATGATTTCCTTGGATGAAGGCAGGCCGGTTCCCGGGTTCACCGATGCGGTGGCCGCGGCCTTTTCCCGCAAGGGCCTGCTCTCGCGTTCGCCGGACTTCGAGTACCGGCCGCAGCAACTCGAACTCGCGGTAGCCGTGGCCGAGGCGCTGGAGGCCTCCTCGACCTTGGTGGCCGAGGCCGGCACCGGGGTCGGCAAGTCGCTCGCCTACCTTCTTCCGGCGGCGCGTTTCGCGATGGACACCGGCCGCAAGGCGGTGATCTCCACCCACACGATCAACCTCCAGGAGCAACTCGTCCGCAAGGACATCCCGATCCTGCGCAAGCTGCTCGACGCGGAATTGCCCGCGGCCTTGCTCAAGGGCAGGCACAATTATCTCTGCCCGCTGCGCCTCAAGCGCGCGTTTGAGCAATCGGGCGACCTCTTCACGCCCGGCGAAAACCAGGAGCTGGAGCAGATTCGCCGCTGGGCGGAAACCACCCGCGACGGGACCCTCAGCGGCATGGATTTCCAACCGCACCCGAAGGTTTGGACGCAGGTGTGCAGCGAGGCGAGCGTCTGCACCGCACGGCACTGCGGACCGCGCGGCAACTGCTTTTTCCAAGAGGCCCGCAAGGCCGCGTCGGAGGCGTCGCTGGTGGTGGTCAATCACACGCTGTTCTTCGCCCTGCTCGATGCGGCCGAACGGATGGAGGAGGCGGTGGAGGATCTGAACGGGTTCCTGTTTCCGCAGGATTTCGCGATCCTCGACGAGGCCCACACGATCGAGCAGGTGGCGGCCGTGCAGCTGGGCTTGCGCGTTTCACAGAGCGGATTGCGTTTCGATCTGCAGAGACTGTACCATCCGCGGTCGCGCAAGGGATTGCTCAAGCCCTTCGGCAAGGTCGGCCCGTTGCGCGCGGTGGAGGAGGCCTTGGTGGCGGCGGAGCGGTTTTTCCACGCGGTGGAGGCGCGCGCGACCAAGGCGGGCCCGGCCCGGGAGTTCCGGGTGCGCACCCCGTTGGAGGTTGAAAACGAACTGGCCACCCCGCTCGAGTTGTTGCGCGGGGAGATCGATGGCCTTGCGGAGGATGCCGCGTCGGAAATGACCCGCGCCGAACTGCTTGAAGCATCCCGCCGGCTGCGCGAGGCGGAGCTTGCGGTGGAGACCTTCCTCGGCCAAAGCGACGAGGGCAGTGTGTACTGGGTGGAAAAGGCCGGGCAGGAGGAAACACAGTTGAGCCTGCACGCCGCGCCGGTGGATGTCGCCGACCGCCTCAGGCCGCTGCTCTTCGAGTCGGGCCGGCCGGTGATTCTCACGAGTGCGACGCTCGGGGTGGGGGATCCCGGGCTTTCGTATTTCCGCGGCAGGGTGGGGGCGGAGTCGGCCCGCGCGCTGAGCATCGGCAGTCCCTTCGATTACGAGCGGCAGATGCGGGTGCGGATCCACAAATCGATGCCCGAACCCAACGCGCCGGAATACGAGGAGGCTTTGGCCGCAGGCATCCGCGAGTCGGTGCAGGAGAGCGAGGGCCGGGCCTTCGTGCTCTTCACCAGCCACCGCACCTTGCGTGCCGCGGCGGGTCGACTGCAGGGGTTTTTCCGGAAACGGGGTTGGAGGTTGCTGGTGCAGGGGGAGGGGATGCCGCGCCATCGGATGATCGAGGAGTTCCGCAAGGACATCCACAGTGTGCTGTTCGGTACCGACAGCTTTTGGACCGGCGTGGATGTGCCGGGCGAGGCGCTTTCGAATGTGGTGCTCACCAGGCTGCCGTTCTCGGTGCCCGATCACCCGCTCACGGCCGCGCGACTCGAGGCGATCGAGGCAGCCGGAGGAAACTCCTTCATGGAATACATGGTGCCGGAGGCGGTGCTGAAAATGCGCCAGGGGGTCGGCAGGCTGATCCGCACCGCGGCCGATCGGGGCACCGTCTGCATCCTCGACAACCGCATCCTGACCAAACGCTACGGGAAATCCTTCCTCGCCGCGCTGCCGCCCGCTCCGGTGGAAATCGTGGAGTGAGGCCTGCTCCCCCGCCTCAGGCCCCCGGCGCGGTTTCCCTATGCCAGGGTTCAAGCCCCGCGATGGCTCGCTTGAGGAAGGCCGCATCCCACTGGCCGGGTGCCGTGGCCTCGCCACCGAGAAAGCCGTAATTCAGGCAGCTCCCGCATTGCGCGCACAGCAGGCGCGACACCGGGCCGAGAGCCCCCATGCCCATCGTCGCGACCGGCAGGCCGTGATCCTCGCATTGAAAATCCGCCAGCCACCGCAAATCCCCCGGCTCGCACACCCTCGCGGCCAGCTTGAAGGCGGCCGCACCAGCCTCGCGCGCGCGCCCGACCGCCCTCGCGACTTGCCCAGCATCCGGCAAGCCCCGGAAATCATGAAACGACGCGATCCACGGCACCCCCCGCTCCCGCAACTCGCCCCGCAAGGCCTCGGCCTCATCGATCCCGGCCGCCTCGAGGTCGACCATCGCCGCATCGGGCAAAGCCATTTCCAGCAGGGCGATCCGCTCGCCCGGGCCCAGCGCACCCACTCCTCCCTCCTGCGGACTCCGCGCGGTGAATAGCAGAGGCACGCCACGCAGATGCGCCCAGAGCCCCGCCCCGGCACCCCCCCCTGCCGCCAGGCTGTCGAGCCGCAATTCGACTACATCACAGGCTTCCCGGACCTCGGTGGGGTCCAGCCCGGCCAGCGCCTCCCGGCACCCGACACTGCCCACCACCCGCGGCGCAGCAAACTTTGCGAGGTCGGGCTTCACACCCCTCTGATGCGCCCGCCGACCTTCCCCGTCAATCGGAACCGGAACCACCGCGATCGCGAGGGCCGGAAAAATCCCCCGAACCATGGGTTTTTTCTGGCCAAGCCCCGGAACGGATTCGTAGGTTTTGGGAAAATCCCCACCGATGATAGATCTTTCCCGGAGCATCCCCCTGTCGCTCGCGTTCGCCCTGCTCACCATTTCCGCCGTCCCCGCATCCGCCCAGCGGGCGAAGGTCGAGGCCGATAAACCGAAACTCGACGACCTCCCGTCCCCGAATTTTTCGGGAGGCAAGCAGAAGACATTCACCCCGAAGGACTGGCTGGAAATCGAGGCGAAGATCCGGGTCTCGCTCAGCCCGGAACCGAAGTCGAAGGCCTGCGAACGCATCACCATAAAGTGGTTCGTCGCTGCGAAAAACCCGGATTCCCGCGGCTTCCTGCTGCTCACCAAGGACGTGGAACATGTGAATGTCCCGCTGAATGAAGATGTGTATGTCTCGGCCTATCTTTCACCCGCCTCGGTGAAACGGCTTACCGGATCGGACAAGGCCGGACGCAATTCCATCGACCGCGTCGGTTACGAAGTCCTGGTCAATGGAGTGGTCGCCGCGAGCGAGTCGACCAAGGGCGACAAGTGGTGGACCAGCGGCAGTGCGAACCTCTCGCAGTCGAACACGGTGCCGCTCCTCGACAAGTCGCAGACACCCTTTGCCCCGATGTGGTGGGACCGCTACGCGGAGATCGCCAAACCGGCCCGCTGAACACGCCCTCAGGAAACGCGGCCCCTCGCGCGTTCCCGCGAAACCCTCTCCTCCCCGCCGCTCCCTCCCCATGGCCGAATCCCAAACGACCGTAGCGCTCAACATCGGATCCCAACGCATCAGCATGGCGGTCTTCGATGTCTCGAAATCCGGCGGCCTCGTGCTCAAGGGCTACGGATCGGAGTCGGTCGCCGCAGACCCGGCCCTCGAGGCGACTCGCGCCGCACAGACGCGGGTCGCGATCAACGACCTCGCCCAACGACTCAAGGTCGGCCGCTTGAAGGCGCGCTACGCGGTCTCCGGTCAGTCGGTCTTCACCCGCTTCGTCAAGCTGCCCCCGCTCGAGCAGGAAGACATCGACCAAGTGGTGAAATTCGAGGCGCAGCAGCATGTGCCCTTCCCGCTCGACGAGGTGGTCTGGGACTACGAACTGATCCAAGGCACCGCCGACAAGGAAGTGGTGATCGTGGCGATCAAGAGCGAGGCGCTCGATGAAATCAATGCGGCGGTCAGCGACAGCGGACTCGGCACCGCGGAAGTGGATGTGGCGCCGATGGCCCTCTACAACTCATTCCGCGCCGCCTACCCGGATTGCGCGGAAACGGTGCTGCTCATCGATATCGGAGCCCGCACCAGCAACCTGCTCTACGTCGACGGCAAACGCTTCTTCACCCGCAGCATCGGCATCGGCGGATCCTCGGTGACCTCGGCAATCTCCAAGGAATACGGCATTTCCTTCCTCGAGGCGGAACAACAGAAGGTGTCCAACGGCCTGGTCGCCCTCGGCGGCGGCCATACGGAACAACTCGACGAGGCGGTCGCGGCACTCGCGATGGTGATCCGCAACGCACTGAGCCGCCTGCCGGCGGAAATCGCGCGCACGACGAATTACTTCCGCAGCCAGCACGGCGGCAGCGCACCGCGTCGGGTCCTGCTCGCGGGCGGCGGGGCGAATCTCCCGTTCACGCTGGAGTTCTTCGAAGAGAAACTCGGCCTGCCCGTGGAGTTCTTCAACCCGGTGGTCGGCCTCGCCGTCGGCAAGGGGGTGGACCCCGCCGAAATCCAACGCGAAGGCCACCTGATGGGGGAACTGGTGGGCCTCGGCCTGCGCGGCATCGGGAAATCGGAAATCAATATCGATCTGGTGCCCTCGGTGGTGGAAAAGGCCCGCGCCGCACGCCGCCGCCGCCCGTTTCTGGTCGCCGCCGCCGCCGTGTTTCTCGCGGGAATGGCAGCCTGGGCGGTCTGTCGCAACATCGCCGCTGCCAAGGCCGAGGAGCAGGCGCGCTCGATGAAGGAACAACTCGACTCGATCTCGCGCTACAGCGCTCCGGTCACCCGCCTGCTCAAACAGGAACAACAACTCCGCGAAGTCGCCGACGCCTATGCCTCCATCGAGGATGATCACTCGTTCTGGCCGGATCTGCTCGAGGAACTGCGCAACACCTTCTCCGATTCGCTGGTCTGGATCACCGATCTGGAACCCCTCGCGGGCTTCGACCCGGCGAACACCAGTGCTCGCAACACCGTGGAAAACGCGGCAAACGGCGCCTCGGTGGTGAAGGGGGACTTCGCCTCGGCCAAGGCTCAGACCTCGGCCCTGCTCGACAAGACCCCGGAATCGAGCGGACAGGTGAAACGCCCCGCTCGCGGCGGCGCCAAGGCACCGGAACTTGCAGCCAATGCGGTGCTCATCCGCGGACTGCTCCGCTCCAGCGAACGCAACCAACGCGTCGTCACCGACATGGTCGAGCAACTCCGCAAGAATTCGTCGTGCTTTTCTTTTTCCACAACCGACAAGAAGGGCAAAGCCACCCCGATCACCAATGATGTGACCATCGGAACCCCGGGCAATGTGGCAGGCAAGAAACCCGAAGAATTGGCGGTGCCGTTCCTGCTGACCCTCCCCCTGGCCCGCGATGTGGCCGCGAAATGAGACCTTCCGTCCCGCCAAAACGCCAACCCTCTCCCGCCACCACCCCCGCAACCCGCTCATGAGTTGGATCAAGGAACATAGCTTCGGCGTCGGCCTCGGAGCAGCCACCGCGGTTCTGGCCGGCGGATTGCTGATGTTCGGCCTCGCCGGATCGCGCCGCTACGAGGGAAACAAGGCGCGCTTCGACGCCGATGCCGAGGAAGCGAAACGGATGGAGTCCCTCGACCTCTACCCCACCGCGGAAAACCGCGACGGCAAAAGCAAGGCACTCGCCGAATATCGCAACTCGGTGGAGGAACTCCAGGCAGCCTTCGACCGCTTCCGCCCGGGAGAGGAGAAAGCCCTTTCCTCCGACGATTTCCTCGACCACCTGAAGAAAGCCAACGAGCAAATCCGCGAAGACTTCGGCGCGGCGAATATCGCCCTGCCGGATGGTTTTCTCTGCGGCTTTCAGGAATACGCCACCGAGAAACCGGTCGAGATCTCCGCCGGCATCCTCGACTACCAACTCGCGGCCATCCGCAGCCTCATGCGGATGCTCTCCGAAGCCCGGGTGTCCGAGCTCACCAACCTGCACCGACCCGGCCTGCCGGAGGAACGCAACGAGGAGTTCAAACCCGGGAAATCGGATGTGGCCCGCGCACTGCCGCTGGAACTTTCCTTCCGCGCCAACGAGGACGCCGTGCGCCGCCTCATCACGGCCATCGGCAAGTCGCCCGATCACTACTTGGTGATCCGCAGCCTCCGCATCCGCAACGAACGCAAAACCCCGCCACTCACCACCGATGCAAAATTCGTCGAGAGACGGCCGATTCGCGAAACCCCTGCGACCGCGACCGCCGTCGATCTGATCGAGGAAGGGGGATCGCCCGCCCCGCCGATTCCGGCTCCGGCAGCTCCAGCCCCGGCCTCTGACGAACCCATCCTCATCCAGGTCCTCGGCGGGGAAGAATTGGAAGTCTTCCTCCGCATCGACCTGATGCGCTTCCTCCCTCCGAAGGAACTCCCCGGCTCGCCCGGCAAGACCCCCTGAAGCCACGTTCCCATGACGCCTCCGAAACATTTCGAAAAAATCCTGCTCGGCATCGCGGCCCTCGCCGCGGTCGCGCTCGGCGGCTGGGGCTGGCTGGGCATCGGAAAGGCCGATGAGGAGTTCGCCGCAGGCCTCCGCGGATCCGGTAAGGACTCAACGGCCGTCGAAGGAGCCGACCGCGTCCCGCGCGCGCTCCAATCCCTGAGCCAGGCCCGGGAATGGAAGCAGGCCACCGTCACGGTCAACGGCGCTCCCCGGGCGATCGATCTGTTCACCGGCATCGCGCTCTTCATGAAGAAGGACCCGCGCGAGGTAGTCGACCCGCTCGACGCCGGCAGCGCCCCAATCCACCCGCCAATCACCAACCAGTGGTGGATCGACAACCATATCGATCCGGGTTTCGCCGATTCCCCCCTCCGGGATCCGGATAAGGACGGCTTCCCGAACCGCGAGGAGTTCGACGCTGGTTCGGACCCGAACGACCCGCGCTCCTACCCGTCCCTCATCGCGAAACTCCGTTTTCTCCGCGAGGAAAGGACGGCTTGGGTGCTGGTTCCGAAATACCCCGACAAAGAAAAGGGAACCGTGCCCTTGCGCCTCGAACAGGTGCGCAACCGACGCTGGGTGGTGGTGGAACAGACCCCGATCACCGAGGGAATCGCCCCCGGGAACTTGTTCTTCGACAAGCGCTTCCAACTGCTGCGCATGGAGTCCCGCGAGGAAACCCGGCAGTCCACCGGCCTCAAGGAAATGGTGACCTATGCGGTGATCGAGGACCAAAAACCGAACAAGAAGGGCAAAACCTACGAGATCCCCGCCCCACTCTCGGAAAACCGAAAGGACAGGTTCGTGCAATTCGACCGCACCGCGGTGCTGTCCCTCGAAGCCCTCGGCCGCTCGGGACAGGAATTCAAGGTGGAGGAAAACACCTCCTTCGCACTCCCGCCCGACGCGCCGCAGAAGGATTTCCTCGTCAAGGAAGTGAGCGCCGATGCAGTGACCATCGAACTCACCAACAAGTCCGGCGCCCGCGAAACCGTCCGCATTCTTGCCGGCCAGCAAGGCCCGTCGGGACAAGCTCCGCCGCCGAATTGACCCCGAAGAATTCCCTTTCCAAGCAAGCCCCGAATTGTAAAAAAACCCCCAGCCAGTTATGCAAAAAACGCCCTCGACCCGCCACCGCGGCCGCAGCCTGCTCCCGGTTTCGCTCTTCCTGCTTCCCCTCTCGATGCCGTCCATGGCCGGCGAAGGCGGATATGGCGGCTACAGCAGCCTCGCCCAACGCGAAATGGTCCGCCGCCAACAAGCGGTGTACGATGGCGACCGCCTCCTCGGCGAAGGCCGCGATGCCTACGCAAAAGGGGAATACCAGACGGCAGTGGACCGCTATCGGCAGGCGCTCACCCTCGTCCCGGATGCCCCGATGTTCGCAGACCGCCGTCGCAGCTACATCGAACACCTCTCCGATGCGAGCGTCGCGCTCTCGATGCAGCACCGCAAAGTGGGCAAATACGCCGAAGCCCGCACGCTGCTGGAGGATGTGGTCAAGGTCGACCCCGCCAACGCGGAGGCCCGCCGCGAGCTGGCCTACCTCGACGACCCGATCCGCACCAACCCGGCCCTGACCTACGAACACACGCAGAATGTCGACAAGGTCCGCCGCTCGCTGTACATGGCGGAAGGGAACTATGATCTGGGCAAATACGACCAGTCCCTGAAGGAATACGAGAGCGCGCTGCGCGTGGATCCGTACAACTCGGCCGCCCGCCGCGGCATGGAACGGGTGGCCCAAGCCAAGAGGGACTACTACAAGGCCGCCTACGACCAAACCCGCGCCGAACTGCTCTCGCAAGTGGACGCAGCTTGGGAATTGTCAGTACCGGAAGTCCTTCCGGAAGCCGCCACCGCCCCCGGCCTGCCGACCCGCGACGATTCGGGCATGGCCTACCTGACGGAGAAACTCCGCTCGATCATCATCCCGGAAGTGAATTTCGAGGAAACGACCGTGGAGGAGGCGGTGGCCTTCCTCCGCCAGCGCTCGCGTGAACTCGATGTCCTCGAATTGGACCCGGGCCGCAAAGGGGTGAACATCGTGGTCCGGAAACCGCGTGCCACGGCAACAGCTCCAAGCGGGTCCGGCGATGGTCTCGATGCCGCCGAAGGCGCGACCGAACCTACGGATGCCCTCCCGGCCGAGGACCCGGGAAGCCTGAAGGTGAAGGAACTGGTCCTCACCAATGTCCCCCTCGCGAGAGTGCTCGACTACATCTGCGAACAAACCCGCCTCAAGGTGAAGGTGGATGATTACGCAGTGACACTCGTCCCGCTCCGGGAGGATGACGACCTCGTCACCCGCACCTTCTCGGTACCGCCCGATTTTCAGTCGTCGCTCGAACAGCAAGGCTCGACAGCTCCCGAGGGAGGGGGGGACCCGTTCAACGAAACCGATCAGGGCGGCTCCAAGGACCTCATCAAGCCCCGCAAGCCGATCAAGGATCTGCTCACCGCAGCAGGAGTCTCTTTCGCCGTGGATGGGAGCTCCGCCACTCTCACCGGCGGCGGTACGGTCTTGATCGTCCGCAACACGCCCTCCCAGATCGACCAAGTCGAGGCCCTCATCGAGAATACGAGCAAGGGTAGCGGCAAGCAGGTGAAAATCACCACCAAGTTTGTCGAAATCACCCAGGAAAACGGCGAGGAACTCGGCTTCGACTGGATCATCAGCCCCTTCGGTCCAATGTTCGGCGGCAACTCCATTTTCGGCAGCGGCGGTTCGATCGGCAACGGTACTCCGCGCGTTGGCAATGACTTCGCCGGTCCGCTGATCCCCGGGGTCCCGACCGACGGCACCCTCAATGTCAGCAACATCGTCACCGCCGGCAACCGCTCGGGCGATGGCGCCATCATCCGCAACAGCATCGACGGTCTCCTCAACAACCCCGACCGCACCGCTCAGGTCCTCAACGTCGCTCCCGGCATCGCCTCGCTCACCGGGCTGTTTACGGACGGCGAAGTGAAACTCATCATGCGCGGCCTTTCGCAAAAGAAGGGGGTCGACCTCATGACGGCTCCCTCGGTCACCGCAAAGACCGGCGGCAAGGCGAAGATCGAGATCATCCGCGAGTTCATCTATCCGACGGAATTCGAACCCCCGGAAATCCCGCAGAACCTCGGCGGCAACACCAACGGCGGCTTCGGCGGCGGTGGCACACCGCCTACCCCGATTGCCACCCCGGCCACTCCTACGGCATTTGAAACCCGCAACACCGGCGTGACCCTCGAAGTCGAACCGACGGTCGGCGAAAACGACTACCTGATCAACCTCAAGTTCGTCCCGGAGATCGTGGAGTTCGAGGGTTTCATCAACTACGGCAGTCCCATCCAGACCTCGGTGCCGATCCTCGATGCCGCAGGCCTCCAGATCGGCGCCCAGAATGTCACCATCACCGAGAACCGCATCGAGCAACCGGTCTTCGCGGTCCGCCGCGTGGACTCGGAAATGACGATCTACGACGGCTACACGGTGGCGGTCGGTGGCTTGATGCG
The DNA here is from genome assembly GCA_964569415.1 of uncultured Luteolibacter sp. Classification (GTDB taxonomy): domain Bacteria; phylum Verrucomicrobiota; class Verrucomicrobiia; order Verrucomicrobiales; family Akkermansiaceae; genus Luteolibacter. Next base: position 12,046 of record CAZMUK010000002.1, on the reverse strand, counting down.
CGACGATGTGCAGAATGTGGAGGACAAGGTTCCGGTGCTTGGCGACATCCCGCTGCTCGGCCGCTTGTTCCAGTCGAAGGCGGAAACCACCATCAAGAGCAACCTTGTGGTCTTTCTCACCGCCCAACTGATCGACCCCACCGGTCGCCCGGTCCGCGGCATGGATTCCGGCGGCACGATGCCGGTATCCAGCGGTGGCGACGGCGTCCTCCCCCCGCTCGACCTGCCGCCTCCGTGAGAGGCGTGACGGGGCGGATCAAGTACCAATGCGATCCGCCCTACTCACACGCTTGACCATTGTCCCCCGAAACCAAACCCAACTGTCCTCTCCGATGAAATCCTGCGCACTGGTTCTCTTGTTGTTCCCCACGCTCGCATTCGCCAAAGGCACGGGTGTCGCCCCCGGCGCCAAATCCGCGGGTGAGTACGAAGGGGTGCTGCGCGATCCGGTCGCGGGACTCACCTACAAACAATCGCTGCGCCTGACGGCCACGGGAGCGTTCTCTTCCCGCCTTCAAGGGCTGGGCCCGGCGGTCTCTTTCCGCGGGATCATCGACCCAACGGGCACTTTCTCGGGTCAGATCGGCTCCGGGGACGGCGCCCAGGGTGTGGAGATGCTTCTGACGAAAAGCAGCGGCCTGTATGTGATCAGCGGAACCTTTCGCCCCGCATTCGGGCCGGAGCAGACCGTGACCCTGCGACGGGTGAATCCGGCGGCCGACTATTTCATCGAGGGCGACAAGGTCACAGCGGACATCAGCCGATCCGGAAAAAGCGCGGGTCCGCGTGGCGGAATCGTGGCAACCGGGAAGGTGGGAGCCAACGGAAAGATCGCGCTCCTGCTCTACGGACCCGGCTCGGTGAGGGGATCGGCGGTGCTTCCGACCTTGGAGGGGGATTTTCTTGCGATGGGGACCACCCTGGGGAACGCCGCCCTCCTCGGTTCCCTCAAGCTTAAAGACAAAGCCTTCAGCGATATCGGCGGCTCCGCCCGGTATGCCAGTCTCGGTTCGCAGGGATCCAACGACTCCGGCTTCGATCAGCAGCGGGATTTCGTGGGCTCGAAATATGTGGACCCGGGCTTGTCGTCTTTGCCCGCCGCACCTTTCAAGATTTCCTCGAACAATCTGATCCTCCGTTGGATCGGCGGCGATTTCGATGGCAAGAGAAAAGTCGGCACCTGGTCGACCGACGGCCGGGTAGTGATCCCGCGCGATCAGTCGGATTCCTCTGCGGTGGTCTTTGACCGCACCAGCGGACTTTTCGAGGTATGGTATCGGAGTCTCCGCTTCGCCGGCGGGTTTCCTGCGAAGGGTCATGCGGTCGTGTTGCAGAAAGCAGGCAAGGTCCGCGGGTACTATTCCACCACCGGGGCAGGAGGCGATTTGGTTGTGGTTCCGAACACAAGGGGCGCGAATCCGGATTTCATTTCGGTCACACCTCTCTCCAAGTTGGTTCCTGCCGCAAGGACCTACTACAAGATCCGCGTGAATGCGGAAGGGAAGTGGCGGGTTACTCTTCCTGCGGGCTTGCTCTGGGTGAGCGCCAAAATCGATTCAGAAGGAGCCACGGTCCCTTGGTTCGGGGGCCCGCCCGCGGAAGAGCAGACAATTCCCAACGCGGACCCCACGCAGCCCCCCACCATCATTCCCGCTGAAGAGCCCAGCGAGGTTCCGATCACAGAGGAAGGTGAAGGAAAGGGCTTTGTGACCATTGAGGTTGAGCCGAACACGGCCATCGCTCGTCGTGAGATCGTGATCCGCATCGCTGGATTCGACCACACGGTGAAGCAGGATTTCCGCTGATTCCCTCTGCTTCCGCAAGGCTGCCCCGCTCATGCAGCCTTGCGTCAGCGGGTACGGGTCTGTTCCATCACCCCGATGACCTCCCGGCGCACACCGGCCTCTCCCTCGCGCAGTTCGCGCGGCGCCGGCTCCCCGGATCCTATCCGGCGGCTCTGGTTGCCGGCACTTGTGATTGTCGTTCTCGCAGGGGTTGCGGGATGGTTGCTGTTGCAAAAACTGGACTCGCAGATCCCTGATGCGGCGGAGGCAAACGGGAAGGCCTCCGACGGCAAGCGCCACGGTAGCGCCACCGACAGCGGCAGCAGGGGCCAAGCTGCTGGCAAGGGATCTGGTGCGGATCGCCTCCAGCAGTACCGCGAGCAGCGGGCCAAGACCGAGCGCCGCCAACAGGAGCAGGGCAAGGTCTTCGTCCATGTCGAGCGGGTTCTGCAGGATCAGACCATCGACGAGGCCACGGCGGCCAAGGAGTTGCTCGGCATCGTCCTGCGCGGCGACCTCGGCATCGACGAGCGCTTCGAAGCCATGGTGCACGGTCTCATCCTGGAGCCCAAGGTGTTCTCGCAACTCGCGGCCGAGGCGAACCTGCCTGCCCCTCTGGCCGGACGCCTGCTCGATGAGTTCGCAAATCTCAACGGGGACCGGGATCTGCAAGTCCGCGCCTGCATGGCCTTGCTCGGTCACCACGATGGCGAAGTCAGCGAACGCTGCCGGGAATTGCTCGCGTTTTACGCGGGCTTGGAAGACCGGGGAACGATGAGCGACCCCGAACTGCTCGATGCCGCTTCGAAGTATCTGGAAAGCCTCTCGAACCCGGCAAGCCCGGAGCAATCTGCGGCGCCGACCCCCAACGAGGCTGAGTCTGCTGGCACCGGGAATGATCCCGAGGGCGTTCCCGCCGAAGCTCCCGAACTTGTGCCGTCAGCTCGGAATCCGGATACGGAGTAGTGACGCGCGGGCACTCGTCCTGCGCAAGCAGCTCCATGGCACGCAGGTGCGCGGTCCACGCCGCCCAACACCACCCACGGCCATCCTCACGCCCCCTCGGCCCCGCCTTCCTCCTTGGGTTTGGCGGTCTTTTTCGCGGTTTTCTTGGCAGCGACTTTCTTTGCAGCCTTCTTGGCAGCGGTCTTCTTAGCCGGTGCGGCACTCGGCGCGGAGGCCTTCCTGGCACCCCCTCCGAGCTTCAATTGCTCCTTCTTGCGCTTGAGATAATCGGCCCTGCGGCGCCGCTTGATGATTTTGTTGGATTGCTGGCCCATGTGCGTGGGAAGGGCTACGCAGCCCGAGATCGGGAATCAAGAGCAAAGTGCGCTCGCGCCGTCCACCGGCCCGCCAAGGACCGGGCATCCGGTCCCGCCCCCCCGTCGCCACACCCCGACTCGGCTCACTTCGGCGCCTGCGCCAGCAAGACGCAGGCGAGATCGCCGGCCTTGCTCTCGATGATCCGGAAGCCATCGAACTTGCGGAACTCGTCGATCAGCGCCGCCCCTTTGTCGTCAAAGCCGTTGCGGTTGATGTACACGGCCTGATAGCCGCGGTTGAGAACCATGGAAAAGGCTTCCTGCACGGATTTTCCGGAGAGGGACTGGTGGAACTCACTCAACTCCCGCCCCTTGATCTGTCCGAAGGAGAAACCGAGGTCGGTGCTGTACAGATAGGGCCGCAAATGGTCGTAGGAGGGCATGCCGGGCAAGGGGGCCTCCGGGTACTCCATCATCGGAATCTGGAACACCAGCGCACCCGCCGGAAGCGCGGCCTCGATGTCTTCCACGAACTTGCGATCGGACTCGACCTGCCTCGCGATCGCGGCCTTGGCATCGGCATCCGGCGCCCGCGGAACCTGATCGATGACCACCACCGCGCAGAACACAAGGAAGGCGACCGCCTGCGCTCCTTTGTCCGCCCTCCATCCGGTCAGGCGCCGCGCCGCATACATCAAGGCGAGCAGCAGGATGACAATGCTGAAGCGGCATCCGGTGCGGAAAACCGTCAGGCCGAAAAGGCCCGCCACGAGATTGAGCCCGCCGGTCGTGAAAAACGCCAGCACCCAGAAGACCAGCCAGGCCTCGACCGGAAAGGTTTCGTAGCGCTTGCGCACCACCGCCGCCACCGCGGCAAGGCACAGCGCGACAAGCGCCGCGATGCCGAGCAATCCAAGGTAGGATCCTTCGTCGAGGATCGCCCGGCCGGCGAGGTGCCTCTTGCCCAGTTCCGCGAACTCCTGGAGGCGATGGGTCACCGGAGGAACCACCATGTCCACGGTCTTTAGCCCGTAGATTTCGAGCCACTTGTACTCGCGCGACACCGCCGCGGGATTGGGGCCTTGTTCCAATCGAAAGACCCAGGTGTCCAGATTCATCACGGCGAAGGCCAGCACCGCCACCGCAAGCACCGCAAGCGCACTCGCGAATCGCGGCACCGAAGGGCGCCGCCATTGGGCGATCAAGGCGGCGATCATGACCAGTTGGCAGAACAGGAAGGTGAAGTACGGATTTTTGAGACCGGTGAGCGTGGCCACCGCGATGCAGTACCAGAAGCGCCGGCTGCCGAAGCCCAGCCCGTCTTCGGAGCCGATCACCGAGATCACGGGCAGGAACAGCGGCAGATGCCAACAAAGCTGGACGGTCGTGTGATGCGGAGACTGCGAGAAAATCACCGGAGCCATACCGAAGGCAAGTCCGCCCGCAAAGGCCCAGAGCGGTGCCACCCGCTCGTGGCGCGCGACCAGATAGAAACACAAGGCAGCCAACACATGCCCGAGAAGCATGGTGACATTGAGCGAGCCGAACAATCCGAAGGGATGCGCGAGCCAACCCATCACGAGGAACTGCATCTCCTCGATCAGGGGCCAGTCGCTCCAGTTCGAACCGAAGGGCGCGCCTACCTCCGGAACCTCCTTGCGCACCACGGGAAGGAAATTTCCGTCACGCGCCGCCCGGATGTGGGCAAGCTGATCCATGACATCGCCCTTCTCCTGATCAAGATACACGGTGGGCATCCGCAGATCGGCCATCCCGTGAATCCCGGTGCCGACGCACCAAAGGAGGGTCACCGCCACCACCAGCAGCAAGGGAGCGAACCAAGCGGGAAACCCCGCAAAACCGCGGATACCTGTCCCCGCCGCAGCGCCGACGGTCGCGCGCGGGATCTTGTTTCCGGGGATCGGTTGCTTGTCCATCGGCGGCAGGACGCTCCCAGCAGGGCAGGGGGGATGTCGAGGAATTTCCATGGGTCGCGCGGCCCGCCGATCCGCGTGCCGGGCTACATTTCCCATTCGACAAGCCGGGCTTCCGGCGGGCAGCCTTCGTGCGCATGGCCGGTCTTGTCGTCGCACCCCGCTCGCGCATCTTCCACGGCCACGATTGGGTCTACGCAGCGGATGTCCGCAAAACCTTCGGCGACCCGCAACCGGGGGATGTGGTGAGCCTCAAGGATTTCCGCGACCGCCCGCTCGGCTCGGCCATCTACAACCCGCAGTCCCAAATCGTCGCACGCCGCTTCTCCCGCCGCCGCCAGGACCTCGATGTGGATTTCTTCACCCGCCGGATCCGCCAAGCGATGGAGTACCGGGAGTCGATCGGCCTCGGCGATGCCCCCTGCCGGGTGGTGTGGAGCGAGTCGGACGGGATCCCGGGCTTGGTGGTGGACCGCTACGGTCCCCACCTCTGCGTGCAACTACTCACCCTCGCACTCGACCTGCGCCGCGACCTGCTGCGCGACGCGTTGGTCGAGACGCTGCGACCGGAGTCGATCGTGCTGCGCAACGATTCCCCGCACCGCAAGGCGGAAGGACTCGACCAAAAGGTGGAAATGCTGCACGGCACCGATCCCGGCCCCTTCGTGATCGAGGCGGAAGGCATCCGCTTCGAGGTCGATCTCTGCAACGGGCAGAAAACCGGACTCTATCTCGACCAAGTGGAGTCCCATCACCGGGTGGCGGCCTTTGCGAAAGGTCGGCGCGTGCTCGACTGCTTCACGAATCAAGGCGGCTTCGCCCTCGCCTGTGCCAAGGCGGGTGCGGCCAAGGTCACCGCCGTGGACATCTCCGCACACGCCTGCGAGGCGGCACGCCGCAACGCAACCCTCAACGGCCTCGATATCGAGGTGCTCGAACACAATGTCTTCGATTTCCTCAAACAGGCATCGGCGGACTACGACCTGATCGTGCTCGATCCCCCGAGCTTCACCCGCAACAAAAAATCGCTGGGCGATGCGATGCGCGGCTACAAGGAGATCCACCTCCGCGCCCTCCACCTGCTCGGCAAGGGCGGCATCCTCGCCAGCTTCTGCTGCTCCCACCACGCGTCGCGCGAACAGTTCCTCGGAAACATCGCCGATGCCTCGGTGGACGCAAAGAAGGCCCTGCGCCTGCGCGCCGAACACAGCCAGCGCGCCGACCACCCGGTGCTCGTCACCTTGCCGGAAACCGGGTACCTCAAGGGGTTCACGATGGAAGTCATCGCCTCCCGCTGACCGCCCGCCATGGACCTGGAACGGCTCATTGCCGCAAACCGCAAACGCTTCACGGAACTCGAGGAGGCCGTGGGCGATCCCGCGCTCTTCGACCAACCGCGCAAGGCGGCGGAACTGCTGCGCGAACACCGTCACATCGGCACCGCCCTCACACTCTGGGACCGACTCCTCGAAACACGCCGCCGCACCGAGGACAACCGCGCCCTCACCAAATCGGACGATCCCGACATCGCCGCGATGGCCGCCGAGGAGATCCCGCAACTGGAACGCGAGGCGGCCGAACTCGAAAACCAGTTGCAATACGCCCTGCTGCCCGCCGACCCCACGGAAGACCGCGATGCACTCGTCGAGCTGCGCGCCGGCACCGGCGGCGACGAGGCCTCGCTCTTCGCCGCGGAACTCGCGCGTGCCTACCAACGCCTTGCCGACCGCCGGAACTGGAAATGCGAGGTGCTCGAAACCAGCCCCTCGGAAGTGGGCGGCTTCCGCGAGGTGGTGCTGAAAATTTCCGGTGATCAGGTGTTCCGCACGATGAAATACGAGTCCGGCGTCCACCGCGTGCAACGCGTGCCGGCCACCGAAACCCAGGGACGGATCCACACCTCGACGGTGACCGTCGCCGTCCTGCCCGAGGCGGAGGAGGTGGATGTGGAAATCCGCCCCGAGGACCTGCGCATCGAGGTCTGCCGCTCCGGCGGCGCGGGCGGACAACATGTGAACCGCACCGAGTCGGCCGTGCAGGTATTCCACCTGCCCACCGGCATCCAGGTCCGCTGCGAGGAAGGCCGCTCCCAACTCAAGAATCGCGAGACCGCCCTGCGCATCCTGCGCTCAAAACTCTTCGAACGCAAACTGCGCGAACAACAAGAGGCCTCCTCCGCCCACCGACGATCCCTCATCGGCACCGGCGACCGCTCGGAAAAAATCCGCACTTACAACTTCCCCCAATCCCGCGTCACCGACCACCGCATCGGCCTCACCACCCACGACCTCGCCGGCGTGATGGAAGGGGGATTCGACGAACTCACCGGCGCCTTGCAACGCGAGGAAATGGCCGCGCGCCTCGCCGCCGCCGCCGAATGACGGCATCGCCGACACCATGCCCGACCTCTCGCTCGAACTCCGACTGCTCGGCGATGGACTGCTCCGGATCGCCGGCATCGACGAAGCCGGACGCGGCCCGCTCGCCGGTCCGGTGGCCGCCGCAGCCGTGATCCTGCCGCAAGGGTTCTGCTGCCCGGGTCTCGACGACTCGAAAAAACTCACGCCACGCAAACGCGAGGATCTCCACAAGCGGCTCACCGACAACCCACAAGTGCACTGGGCCCTGGCACTGGCCGATGCGGAGGAAATCGACCGCCTCAACATCCTGCGCGCCACCCACCTGGCGATGAAACGCGCGGTCGAACAACTCAACCCCGCACCCGACCATTGCTTGGTCGACGGCCTGCCGGTGAAAGGTCTGCCGGTGCCGCACACCGCGGTCGTGAAGGGCGACACCCTCTCGCTCTCGATCGCCGCCGCCAGTGTGATCGCCAAGGTCGGGCGCGACCGCATCATGCGCGAGATCGACCGCGAATTCCCGGGTTTCGGCTTTGCGAATCACCAAGGCTATGGCACCAAAGAGCACCTTGAAGCTCTCCGTGCTCTCGGACCTTGCCGCCACCATCGCCGCTCGTTTCAGCCGGTCGCACAACTGCCCTTGCCGCTTGACGGAGGCTGACGGCCAAAAGCTGTCCTCCGCGCGCCTCGGCGCGCTCGGTGAACGCGTTGCCGCCGACTGGTTGCGCGCCCAAGGCATCCGGGTCCTCGCGCGCAATTTCCGCGCACGCAAGGGCGGCGAGGTCGACATCGTCGCACGCGACCAATCGCTCCTGCTCTTCATCGAGGTGAAAACCCGCCGCCACGACACCACGATCCGCCCCTTCGATGCGGTCGATGCCCGCAAGCGGACCCTCGTCGAGCGCGGCGCCAATGCCTGGCTGCGCAAGCTCGGCACCCGCCAACTGCCGTGGCGCTTCGATGTGATCGAGGTGCTGGTCAAGGACGGCTGCCTGCCCGCGGTGAACCACATCCGCGACGCCTTCTGAACCCGCATCCCGGCCCGGCCCGCGTCCACCGGCGCACAGGCCTCACGCACAATGCCCCTTGCAGGGTCCGCAGCACCGCCCCATCCTGCGCCACGCACCATGCAGGCACCCCCGGATCCGATCGCATGGCTCGCAATCGACCCCGACACGCTCGTTCAAGGCCACGGTCCGTTCACCGCCGCTGCCTCGCCCGGGGACGCGGCCACGGCATTCTACCTGCAGGACTACGCGCTTTCCTCGCCCACCCCTTGGCGCATCCCCAGCCGGGTGGAACGAATCCGTCGGGCCGATTGGCCCAAGCTCCACCCGCCCGTATCGACCCGCCCTCCCGCTTGGAAGCCTCTCGATGCCGCCGATTTCGCCGCCGTGTTTCAGGAAATCGTGGCCGATATCCGCTCGGGGCTTTTTGAAAAAACCGTGCCGGTCCTCACCGAGTGCGGTCTCACCGATCCGGACGGGATCCGCGCCCTGATCGCGGCCTCGGGAACAGCCGCCGATCCGTTGATGCCCTACGGCTGGCAGGACGGCGCGGAGGGCTTCGCCGGTGCCACCCCGGAACTGCTCTTCGACCTCGCCGGGACCACCCTCGAAACCATGGCCTTGGCCGGCACCGCCCGCGCCGAAGACGAACCGGCCTTCGCGGCCGATGAAAAGGAAATCCGCGAACACGACTATGTGTCGGATACGATCACCTCGAAACTCTCCCCGCTCGGCATCCTCACCCGCTCCCCGCGCGAGGTACTCCGGCTCGGCTCCATCATCCATTTTTGCACGAGAATCCGGCTGAAATTGCCGGAAATCACCCCGCCGCAAGCCCTCCTCTCCCTGCTCCACCCCACCCCGGCCCTCGGTCCGCTGCCCCGGACCCCCGAAACCCTCGGCCGCCTCCTCGGCTGGCGCAACCGCCTCGGCTGCCCCCCGGGCTTCGGCGCACCCTTCGGATTACTCGACCACGGCCGCTTCCGCGCCGTGGTCGCCATCCGCGGCGCCTGGTGGAACACCCCGGAAATCCGCATCCCGTCCGGCTGCGGCATCCTCGACGAAAGCCGCCTCGTCAACGAGTGGCGCGAACTCCGCCTGAAACGCGAGGCCGTGAAAAGGCTTCTGGGCCTGACCTGCTGAAAATCAGCATTTAGGCCATTACGCGATTGCGCATTTTTTGCTAAAAAAGTTTTAGGTTTTCAAAGGAAACGATTGCGATTTTTTCAAAAATCCACCATCCTCCGGTCATCCAACCCCTACTGAAAACAATGACCGAGACCCCCGTTGCAACCACTGTTCATCCGATCTGGATTGTCGAAGACCACATGGTTTTTGCCAAGCAACTCCAACGCCTGCTCGATCAGGAACCGGACATGGAATGCACCCAGTCTTTTCGCGACGCGGCGGAACTCTACGAGAAACTCCGCTTCACCCGCGACCGGCCGGAACTGCTGCTTCTCGACTTGAGCCTCCCGCGGAAGAACGGTCTCGAAATCCTCACGGAAGTCCGCGCCGCGGTGCCCGGCATGAAAGTGGTGGTGCTCACCGCCTCCGACGACCGCGAAAAGGTCTACCGCGCGATCTGCAACGGAGCCAGCGGCTACATCCTCAAAAGCTCCGCACCCTCGGAAATCATCGACGGGATCCGCGCGGTCCTCCACGGCGCGCCCGCCCTCAGCGCTCCGGTGGCGTCGATGATCCTCGAAGGCTTTGCCAAACACGGCCCGGTGGAAGAGATCGAGCCATTGACCTCCCGCGAGGAAAGCGTGCTGCGCTACCTCGTGAAGGGAATGATCAAGAAGGAGATCGCCGACCAACTCGCCATTTCCCAGCACACGGTGGATATGCACCTTCGCTCGGTCTATCGGAAGCTGCATGTGAGATCCCAGACCGAGGCGGTTTCCAAGGCCCTGCGCCAAGGGCTGGTGTGAGAAGAGTTCCTGCGATTGGAGTTCGCGGAAACACGAAGGCCCCCGATCCGCAACCGGATCGGGGGCCTTTCAGTCGAGCGCAGCAACCGCTGCGGAGCGGGCTCAGCCTTCGCTTTCCCCGGCTCCTTCTCCCGCCTCGACCGAGACGGTCAGCAGCACCGAGACCTGGGGATGCAGACGGATGTTCACATCCGACTTGCCCGACTTTTTGATCGGCTTCTCCAACTCGATCGCATGGCGGTCGATGACGATGCCCGCTGCCTCGAGTTCGCGGTGGATATCCATGCTGGTGACCGAACCGAAGGCCTTGCCGCCTTGGCCGGTGGAGAGAGTGAATTTGGGACGCAGTTCCGAGATGCGGTTGGCGAGCTGCTGGAAATCCTGGAGCTCCTGCGCCTCCCGGCGCGCACGCGCGGCCTTGAGAGCCTCGACATGACGAAGGTTGGAGCGGGTCGCCTCGTAGGCCTTGCCCTGCGGGATGAGGAAATTGCGGGCAAACCCGGCACGGACCTTCACGACATCGGCTTCGGATCCGAGACCTTGGATTTTTTCCTTCAGAATGACTTGTGCGTGGGCCATGGCAGCTGCGGTGGGGTTGCGGGGCGGGGGTGATACGCTCCCGGGCGGGAGGCGTCAAGAAGAATGCTCCTTTTCCCGAGGAAATCCCCGGGGCCCCCGCGCCGCTCAGCGGTTCAGGGGTTTTTTCCGGAATTCGGCGTCCCGCCTCAGCCGCAGTTGCTCAAGCCGCTGCCGCTGCGCCTCGATGCCGGGTCCGCCCGCCGGCCCTCCTCCTCCGCGCCCGTAGCGCAACCAAGGCCCGGGCGGCACCGCCGAGGCCTCGACAAAACGCCAGTGAACCTTGTCCCCGGATTTGAGCCCCAGGTAATCGCGCACCGCCGGGGACAGGTCGATACCCGCGGCACCGTTGCGGTTGGTCTTGGGGGGCTTGTTGCCGAATACATACGGCCAATCATCCGTCTCCCACGGACCGCAGTCCTCCCATTGGGCGTAACAACTTTTCCGCCCCCGATAGATCTGCACCCAGCGACCCTTGCACACGGTGTCCCCCGGCTCCGGACGCATCGCCGCAAACCACGGAATGACCCGTGAGGCCTCGGGCTTGTGGGTCTTGTAGTCGAGCACATCATTGTAAGGCAGCGCGACATAAAAGGGGTTGAGCCCGGGCACAAATGCCTTGGGGCGGAAATCACCCGTGACGGGATCGGCAATCCGCGCGGCGGGATCCGGATCATCGTAGCCTCCGAAATTGTCGACCCACTTGGTGTCCCACGAGGATTTGTCGTTGGGGGTGGGATTGTTCTGGGTGGGTTCTTCGCCGACCCAGAAAATCGTGCAGGTGATGAATTGCTTCCACGGATACTTTGTCGGCCCCGTCCGCTGCGACAGAGAGGGCGCGGACGAACGGGAAAGCGGGGGAGCGGGACGGGCCGTCTGCACCGGAACACTCACCCGCGGGATCGCGGAACCGGGATTCGATGTCTGGGCCGCGACCGGCAGGCACCCCCAGCACGCGATGGCGATGCGGGCCGCGAGCGCGCAGGCGCCACCGCGCAACGGGCGAGGCCGCCGGCGTGCGGGCGCAGGGGGGAAGCCGTTTGTCACGAGTCCATCTTCGCGAAAGGCCCTCCCCGGTTGCAAGCGAAAGCGCCCGCCGCATGGCGCTTGCGCGGCGCGGCAGGGAAGGATACCTGTCGGCCGATGCTCCTGCATTTCTACAAAATGAACGGCGCCGGCAATGACTTCA
>CAZMUK010000001.1:0-83998 GCA_964569415.1 uncultured Luteolibacter sp. | reverse complement strand
GAGGCCGTAGGCAAGCCAGCCGAGAGCCCCCCTGTCAAGCCCAAACCCGGCCCCAGGGCCCGCTTGGAGAGGGGCCAGACGAAGCCACTAAGACTCAGCGGGAAGCCACCCAAGGAGTTGACCAAGGTGCCTTTCGGGGATTGCCACGGCCGCGAGGGGAAATTTTCTGCGGAAAAACTTGAGAATTCGTCCTCAGGTCCCCACCACCCTCCAAACCACAAAGGCCGCCGTGGCTGCAACAAGCCAAGCAAATGCCCTACGCAACCCTTGCCCGGGAAGGCGCGAGGAAATCGCGCCCCCTCCCCACGCCCCGAGGGCCGCAAGCGCCGAATAAACCCCCACCAAGGTCCAAGGGATGGGAGTTGCCCCGAGGTGACTCAGGAAACCAACCGCAGCATTGACCGCAATGATCGCCAATGAGGTGCCGGCGGCCATCTTCAACGGCAACCTCGCAAATCTCATCAAGGCCGGAACCAGCAAAAATCCGCCACCAACCCCAAGAAATCCCGTAAGAATGCCCGTGATAAGGCCAGCACCCAAACAGCGGACCGGTTTGCACTCGGGCAACGGACGAGGTTCGGAACCGATTGGCCTGAACATGCGAACCGCCACCAACCCCATCAAAGCCGCAAACACGAGCATCAGGGCATCGGGCGAAAGCAAGGGAGTCAACCGGGAACCAAGCACCGCCCCCACCGCACCCGATACGCCAAACATCCCTACCGCTCGATAGTGGATATCCCCGGCCCGCGCGCGCTGAAGGCAACCCACAAACGCCGCAAGACCGACAATCAATAAACTGGGGCCTACCGCCTGCTGCGGGGGCATCCCGGCGAGATGGACGAGAACCGGTAGCGTCAAAATACTCCCTCCCGCTCCCGTCAAACCCAGAGAGAGCCCAATCCCCACCGCCCCCGCTATCGCCAAAGGACTCATACGATAGAAGCGGATTGTTTCTTGAACCCATCACCAACCATGAACGCGCCGCTCTTCAAGATTTCAGCAATGCTGGAATCTCCCCGAACAAGCCATCCACATGCACCACTTCCCGACCAAGACTGGCAAGATATGCGGCGGCAACTGCTGCACGCCCTCCCCCAGCACAGTGAATGTACAGCGGCTTGCCCTCTGGAACCTCCCGCAACCGCTCCGCAAGCCGGGTATGGGCGATGTGGACGGCACCCGCCACATGGCCGGCGGCAAACTCACCAGCTCCACGCACATCAAGCACCACCGCCCCCGCGGGAAGATCCTGGGACGAAATCCGCGGATAAGCTTGCGTGACCGCCGCATCATGCAGTGCCTCCTGCACAGGAATCCAGGCCTCAACACGATCCAGACCGATCCGCACCAACTGCCTCACGGCCTCGTCCACCGCAGAATCACTCTCAACTACCAAAACGATTGGACGCCCCTCCTTAACATAACAACCCGCCACAACAGAAAGGACGCCCCCGGCAAGCGGCGCAAAGAGCGAACCGCGAACATGTCGCTCCGCGAAGGCTGCACGATCCGCACGCAGGTCCAAAATGGCGGAGGACCCCATACGCTCCACAAGCTCCGCTACGCCAATGCGCCGCGGCACCGGCAAACGACCTTCGGCCAAAAGCGCAGGACCCAGACGATTGTCTCGCTTCATCCGTGAAAAATACAGCGGCGGCTCCGGCTGCCCGCTGAGAATGCTCTCTACAAACCGATCCTCCGGCCCATCAAGCGCCTCGCGAAACGGCGCATTGAAGCGCCTCTCATACCCCATCACGCTGATCGGCACCGCCCCCAGTGCCTTGCCACAGGCACTCCCAGCTCCGTGCGCGGGCAGCACCTGCACATGATCCGCAATCGACGCCATGGCACGGAGACTCGCGTAAAGCGTCCGCGCGCTAGGCTCCATCACCCCGGCCTGACCAGCCGCGCTCTCCAACAGATCCGGCCTCCCCACATCTCCGACAAACAAAAAATCCCCCGTCAGGAATACCATCGGCTCGTCGGCACCACCCCCCATATCCGTCACTAAATAGGACATGTGCTCGGGCGTGTGACCAGGGGTCGATACGGCCTCAAAGGCGATGTTGCCGATCCGGAACCGATCCCCTCCCCGAAGAAATCGGGCATCCGGATGACCCTTGGCCCACTCGAACTGCCAGTCAGCCCCCCCTTCCCCGGGTAGATACGCCACTGCCCCATGACGCTCCATGAGCTCGCGGGCGCCACTCAGATAATCAGCATGGATGTGGGTCTCCACCACTGCCGTCACCCGCAGCCCGTTGCGCCGTGCCTCTTCAAGATATCGGTCCACATCACGCTCAGGATCGACAACCGCAGCCTCTCCGCTGCGCTGACAACCAATCAAATAGGCGTTCTGCGCCAACGCAGCATCGGAAATCTGACGAAGAAACATGACTGTCTCAAGATTGATGTACTCGGTACCCACTCCCAGCCCTCACACCGAGCAGGACTTGCCGGCCCCACAACACGAGGCACGGTTCCACGGCATCTTGGAAAGCGCGACGGCCAGACCACACCAACCGGTGGCACCGGCCATGGTCAACCCCGCCCCGAGAAACGCCGGAATCAAAGCAAAATTGCGGTGCACGGTCAGAGCTAAAATCGACCCCACCAACGCCAGCAGGCCGATGACCAACTGCACCTGCCTCATCAGCGGCAGACCCTTGCGGCCGCCACGCTCCAATTCCAGACCAGCGGACTCCCAGGCCAGCACCCCGCCCTCCAGCACCGCCAGATTCCGGCATCCGGCATCCTCGAGCTTGCGCAGCGCGGTCTCCGCCCGCTTGCCGCTGCGGCACACCAACACACAAGCCTCCGCCCCCGCCGCCGCTTCCCTCACCGCCACGGGATCCAGCCGATCCAGCGGCATCGACCGCGACCCGGGGATGTGCATCTCCCCATACTCGACAGGAGTGCGGACATCGATCAGCGCAAGACGCTTGCCGGACTGGAGGGACTGACGGACTTGGTGCGCAGTGGTGTTCATGGCTCGCTTTGGTTTCGGAATGGGATTGTGACAAACAGTAGGCGCATCCGGTTATGCTTACAAACGGTTTCCCCGCGGACCAGGTTCCGGTCCGGGAAAACTCATTGCCTCCCAGCTCGAACGCGTGGCGCGCCTGTTCCGTGACTTCTCGGATTCCGGCCGGTTCGCCATCATCCGGGAACTCAAGGCAGGCGAAAAAAGCGTCTCGAAAATCGTCGATGCCATGTCCACCAGCCAGACGAATGTCCCCAAACAACTCAAACTGCCCCACGAGGCCGGCCTGCTGGCCCGCCGCAAGCAGCCGCCGGCGTCCGCTACCGGATCGCCGACCCCGCCGTCGCCAAACTCTGCAAATTGGTTTGCGACAAACTCAACCGCGACACCACCCAGCCAGGAAAACTCTGATTTTAAATGTTTTATTTACTTTTTAGACACTCGTAGGGCAAAAAAAACCCGCGATCGCGGTTGTGGCGGCGGGGCCGTTCATAGCGAGCGGAGGAAGTCGATGAGCGTAGTGCCGTGCGCCGCGAAGTTGCGAGCCGGACACGCGGCGGGCAAGGCAAGGGCCAGCGTGCCATGCCTCGGCATAGGATCCAGAAGCGCAGTTGCGGCATCGACATCGGGCCTGACCTGTCGCGCCGGGACACCGAGAAAAGAAGCCCACTCCAACGCCGCTTCGAAGTACGAAACATCCCGCTCGCCGGAGAGTTGGAACACACCGGGCTCGAAGCGACGCGACAACGCGGCCAGCACCGAGCAAACGGAAGCAAGGGATACCGGCGAAAAGCGAAGAACGGAAGAGGCATGGATGTCGCCCCCGCCAAGCAGCGTATCCCGCCAGGCACGGAACCTGCCACCGAGAGACTCGGTCACTTTCGTCAGGCGAAGGATCGCAAAACGAGGCCCTTGAAGCTCCCGCTCCATCCGCGCCTTTTGCCGACCGTATTCGCAGCACGGACTCACTGGATCACCCGGTGTCGGAAACGCCGTCGCACCATCGAAAACCAAATTGGTCGAAAGAAGCACCACATTCACGCCCGCATCCGCAAGCGACCTCGCAAGCCTCACCGTCCCGTCCACATTCACCGCTGCGGTGGCAAGGGGGGCCGAGGCGCACTCGGCCAAGGACCCGATCCCCGCACAGAGCACCGCCGTGTGAATTCCGGGCTGAACGGAAAAGCAATCAGGCTCCCGCAAATCCAACTCCACCAAACCGCTCCCCGGCCTGCGGCTCGTGCCGACCACCTCCTCCCCCGCGTCACACAAAAGGCGGAGCAAGGCCCTGCCAATCAAACCATCCGCACCGACGATGAGAGTCACGATCAAGCCATTTCTCCGACCGGATGATATCGGGAAGAACATCCGGAGAACTTTCCGGCTAGCCGCCGGGATACCGCCGGCGCAAGACCGATGAAGACATCTGATCCTTCCGGAACATCTGATGGAGCGAGGATCGGTATTCCGAGATGGGTGCTTCCGATCCGGCTCGGATCCTCGTCGACAAGAAAATCCGCCTCCAGCCCGCCGCTCGACACCAACCAAGTCGCAGCCACCGCGGTGCCGAAGATCCCGAAACTCCCGGAATCTTCCCGCAATTTCCTCGCTTTGCGGCGCACTCCCTCCAACCAGTGAATCCGACCTGCCAGCAAGGCTTCAACATCCGCGGGAGCAATGCCTTCCTGCGGAGCCAAGACATCGACCGCCCTCGCCAGCAAGGTCAGTTCCTTGGGAACCACATGAAGCGGTTCGCAAACCGGCTCCCATCCGGCCCGCCGTGCGACCCGCTGCAGCGCGTCCGCAGTGAAATGGGTAGCGTGATCCGCGATGGTCAAAGCAAACGGGTTCTCCAACCAGTCCGGCACCTGCACCAAAACAAGAGCGCCCTCCCGCGTCCGTCGGCGCAAGGCAGACAAACAGGCAACAGGATCCTCGATGTGTTCAAGAACATGGATCATCGAAATCAAATCGAACTCCCCGGCCAGATCACCGAAAGCCGCGGTCTGCAGCCCTGTGAATGACGGAAGCCCCGACAGGATCCCGAGGTTTCGATCGTCGAACTCGGTTCCTCCGAGATCCCATCCCGGAAAACCCGCGGAAAACTCGCCAAGAAACGCCCCGCGGCCGCAACCGACATCCAACACCGCACCCCTGTCCCTCAACAGGCCGAGCTTGCCCAACCATTCGATGATCACGCGTGATCTCGCGCGGACCTCGGAACCATCATCTCCGATTACCTTCTGCTCCTCGCCACCCGCCGCGGCGTAGGTGTCGTATTCACGATAGATCGCATCGACCCCGCGCCTCCATCCGTCATCAATTGGCGCCTGGACTGCCGCACATGCGGGACAGACCGCGATGCGGACCGTGCCGTTCCAAGGCCGACAATCCGAAGTCACGCCTCCCTCAATGGCGGAAACTCCTGCGGCCGCGCTTGCGGCATGGCAATGGTGACAATGCACGGTGAACAAATCCATCAGGCTCCCCGGTTTGCCAATTCCCTCCCGCGACGGATGACTTCCTTCGCTTTCTCCTGTTGGCGTACGACGGCTGCAGCATCGGTCCCCTCGCCCGCGAAACGGCGTCTCTCCGCGGCTTGGTTCGTGATCGGACCCAGAAGAATCACCGCCCATTTCGCGGCGTAAAACGGAACCCAAGCCCGCACTCTCCGCACAAGATCCGGCCATCCATCCAGCTTGGCACAGAATCCTTCAAGAAACCCCCAAGCGACAGGACTCTCGGGCTGCAGGAAAATGTCCGCGACGGTCTTCGCGGGATCGTCCCATCCGGAATACTCGAAATCGAAAAACACCAGACGCCCGTCATCGCGCCGCATGGCGTTATGAAAACCGAAGTCCCCAGGCGAAAGAATCCTCCGCCCCCCACCCGCTCCGAAATCCGCCGGGACATCACCCTCCAGTCGTACCCGAAGCTCGGCAACGTGAGGCAACAGGATCGACTCAAGAAAATCCCCGACCGCAGCAACTCCCTCGGCCGCTTCGCGCAGGCGGTCGATCCTGGCATCAAGAAGCGCCAAATGGTCCCTCGTCGCAAAGCAGGCCTCACTCGCCGGAACCGGTACTTCGGACGACGCCGGAACCGGTTCATTCATTCCGGTGAGGAATCCCGCCGCATCTTCGAGGTCCTGCCCGTTGATTGCACCCACAGGAGTTCCGTCCACCCACTCGAGCAAACATGCTCCGAGGTCCTCATCGGAGTCGAGCAGAAGCGGAGCGGAAACCCCGCGCGTTCGGGCCAACGAGTAAAACGACCTCTCCACACCAAAACGGTTGCGGCGGTCACCGCCTCCCCGGTAATGAAGCTTGAGAGCCGCCGTGCCACGCCCGCCCCACACCCGGAACAACCGGTTGTTCCTGCCCCCCACAACCCGCTCGGCACGGGTGAAACCCCGGTGCTCCAACCACGCAGCGACTTCGGCCGACAGCAAAAAGTCGCCACTCACCTCGCCAACAAGAGGTTCGCGATCCGCTCCCAGCTCCCCACCGTCTCGAATCCGGGACATTCGCCGCTTTCCACGGGAACGAAAAGAATCTTTCTCATCAAAACGGGAAGATCAGAACGCCCGAGAAAATCGGAAAGATCATCAATGAACACCGCGCATCCGAGATCGCGGACACGGGCGGCCTTCGATGCCTGGGACTCCTCAAGGAAGATCCGCGCCAAACGGTCCGCGCCGCACCGGACCAGCCACTCCGAGGCAGCGCCATGCAGGTCGAAGGGGTCCCCGAGAATCGGTTGGCGTGTGCGATGGCTGACAACCGCCAATTCGTATCCAAGCCCGACCGCCTGCGCCATGAACTCCAACACGCCGGGAAAGGGCGCTGCATCAGGCATTCGCCTGCCGTAGGCAAGTCCCTGCATCATCGTCCACTCCTCCTCGCGGCCCGCCCGGCGGAGATGGTCGCGGATCGCCTGCTTGCCCGCTGCCGCGACTTCCTCCGGCAGGCCTGCCTCGGAAGCGAGATCGGCGAAAACCGCGTCGTAGCAGACGATGGTGTTGTCGAGATCGATGCCGATCAGCACTGGCCGTAGAGAGCTTTGGAGATGCGGCGGATCGCGATGTTCTGCAACGAATGCGCGACAGAGGCAAGATTGCGGAGCGTCAAGGCCTTGGATTCGCCCGTGGCCCGTTCGTTGCCGTAGACCGCAACCTCGAGATGCGGGAGATTTTTTGAAAGCAGCCTGGTGAGAAGGTCCGCCTGAAAACCGAATCCATGCGAGTTCGAGTGCCAACGCCTCACATACTCGGCGCGTGTCACCAGCAACCCGTTGTAGTAATGCATCCGGTACCCGCTGATGAAATTGACCAATGTCGTGAAGGTCTTGGAAAGAAGGCGGCGGAACGTGCTGCGTCCGCGGATCTCGACCGTGTAGGGAACCACCACCTCGGCCTTCCCGATTGCCCTGAAGATCGTCTCCAGGGTCTCCTGCGGCTCGACATTGTCGCCGCAGATCATCCGGTACCACTCGCCTTTGGCCCGGAACGCTCCTTCCGCATAGTTGGTCGCCACTCCTTGGTTATGCTCGTTCAACAGCAGGCGGAGCGGAACCCCGGGGTTCTCCGCCATGAATCCCCGGATCCGGGAAACGCTCTCGTCACGGGATGCGTCGTCGATGACGATGATGTCGAAGGACGGAACCGTGTTCCGCAACGCACGGACCAGCGTCTCCAGAGTTCCGAGAATATTGTCCTGCTCGTTGTAGCAGGCAACAAAGAGACTCAGAAACACGGGAGCTTCCTGCGTGGCGGCGGCGGGCGAAACCTCCTCTGTGGGTCCGAGTCTCATTTGCCGATCCCGTCGAATTCACTCTCCCGGCGCAAGACAAACCTCTTGAGCGCGAAAACCACAACGGCCACCGGAACCAGTCTTGGATTGACCAGCCTCCATCGGCCGTCCTCGCAAACGATGTCGCCACCCTCGAGCAAGCGCTCGAGCCTCGCCCTGCGGATCAGCTCGTCGTCATACACGGTGCGCAACTCCTCATGTGTGATGAAACCACCTCGCTCGTCGCATTCCTTGAAAATGCGGATCCGGATCGATGCCTGGCCGAGATTGATGAAGTTGAAAAAACAGTAGGCGAGCATGATGTAGATGGCCGGATTGGCGACGAGGGCCAATACCCAACGGTCGGCATTGCGCGGAAAAACCAGCAGCAACACCGCCTGCAGGGCAAGCACAACCAGCAGCCCCGCCGAAAACCCCCGAACCACCGACTCGAAAAAGCGCTCTCCGCGCCTCAGGCGAAGGAAAACAGCCTGCACCAAGACCATGATGGCCAATGCCGCAATGGGGCTCGACAAATAAAACCATTCAACCGCCATGGTATTTCGGGGTTCGAACCACTGACGAAACCAATCTCACTGATCCGAATTAATTGATTTTTCGCACCCCATATCTGCGCTGAACGCGAAATCCGTGGCAAAACCCGATCGCTGCTATCCCCCCGCCTTTACCTGCCCGAAGACGAACCGCCGATAGCCGAGGATCACGCGGAAAAACAGATACCTCCCCGACGAAAGCCGATAGCCGCTCTCTTCCTCGACGAGAACCCCGTCCGCGACCAAAGCCGTCACCCGGGCACCGACAAACGGCCTTTGACGGAAAAACTCCTCAATCTCCTCATGCGGGACACCCCCCTTGCCCGTGCGATGCAGGTGCCGTGTCAGACTCAGCGTCGGACTGTCCCCCTCCATCGCGGAATAGGTGATCACATAGCAGAGAGCCGCGGACCAATAGAGGAGGCCAAAGTAGATGAATCCCGCAGCCGAAACCCGATCCCCCAAACCGAACGATCCCGGCGAGAGCAGAATCCAGACCGAGGCCAAAACCCAGACTGCGGAAAATACCGATAGCAAGGTCATCAGTTGCCGCGAAGGAAGTCGCACCCGCCAGAGCAGGATGTGCAGGAGCCAGGCCGCACACAGGGCGACGGCGGAAACGGTTAGAAAAGCCACGATCATGGATGGCCTTTCCCCAGTTCCCTGAGAGCGGAGCCGCCAAACCTTCGAAAGATCCGCTGGTACCACGCAAAAGTCCGCACAAGCCCCTCGTCGAGGGATACCCCGCTCCACTTTTCCGGGCTGGACCCGGAACGTGCGGGAATATGGTACTCATCCGTTCTCTCGCCGCCGAATGGAACGCCCGGAAAAGGATCCACATCCTTCCAGCCGGCGAGCTTGAGGAGCTTGCGGACAACCGAAGCCGTAGTTGTCTGGACTCCGGTGGCAAGCCGATGCACCCGCTCGCCCCGGACGTTTCCATTTGCTCTCTCGGCTGTTTCCATCGAGGCCGCAATCAAATCGTCGATGTAAATGTAGTCCCTCACGGCCTCGGGCGGTCCCTTTATGACGGGCCGCTCGCCGGTAAGGAGCGAGAGGATCACGGCGGGAATCAGTCTTCCGAAATTCAAGTCGCCGGGACCGTATGCATTTCCGGTTCTGATGATGGACACATCCAGGCCGCAAGTGTCCGCATAGGCAGCGGCAGCAAGTTCCGCACCGAGCTTGGATGCGGCATAGGGATGGGTGGGTCCATCCGGATCCCGCCGCAGCAAGGGCTCGACTTCACGGCTGGAGAAAACCACCACCTTCGGCTGCTTCCCCGCCATGCGTGCCGCCTCAAGAACCGTGTAGGTTCCGCGCAAATTCGTTTCAAAGACGCCGTAGGCAGGAAACCTACTGCCCCGATTGGTGTTGACCGCCGCCAGGTGAAAAACCAGTTCGAAATCACCGTCACCAACGGCATGGGCCATATCGCCCAGGTCGGTGATCCCCGCCGCCAGCCATCCGACACCCTGTTGGAACTTGCGTCCCTCGCACCCATGGAACAAACGGGTGACGCAGGCGCCGCGGGCTGAAATGGCCTGCACCAGCCTGCGGCCGATAAAACCGCCAGCGCCTGTCACCAGCACCCGCCGCCCTCTCCAGAAACAAGTGCCCATCCCGAGGAAAGATCCAGCCGCCCAGCCGCAATGGCCATTGAAACTGCTCAAATCGAGAAGGCAAGATCCTCGAACGATGCCCCGAGATATCTCTCGTAGTTGGACGTATCGACGATGTGGAGACGGGGAAGAACAAAAACGATCCTTCCTCCGTTCATGATGTAGTCCCGTTCGTCGGCCAACACCTCCTTGCGCAAATGCCAGATGAAACAGAGGAGGTAATCCGGCCTCCGTTTCCTCAGCTCGGCGTGCGACACGATGGGGATGCGTGTCCCCGGCGTGACGCGTCCGTCCTTCTCCGGATTCCTGTCGCCGATGAATTCAAGGTCCCCGGGACCGATGCCGCAGTAGCTCATCACGATGTTCCCCTTGGTGGATGCCCCGTATCCGCAAACCGAGGCCTTCGCGGCCCGGGCGAAACCGAGGAAATTCCTGATCTCGTCGCGATGGTTCAGGACCCGGTTGTGCAGACGGGCGAAGGGGGCGTCCGATGCAAGAACAGCCTCCTCGGCAAGCAAGGCCTCGATCTTCGGCGTGTTCGCAATATAGGGTCCGTCCGCGCGCCCCGCATGGAAATAGAAGCTGCCGCCGTTCATGTCGTTGAACCAGACATCCAGTATCCGCAACCCGCATTGCCGCGCGATCGAATCCATTTCGCGTAAACCGATGTAGGTCACATGTTCGTGGCAGACCTGATCGTAGGTCAGTTGCTTGAGCAAAAGCGGAAGGTAGGACAACTCCGCAGCCCAGATGCCGTCGATCGTGAGAAGCGAAGCAATGTCACGGACAAAGGAAAGCGGGTCGTCGAGGTCGTAGAACATGGCGATCGATGTGATCACCTTGCACTTCCTGTCCCCGAGGAGCTTCCCGGCCCCGGCCGCGGAAAAGAAGTCAAAGGCAACCCGGATGTCCGGATCGTAACGGTCTGCAAACTTCGCGGCAGACGGATCCATTCCCGCACGCAGCAAACCTGCATCCTTGCCGTAACCATTGAGCAGCGTCCCGTCGTTGCAGCCGATGTCCAGCACGGCATCGCCCGGCCGGAGCCCGGCCCGCTGCGCAAGATCGCCGACCTTCCCGAGCAGATGCGCCACCATCATCGGACTGATCGACGAGAAATAACCGTAGGTCGCACCGTACATTTCCCCCAACTCGGCCGTGTGCTTCAGTTGGACGAGTCCGCACGCCGGCGAGCCGCAACGCACCAACTCCAAGGGCGACTTGCCCGGGTCCGCCTCATCTGGCATCGGGAAAACACCACTCAACGGCTGCTCCCCGAGATCAAGAATCGTTTTCAGTTCCGAATGGCCGCAGAGGCGGCATTGCTTCCATGTCGTCATAAGCTGTTAATCAGTCAGGGTTGCCGCCTCCCCCGCATTCCGGCGGGACGCGATCGGTCGCGATTCCGAAGGATTCGTCAATCACATAAAGCGGCCGGTTCTGGACCTCGCGGTATATACGCCCGATGTACTCCGCAACCACGCCAATTGATATCAATTGAAATCCCCCGAAGAAAAGAATCGTCACCATGGTGCTTGCGTAGCCGATCACGTCCTTGCCGAAGAACATGGTTCTGATGATCAGGATCAAGGCAGCCATGAGCGCGGCCCCCGAGATCATGAATCCGAGGTAGACCCAGATGCGCAGAGGCCGGGTGGTCGAGGACAGGATTGCATCAAGGGCGTATGCCCAGAGGAAAAGATAGTTGGACTTCGACTTTCCTTTGCGCCGCTCGGGGCGGTCGAAAAACAGGGCATGGCTTTTGAAGCCCGCCCAGGTCGTGAGGCCCCGCAGAAAACGCGACTTTTCCCGGGTGTGCCTGAGGACATCCGCGATCTTTGAATCGATGAGCCGGAAGTCGCCGGTCTGGGACGGAATGCCCTGCTCGCAGACGAAATTGAAAACCCGGTAGAACATACGGTTGAGCCACGACTTGACCGGAGACTCGATCCCCGAGGAGCGACGGGTGGCGTAGACCATGTCGAAGCCCTCGATCCATTTGCAGACAAATACATCGAGCATCGCGGGAGGATCCTGAAGATCGGGGTCCATCAGGATCACCGCGTCACCCGAGGCATGGTCCAGGCCGGCGGTGAGGGCGGCCTCCTTGCCGAAATAACGCGAAAAGCGGATGACTTTGATCTCGGGATGCCTGGTCCTCCATAGGAGCAGCCGGTCGGAGGTGGCATCTGTGCTGCCGTTGTCGACGCAGATCATCTCATAAGGCATTCCCAGTTCGGCGACCCTGCCCATGGTTTCCTCGAAAAACAGGTCGATGATCGTCTCCTCATTGAGAAACGGCACCACGATGGAGAGGGTCTTTGTCCGGTCCCGTTTCGGGGAAGGCGGTGCTTCGGATCCGTTCATGACCGTGCCGATGAAACGAGTTTTTCGTACTCCGCCAGTTGCCTTTCGGTGAGATCGCGAACGCAGTCTCCGCTGCACCTCTGCTTGTACCACTCTGCCGTCCACCTGACCGTCTGTCCGATCGACAGGCGGCAATTCCAGCCCAGCTTTGCTGCGGCCCGCCTCGAATCGAGTTTCAACAACCGCGCCTCCGGCGGATGCTTCCGTCTGTCCGCCCTCCAACGGGCGCCATCCCCCCACTCGCGCACGAACATATCTGCCATCCACCCGACATTCCTCGACAGGCGGGAAGCAGGGCCGAAGTTCCAGGAGGTGGCGTTGTCCGGGGAGAACCACAATGATTCCGCAAGCAGCAGGTAGCCGTGTAACGGCTCAAGGACATGTTGCCAGGGTCTGACGGCACCGGGGTTACGGACCAAGGCTTCACTGTTGGCTTCGAATGCCCGGGCAAGATCGGGAATCAGGCGGTCGTGAGCCCAGTCGCCTCCTCCGACAACATTGCCCGAGCGGGCAGTGGCCACCCGCACCGGAACGGAGCATACGGCGGATTCCTTGGAAAAAAACGAGTCTCGATAGGACTGGGTCACAAGCTCGGAACAGGCCTTGCTGCTGCTGTACGGGTCATGGCCTCCCAACGGAGCGTGTTCACTAAACCCGACGCCCTTCTCGTCGTTCGCGTAGACCTTGTCGGTCGTTACATTGATGACGACCTTCACTCCCTTCGTAAGCCTGACTGCCTGGAGAAGGTTCACGGTGCCGAGCACATTGACCGCATAGGTTTGTACCGGACTGCGGTAGGATTCCCGCACCAGCGGCTGGGCGGCGAGATGGAAGACAATCTGGGGATCCGCATCCTTGACCGCCTTGATGAGCTTTTCAGGGGACCTGATGTCGCCGATGTGATGCTGCACCCTCTTGGCGAGACCGAGTTCGCGAAACAGGGAGGGCCCCGGCCCGGGAGTCAGGCTGTAGCCGCCCACCCGCGCCCCCGCACGGAGCAGCCACGAAACAAGCCAACTGCCCTTGAAGCCCGTGTGGCCGGTCACCAATACCCGTTTGCCTCGCCAGAATGAGCGGTTCATTTTCTGTTCCAGACTTGCCAGGGCGCCTGACCGCCGTCCCAAAGCTCCTGAAGATGGTTCCGGTCACGAAGCGTGTCGACCGGTTGCCAGAAACCCCTGTGGAAAAACGTCGCCAGCTGCCCTTCCGCCGAAAGGCGTTCGAGTGGTTCTCGCTCCCAAACGCTGTCATCCCCGTCGATGTAATCGAACACCCTCGGAGAACACACGAAAAAGCCACCGTTCACCCAGGCGTTGTCTCCGGTGGGCTTCTCCTGGAACCGGACGACGCGCTTTCCCGAAACGCTCAAAGCACCGAAGCGTCCCGGCGGTTGCATGGCGGTAAGGGAGGCATGGGCGCCCTCTTTGCGATGAAACTCAACGAGAGCAGAGACATCCACATCCGCTACGCCATCGCCATAGGTGAGGCAGAAGTCCTCGTTCTCCACATAGGGACGGATCCGTTTTATCCTGCCTCCCGTCATCGTCCCCTCTCCGGTATCCACAAGGGTCACCCTCCAAGGCTCCGATTCGTTGCGATGTACATTGATCTTGTTGCTTGCCAGATCGATCGTCACATCCGACATGTGCAGGAAATAATTCGCAAAAAACTCCTTGATTAGATAGCCTTTGTAACCAAGACAGATCACAAAATCATTCAGTCCGAACGACGAATAAATTTTCATGATGTGCCAGAGAATCGGTCGCCCGCCGATCTCGATGAGCGGTTTGGGGCGGTTCATCGTTTCCTCGCTCAAGCGCGAGCCGAGGCCGCCGGCAAGGATGACGGTTTTCATGGGTCAAATGGAGGTTCCGGTATGGAAAACGGGCTCTTACTCCGTCACAGGCGGAAGTTCCCCGAACTCACTTGTCGCAATGCTGGCAAGGAACCTGTTCATCTGGGTACGATCAAACCATTTGGTCCAAAGGTAATCAAGGCCAAGTTTCGCCGCATCTCCGTCCTGCCGCACCGGGCGGACCAAGAGACCCACATGCCTGCCTTGCCTCGGGATTCCCTCCATGGTGTGAGCAAGCGTCGTGGCTTCAATCGCGTCCGCCAAGCCCTTGCCGGAGACGGCAAACCAGACCGGCTCGTACATGACTCTGCCCGCATCATCGCTTCGCGCCTGATCCGGGGCGGAGGCGACGGTTTCGATCACAAAGGTCTTCGGGTCGATTGATCCCTTGGTGGGAAGAAGCGTCCAGATGCCGGGAGGGTAGGAGTCGATTGTGCCGGGGAGCCGGAAATAGTCGCGGAGCTGAATCAATGCCGGGGGGTCGCCCGCGATGATCTCGTTGATCCGCCGCGAGATCGTCTCGTGCTTGGCCCCCAAACCCTGCAAGGAAAGATAGTTGCGGATACACTGGCCGGTACTGAGGACGATCCATGCGGCGGCAACAAGTTGCCACGCATTCGGCGATCCGGGCCAGATTCGGCGGGACAGGAATACGAATGAAGAGGTCAGCGCCAAGGCAAGGGGAAGCGGCGTGAGAATCGCGTTGCGACTGGACCATCCTTCCGCCGACGGGATCTGGCCCACCGCAAGGTACGGGAAGACCGCGGCCAGAAGAAGGAAGATACCCGCAAAAAACATCCCGACCGGCGGCCTGGCGGAAACCGTTTCGTTGGCCCTGCTGCGGCGCTGGAACCACCCGAAAACCAGGCAGACGAGAGCCGCAACATAAATCCAGCCGCTGGGTTCCAGGATCCCCTCGGCCCAGGGCAGGAGAAGCTGCCGGTACGCCTCTCCGGCACCAACCCACAACTTGCCAGGCGCGAAATCGAGGGTGTTGTAGCCGACATACGGTCCCGACTTCGGACAAAACAGCGATCTCCAGATCCAGAATAACACCGGAAGCAAAAGGAAGTCGCATTTTCGCAATGCAAGCGAAAGCGCCCGTTCCGGAAACCTGCGAAAACCGATCCCGCGGAGACGGACCAGCATCAGGAGAATGCATACCGAATAGAAAAGAACGAGCAACGAGTTCAAATTGAAGCTGAGGAAGAACACGGCCAAGGCCGGAAGCCGCAGGAACAAGGCACTTCGTACCGGCAAGCGCGGAAGGTAGACCAGAATGGACCATCCGACCCAGAAGAGGAAAACGGCGGAGGTGTACATCCACAAGGAGAACTCCCCGAGCAGCACGAAGACCGGACAAGCCGCAACATTTGCGCCGACCCCGACCGCGACCGTGCGAGGAATCCGTGCACCCCGTGCGAGAACCCCCGCCATCATCACCGCAGAGGCGATCCAGGCAAGGGAACCGAAAAACTTGGACAGCCACACGCGCGAAGCGAAGTCGCTGACAAGACAAAACGGCTTGTAGTAAACCAGATCCAGCGGCCGACCCACCTCGGCAAGGTGCTGGGCCGTCACCGTCGGGCCGCCTTACCACGCGACATCCGAAAACTCCCACCATCCGTCCCCAACGACATTTTCGTTGAACAAAAGCAGGCCGTGCGACAGAAGACCCACACAGAAGATCAAAGCGACTCCGCGCCATCCGGCCTTCGAGATAAATGAGGTCATTTGGCTTTCTTCCCGGACTAACCTGTTCCGATCAGGACCCGGCGGGGCTCTGATGCATGTGCAGCACCGCATTCACCACCGAGCCGGCGCGCATTGCAGCGGTGTTTTCATTGACGGCCTGCATCACGGACCGATGAGAAACGAGTCCCCGCCAATCGAACCCTTGCGCGGCCAGGGTGCCGAGAATCTTCGGAATGTCCTTATCCGGTTGGCTTTGGCCGCCCTCCGATCCGGTGAGGATTCGACCGAAGTGCAGCGGCAGGGTGTGGATGCTCACGCGCTGGTCGTGGGGCATCACGCCAAACAACACGCAGCGCCCCCCGCGCAGCTTGGCCAGGTCGTAGGCCGTTTCGATAACACCGGGATTCCCGGTTCCATCAATCGTGACATCGGCCAATCCACCAAGAATCTCCTTCACCCGATCAGCAGCGTTTTCGCGCGAGGCATTGATCTGATGCGTCAGGCCGTATTCGGCAGCTTTGGCCAATTTGTGCTCATGAAGATCTATGCCGATGACCGGGTCCGCTCCCGCAAGCTTGGCTCCGAGCACCACGCCGAGACCGATTCCTCCCACCCCGAAAATGACAACCGACTCCCCCGCTTTGACCTTGGCGTCATTGTTTATGATCCCGAATCCGGTCGTCAGGGTGTCGGCGAGAAGGCAGCACAATTCGAAATCGGTATCGGCGGGAACTTTGGTAAGTCGGTTCTCGGAAATGACGGCGTGTCGTTGAAAGGTGGTGATTGGGCCCGCATTGACCGGCTTGCCGTGCCAATCGTACACCGATCCTCCCGCATCGATGCCGGCTCCCGGACGCCAGTGGCAGACCACACGGTCACCCGGCGCAACATGGGTCACATCCGTTCCGACCTCGAGTACGATGCCGCCCGCCTCGTGACCGAGCAGGTGGGGAAGATAGCGATCGGGACCCTTGACTCCGTCGATCTCGCCGATCTGCGATCCGCAGACACGCGTGGCGTGGATCTCGACAAGCACCTGTCCGCGCCGCAGCACCGGAACCTCGACTTCGTCGATCACCAGCGGTTTGCGCTGCTCGACCAAAATGGCGGCTGGGGTTTTCATGGTTTTCGAACCACGGATCACACAAATGACACTGATTCAAAAGAGTTGCCGTGTGCAAAACCTCATGTTTATCAGCGGACGACCCGTTTCCACTCGAGTTTCGCAGACTTGAAATTCAACAGGATGGCAAATCGAAGGCCGGTAATTGCCAAATAACCAGTCATTTGAGCGGTATGGGCATCGTTGAAGGTGGAGACGACCTTGGTATCCACAATTACGAGATCATCAACGATCAGATCCGGAATCAGCGTTCCCACCAAATTTCCCTTATACCGGATGGGGAACCCTCGCTGCTGCTCCACCTGATGGCCGCGGAGACGCAACTCAACAACCAGGGCGTTCTCATGGACCTTTTCATCCAACCCGGGTCGGAGTGCATTGAGAACATCCATGGCCGCACCGATGATCCGCTTGCTGAGTTCTTCGTGAACCAGTGGTTTTCCAGGAGGATTCATGGAAGCCATTGACTCGGGATCGGACCGCTTCACGGATTGGTCCGGTAAGAAGTTGTTTGAAACGATAGGAAAAATTGAACCTTGGAAGTGCCAAATCGCACAGATACCCGAACAGACTCAGGAAAGAATTTCTACCCCTAACCGGATGCCTCGCGATTTCGTGAGGTCTTTCCCAATGTGCACTCAGTCTTGATTTTCCCTGAATAATCCGTGGAATCCGTGTGATTCGTGGTTCAGGTCACTCGAAATAAATAAAGCTGTGGTCGCCGGTGTAGCCGGTCCGTTCGAACCACCACTCCCATTCGTCCGGCGCGAAGAAGGCGCGGCAGGTGAGTTGCCAGTAAAGCAGGTTCGCTTTCTCGGACTCGTTGCGCCAGCTTTCGACGCAAAGATACCGGTGTCCCCTGCCGACCCGCATCATTTCGCGCAGGGCACGGTCGAGTTCGGGGCAAGGAAGATTGTGCAGGGTATTGATGGAGTACACGAAATCGAATTCCCCGTCCGCAAACGGCAATACCGCGGCATTGCCGTGGACGATGCGTTCCCTCACCTCGGGTTTGGCGTGTTTGATGGCATAGTTGCTGATCTCGAGTCCGGTCACCTCGATGCCGGGAACCGCCTGGGTCAGGTCATGGAGCAAAAATCCCTTTCCGCATCCGATGTCCAGCACGCGGTCGCCCGCCTTGAGACCGTAATGGGAGGCCATGAGATCCGCCACCTTGCGCCAGCGGCCATCGTAGTTCATGCCGCCGTATCCGGTGCGGCGGTCGCCATCCCAGTAATCGACGCCCCACTGAAGCGCCAACTCCGCGGCCCTCGCCTTGGGAAATTCGGGATCGTTTACGCGAGCGAGATAATCACGACTCGTCGCCTTGTGGATCGGAGCGATGAAGTCGATGTAGGACATGAAGTGAAATGAAGAATTTAGAATGATGAATGCAGAATGCTACTGGCTTAGCGCAAGAATGCGTTCGGCAACTATGTCTGCAGTCAAACCGGCCCACGCGCGGGCGGATGGTTGGTGGGTGGTGGCGTGGAGAAACTCGTCGGGTGTTCCGAAGGTGAGGAGCTTGGCCTTGGCCGATGAAGCATTACCGGCGAGCCATTCGGAAACGGCTGTGCCCAGACCGCCGAGGACCGAGTGCTCTTCGATCGTGGCAACGACTTTCGATGAGCCGAACACCTCGGCAAGAAGGCTGTTGTCGAGGGGCTTGAGGGAGATCATGCTGGCGACACCGCAGCTCAGTCCTTCTCCCGCAAGCTTTCCGGCGGCCTCCATGGCCATCGGCAGCGTGTTCCCCAGTGTGAGAATCCATGCGTCGTTTCCTTCGCGCAGGCGTACGGCCTTTCCGATGGTGACTTCCGGTTCGTGCTCGTGAACCACCGGTTCGCCCTTCTTTCCGATGCGAATGTACACCGGGCCAGGATGATCCAGCGCCGCGCGCAGGGCCGGCCGCAGTTCCTTTTCGTCGCCGGGCGCCAGCACGGCAAGTCCGGGAATCAGGCGCAGCATTCCCATGTCCTCCACCGAGTGGTGCGTCGATCCCAGCGAGGCATAGGACAAGCCCGCACCGGTGCCGACCAGGATGACGGGCTGGTGATGGTATCCGAGATCCAGCCGGATCTGCTCGATCACCCGGTAGGTGAGGAAAGAGGCAATGGTGTAGCAAACGGGCCGCAGACCGCTGGCCGCCATCCCCGCAGCCAGGCCGACCATGTTCGCCTCGGCGACTCCGCAGTTGAAGAAACGACCGGGAGCCACCTCCTTGAACCGATCGAAAAGCCGGTTGCCGATGTCGCCGGAGAGCAGCACGATGTCCCCGCGTTCCCGCGCAAGACTCGTGATTTCGTCTGCGAAGGCGTTACGCATGGGAAAAGTTAGAAGTCAGAGTGCAGAATGATGAATGCACAGTCAGCTTCCGCGGGCGGTTTTGATACTCGTGACAAATATCGCGGTTAGCTCGTGAGTTTCTTGCAGCAGCGGAGCAAGTTTGGCCGATGGAACCACGCTTTCTTCGGAAAGTAGCTCGAGCCAGTATTCAGATTCACCAAGTTCTTTCAGGCAATCGCCCATTTTTGCGATGAACTCAGCTTTGCTTCTAGCTCGTGATGCTTCGCGATAGTTCGCGCCCACCGACGTTCCGCTACGCAGAACCTGTTTGCCCAACACTTGCGCAACAACCGACTTCGGCAAAGCCGACACAAGCCGAATAATGCGCCGGGCATAGAGCTTTGTTCTATCGGCAAGATCTGCTTTTCTATTTTGCCTTCTGCCTTCTTCCTTCATCATTCCAGCGCGAGTTCCTTTTCTGCGCTGGCCAGTTCTTCCGCATTGGGAATGCGATAGTGCCAGTTGTTGTCGTCCTCCATGAACGAGACGCCGCGGCCCTTGATGGTGTGGGCGACGATGGCGAGGGGCCGGGAACGGCCTGCCGTCCCGGCACGGGCGAGGGCCTCGCGGATCTCCGGAAAATCGTGGCCGTTCACCTCGCAACTTTCCCACCCGAAAGCCTCCCACTTTTCGCGCAAGGGTGCGAGCGCCATCACCTCCTCGCTGCGTCCCGTTGCTTGCCACTTGTTGTAATCGACGATCACCGTCAGCGAGCCGATCCGTTGCGCGGCAGCGAACATCGCCGCCTCCCAGACGGTGCCCTCGTTGCACTCCCCGTCGCTGAGCATGACAACGCTGCGGTAGTCGCGTTTCGCAATCCGTGCAGCCAACGCCATGCCGACGCCAACCGGAAGACCGTGCCCGAGCGAGCCGGTGGCCCATTCCACGCCGGGGGCGCAGCCGGGCGCCGGTTGCTCGGCAAGCGCGGCGCCGTCGCTTGCGTAGTTCGCAAGCAGCACGGGCGGAAAGAATCCGCGCGCACATAGGACGGAGTAAAGCGCCGGGGCCGCATGGCCCTTGCTGAGGATGAAACGATCGCGGTCGGGCGAAGTCGGATCGCGCGGATCGATGTGCAGGAAATCCCAATACAAGGCGACCAGCAGATCGATGCACGAAAGGCAGGATCCGAGGTGAGGCGTCCGCGCGCGGTGGGACATGCCGATCACATCACGGCGCAGTCCGGCGGCAATGGAGCGCAACTTGTCCACGGAGGAAATCGTCAAGGACGGCAAGCCCAGGATGCAGGCGGCGTCAACAGGCTGCCACCGGATTTCAAACAGCCTTTTCCCGGTTGAGCATCGACATGCCGCCCTTGAGCAGCACCGCCTTGGAGATCGGATCGCGGTTGCCGACGATCTTCACGGCCTGAGCGCCGGCGAGTTGTCCCATCAGGGTGGCGAGATCGACCGGCAGACCGGCAACCGCGGCAAGGGCGACGACACTGAAGAATGCATCGCCGGCACCCACCGTGTCGGTCACATCGTCGCCGAGCGGCGGACAGGCGGCGGCGTTGCCCGAGGAATCCACGCCGATGGTCTTGACCGCCCCACGGGTGAGCCAGCCGGCGCGGGCCCCCAGATGATCGCGCAGCTTGGCCAGTTCGGCGGCGAAGTCGACCTTGCGCTGCCCGCAGGAGAGCATCATTTCCTGTTCGTCGAGCGAGAACACATCCGCCCTGCGGTACTGGCGCGAGATGATGTTGAAGCCGTGGTTGTTCGAATTGGTCTGGCAGTTCAGGGCCAGGAACACGCCGCTGTCCTGCAGAAGATCGCGCACCGCATCCTGCATCATTCCGTGGCCGAAGTCGGCAAGGACCACGAGATCCGCCCGTCCGATCTCCGCCTCCAACTTGCCGAGGATGCGATCGATCGCCGCTTGTTCCGGCGGATCGGAGTTGATGAAGTTCACCGAGAAGAGCTTGCTCAGGTCCTTGCCCTCGCTGACCGGTTCGACATAGCGCTGCTTGATGATCGAAACGAATTCCTGATCGCGGACCGTCGCATCGTCTTCGGCGGGAAGGTAGGGCCGCAGTACCGGATCGAGCCAGGCCTCCGTCCCGAGCAGCGAAACGAAGCGCACATTCGGGGTGAACTGCTTGATGTGACGATACACCGCAAGCGCGCCACCGGCCTGGGTCTCCTCGTGCAGATAGCGGCCGGAGATGATGCGGTTCTTCGAGGTGAGCCCCTGGACCTTGACGAAGGAATACCTGTCGAAAATCGTATCTCCCACGACAAGGACACGCAGTCGGGAAAAGCCGTTCACCGCATCCGCGAACTGCTGCGGCGGGAAATGCGCGGCAACCTCTGCGCAGAACGAGGCGACCTCGGGATTGGCGGTCTCGAAGTGGCTGTTGAGCAAACGCGTCGAACTCGAGAGCGTTTCGCCGAGATACACCATCTTGCCGCCGCAGCGTTCGACCGTCTTGAGATCGTCGCGGATGTTTCCGGTCACATCGTTGGCGGCATCCGAGTACTCGGTTCCCTTGCAGTACACATGCGGCCGCACCGTTTCGATCGCCTCGACCGCGGCGGCATGGGGAATCAACACCACGAAATCGACGCAGGCCAGGGCCGCGAGGCTCAGGGCGCGCAGCGAATCGTTGAAGTAGGGGCGCCCGGGCCCTTTGTTGACATGGGAGGCCGCGGTGAGAGTGACCACCAGCGCATCACCGAGGGAGGCCGCCTGTTGCAGATGCAGGATGTGGCCGGGATGGACGAGATCGAAGGTGCCGTGGCACTGCACCAGCCTGCGGCCTTCCGCACGGAGGCGAGCGAAATGCTCCACCGCATCGGCGAAGGGAATGATCTTCTGCTCGGGGGTCATCGGGCGATGAGTTCCGTGCAACGGGCGTCGCGGCCCAGCTTCATGCAGCGCATGTTGTAGTACAGCGGGTCGTCGGTGTCGGTGAAGGCGCCTCCTTCGATCGCGCGGCGCAGCTCCGCCACCTCGGCGCGGATGCTGCTGGTCGGCCGGTAGCCCAGTTCCTCGAGGATGTGCCGCGAGGAAATGTGGTAGTCGCGGTGATCAAGGGTCGAGGTGACTTCGATCGAGACATTGCGGTCGGCCAGCTCGGACCGGATGATTTCGGCGATGTCGATCACCTTGTGGTTTTCGAAACCGAAGTTGAAGGTGCGGCCGTTGATCGACTCCGCCGGGGTTTCGACGAGCAGGGCGTAGAGGTTGATCATGTCGGTCATGCCCACATTCGGACGGCGCTGCTCGCCGCCGTGCACGGTGATTACTCCCTTGGTGATCGCGTCGGCGGTGAGCTTGTTGACCGTGAGGTCGAAGCGTTGGCGCGGGGAATACCCGCAGATCGTCGCCGGACGCACATTCACCGCGCAGAACCCGGACGATCCCGCCGCCAGCACCAACCACTCGGAGAGGGCCTTGTATTTCGAATAGGTCGTGATCGGCTCCGGTTCGAGGCGTTCGTCGATTTCCGACTCGCTGCGTGCGCCGAAGACGCTGGAGGACGAGGCATTGATGAATCGGTTCACACCCGCCTCGCGCGCGAGGGTCAGCAGCATCCCGATCGCGTCGAAATTCACCTGTCGCGTGAGCACCTCGTCGACCTCGCCGGTGGGATCGTTGGAGATCGCTGCGAGATGGATGACCGTATCGCGGTCCTCCAGCGCCTTGCGCACGGCCTGCGGGTCGCGGATGTCGCCGCGGACGAGACCGAAGCGTTCGCGCCTGGCCGCATGGCCGGGCGTCGCCTCCAGCGCGTGGAGCCCGCCGTCGCCGTAGAGCATCAGGTCGATCACCCGCACATCGTGGCCTTTTTCAAGAAGATGGGGAACAAGCCGGCTGCCCACATAGCCGAAGCCTCCGGTGACTAGAATGCGTGCCATGGTGATTCGTCAGGGTTGGTGAATGTAGTGATGGGGAAGTTCGCGCAGGCGGTCGAGGTTGGAGTGGATCCACTCCGAGGTTCCGCGGATGATTTCCTCGAGGGTGATCCTGTCGTCCCAGCCGAGCCGGGTGCGCGCGCGGGTGCTGTCGAGCAAGTAGGACGGATCCTTGCCCGGGCGGTCCGGGACATTTTCGACGAAGTCGCCGATCGCGATGCCCGCTTGATCGCAGATCATCGCGACCAGTTCGTGGATCGACACCGCGCGGCGGGTCGAGAAATGGAAGGCATCGCCCGGTTCGGCGCGGAGGGCGGCGAGCAAGGTGCCGCAGGCAACATCGTCAATGTGGATGAACGAGCGCACCGAGCGTCCGCCGCCGTGCAGACTCAGGCGCTTGCCGAGCGCGAGGAAAAGCAGGGTGCGCGGGATGATGCGATAGAGCTGCTGGCCCGGGCCGCAGACATTCGCCGCGCGCGTGATCACCGCGGGGAAACGGTACTGCCTGATGAAGGTGCGCAGGTGCAGTTCGCAGGCGGCGCGCGATGCGGCGTAGGGGGTGCTGGGATCGAAGGGTTGGTCCTCGTTCACCTCGCCCGTGATGCCGCCGTAGACCTCAGGCGTGGAGACATGCACATAGCGCTGCAGGCTTTCGATGCGGCGCAGGCCCTCGTGCAGCGCGACATTGGCCAGGACATTCGTGCGGTACCAGTCGACGGGACGCTCCCAACTTTCGGCCACCATGCCTTGGGCCGCGAAGTTCACCACGATCGAGGGTTGTTCCGCGACGGCATCGACCACCGCATCGGTGTCGCGGTTGAGGTCGAGCTGCAGGAAACGGAAGCGTGCGAGGTCGTCTGCCGCGATGTCCCAACGGTAGGGCAGGAATACCGGATCCGCCTCGGGCGAACGGCTGATCCCCAGCACCTCCCAGCCTTCGCGCAGGCAACGCGACACGAAGCCCGCTCCGGAGAAGGAGTTGCTGCCGATCACCACGATGCGCGGCGGATCCGATAGGGCGGGAGAAAGGTTCATGCGTCGGTGGATTCGTTGGCGATGCGCGCCAGCCACTGCACGATCATGTGGCCGACCACCAATTGCAGATCCTCCGCCACCTGCATGTCGTCCAGTTCGAAGTGCAGGACGATGTCGGCGAGTTCCGCGCAGCGTCCTCCGCCGAAGGCAAGGATCGCCGCGCTCTGCACCCCCAGTTCCTTCGCCGTTTCGAGGGCGCGCACGACATTCGGGGAATTGCCGCTTCCCGAAAGCACGATCAACAGATCGCCCGGGCGGCCCTTGATGCGGAGTTGGCGCGAGAACACCTCTGCGTACCCCAGATCATTCGCGAGGCAGGTGAGCACCGCGGCGTTGGCCGGGAGCGCCTCGACGCGCAGTCCGTGGCCGCCCTTTCCGCCGGCGCCGAAGATCAGGTCGTTTGCCAGGTGAAGCGCGTTGCCGCCGCTGCCGCCGTTGCCGCAAAGGTACACGCAATTTCCGCGTTCCCTCACCCCGGCGAGGGCGCGCGCGAGTTCGGGCACCCGCTCGAAGGCCGGTGATTCCAACGCCCCGCGCAGGGTGGCCAGATAGGCCCGGCAGTCACTGTTCTCCATGGGAAAATGATATCAAATGTTTGATGGCGTTCCCGAGCTCCGCGATCCGCGTCACGCCATGGACCCCGCCGTCCTCCCCGGCGCCCAGCAGCAGCAGGCAGCCCACCCCCGCGCTGCTGCCCGCGAGCATGTCGCTGGCGCGATCGCCGATCATGATGCTGTTTGCCAGATCGATGTCGAGGGCTTGTGCCGCATCGAGAATCATTCCCGGGGCCGGCTTGCGGTTCGGATCGCCGCTATCCGGCAGTGCGGGGCAATGTTTCACCAGATCGATCGGACACCCCGCCGCGCGGAACTCCCCCAGCATCCATTCCGTCAGGTCGCCGTACTCCTCATGGGTGAACAAGCCCCTGCCGATCCCCGATTGGTTGGTCACAATCACCAGCAGATACCCTTTTCCCTGCGCCTCCCGGCACAGCTCGAAGATCCCCTCCATGAACACCATCTCCGACGAATGGCGGAGGTATCCCGTGTCCACATTGACTACTCCATCACGGTCGAGGAGAAGTGCGGGTCGCGATTTCGGGGCCGATGGCATATTTCGCGGCAGGCTGCCGCCCTTGGTTGGCCGGGGCGGCCGCGGCAACCTGATGGATGGTTCGGCAAAGGCTGGGTCCTTCTTCTCCCGTCGGTTTTCCCGTCATCGGGATTCCGGCAGTCGAATGAGGGAGCCCTTGGGTAGCCGCGCCTCTTGCTTCGGGCAAGCGGCGATTCCGATGAGGTGGCCTGTGGGCGCGGGCGGGGCGCGTTGCTTGCCGACCATGAACGAGAGCAGGCAGAGCTTTCCGGGTTGGGAAAATCCGGTTTGCCGGTCCGGGGATTCGGGGCAAGGGTGCGTCGATGACGCTTTTGAGAACCCTGCGTGTCGCGTCGCTCTGCGAGGGGGTGTCGTTTCTCCTGCTGCTGGTGGTGGCGATGCCGCTCAAGTATCTCCTCGGACAGCCCTTTGCGGTCACCCTGGTCGGCTGGGGGCACGGGGTGCTTTTTGTCGTGCTCGGCATGCTCGTCCTCGGTGCCTGGGGGCGTGGCCTCATTTCCCTGCGGACCGCGTTTCTTCTCGGAATCGCCTCACTCCTGCCGGCCGGTCCCTTTTTCGCCGACCGGCTGCTGCGCCAAGAGTCGGGCGCAAGGTAGAGGCTGAAAGGCCGAACTTGGGAAGCGGTGAACGGTGAATGGGGCTGGGCGCATCGAGGGCTGGCTCAAGTAGCGGCGGCTTGGTGAAAGCACACGAAAGAATATACATAATGTATATAATATAAAGACTCTTTTGATGTTTTGATGGTAAATGCTGAAAAGCTGAAATTCGGAAATGCCGAGAGGGGATGCCTTCGGTGCAGCGGGGAAATCGTATAGAGGGACAGACCCTTTTTTAGGTTTCTGCCCAGAATCCGCCTCTGCAGCCGGCCTTCCCGGCCTCGCCCCGCCTACCGCTGCCGCAGGCGCGGCAGCACTCCTCCAGCCATTTTTTCGACTCATCGGCATTCCTTTGGTTGCCGGTGTCATCCTTTTTTGAGTCAACGAGCTTCTCCAGCCCCCTAAGCCAAGCTCACCCGGTGTCAAAACTTTTGGGGCAACAGGCATTGCCTTGGGTTCTGAGATTGACGGAACCCGGCCTCTCCTTAGGATTGCCCGGTCTGTTGCCGGGAGTGCCGGGCTGCGTCAGACCGGCTCCGCTCCCCCCTTTTTTCGCCAACCGCCATGCTCGCCGAATCGCCCAGCTTTCGTCAGGCCGAGGGAGGCTTGGCGGCTGGCGAGGTGATGGACCTGCTGCTGACCGGAGACCCCGCTGTGTCGGATTCCACTTCGGCTGCAGGAACAAGCGGCGCTCCCTCCGCGGCGCCCGGAAAGCGCATCCTGATCGTGCAGGGCGACTGGGAGGCCGGGATGTCCTTGCTCGCCAAGGACCTGCGAGACGCCGGACACGAGGTGGGCAAGGTGCTGCTCTGCGCCCCGGACCTGATCTACAAACTCCGCGGAATCCCCACCCACACCTACCGCGCGCCGCTGGCCGGTTTTGAAATGTGGCTCCGCAAATTGATCGCGGACCACGGCTACGACACCTTGTTTCTCTACAACCACTACCGCCCCTACAACCAAGTGGCGTGGAGACTGGCGCACGAACTCGGCCTCGGCTGCCAAGTCTTTGAACTCGGACTCATCCGCCCGAACTGCGTGATGGTCTTCAGTCGCGAACAGGTCCCGGCCGAGGCGATTCCCGCCGCTTGGCAAGGCATCCTCAACGGAGAAGCCGAAGCGCCGCAGCCACGGGAAATCCCGCCTCAGATCCGCCAAGTGAGCACTCCGGCCAAGCTGACCGCCTTCGTCGCCAATTACCTGTTCAGCCGCATCACTTCGCCGCTGTTTCCCCACTTTGTCGACCAACGCAGGATGAACCTCCTGCACCACCTCAAGCACAGTGCGATCCATCTCTGGCGCTTCTTCGAACGGAGGAGAGACGCGGAGTACGACGACCTTTTCGCCGGCACGCTCTCGGGAAACTACTACGCGGTGCCGCTCCAGGTTCACAGCGATACCCAGATCCTGATGTGCTCGGATTTCGCGTCGATCGAGCAATTCATCAAACGCGTGGTGCGCTCCTTCGCCGCCCATGCGCCGCGCGATACCAAACTGGTCTTCAAGGTCCACCCGATGGACCGCGGCTACAAGGACTACACCGACCTCATCGCCGGCCTCGACCACCGACTGGGCGGGGGGCGCCTGCTCTATGTCGACCGGGTCCACCTCCCGACCCTGCTCGAACATGCCCGCGGTGTGGTCAACATCAACAGCTCGGTGGGCATTTCCGGCCTGATCCACCATGCGCCGGTCATCACCCTGGGCCGCGCGGTCTACGACCTGCCGGAGTTGACCTTTCAGGGCGGACTCGACGAGTTTTGGACCAAGGCAAAGCGGCCGAAGGCCAGACGCGTCACCGAGTTTCTTCACCTCCTCCTTGCCACCAATCAGGGCCGCGGCACCCTCTCCCAACGCTGCTTCAATGTCCCCGGCCGCTGCCGCATCCAGTGGCCCATTCCGTTCCAGCAGCGGTTTTTCGGGAAAGGTCAGGCCCCGATGCCGGAGCCTTCCGGGGAATCATGAAGCCTGCCGCTCGTACCCGCGGCGACGATCCATCAGGAATTCCTCGTGCCACCGCTGCCGATGAATGCCTGCGGTGCTTGACAAACCCTGCGTCCGGCGGTTCAAAACCCGGTCCGGTATGCGCCTCTACCCAGCGGCATCAGCCTCTCGGAACCGCCGCCGTATCCTCCTCGCTATGTCCTTGAGCCGGTCGATCCTTCTCCGCCCCGCCATCCCGGCTCTCTCGCTCGCCCTCCCCTGCTGCTCGCTGCTCTCGGGCACCGGGCCCTTGAAGGGAACGATACAGGATCAAGCACAGGCCGGGGCCTTCGAACTTGTTGAGGTACGCTCCGAGACTCAGGTTCCCCGCCGCAGCCGCAGCTACGGTCTTGCCCAAGTGCCCCCGCGCATGAAGGGCGAGGGATACTCGGACCGCATCCGGGCGCGCGACAATCTCGTGTTTGTCGTGACGGATCTGTCCGAGCAGAGTCCGTTTTACTCCAAAGGATCCGTCTTCCGCTACGGCCCGCTCGAGGTGCCGGAGGATGGACTGGTCTCCATCCCGTATGTCGGGGCGCTCCAGGTCATCGACCGCAGCCTCGCCGAGGTGGCCGCCGACCTTGCGGAAAAGGTTCGCCCGATTTCCAAAACCGCTCAGGTGAATGTTTCGCGGAGTGGCCGGCTCGACCGGACGGCCAACGTGCTGGGAAAAGTCCGCAACCCCG
This sequence comes from uncultured Luteolibacter sp., assembly GCA_964569415.1. GTDB lineage: Bacteria > Verrucomicrobiota > Verrucomicrobiia > Verrucomicrobiales > Akkermansiaceae > Luteolibacter. The sequence goes on along the minus strand of CAZMUK010000001.1, from coordinate 55,393 downwards.
GGCCCGTGCCTCTGGACCGCAAAGGCCTGACCTCCGTCGATGCACTGGCCGCGGCTGGAGGCCCCGGCGAGGCGGAGCACCTCTTCCATTATCTGGTGCGTCGTGGTGGCAGGGACTACCGCTTCGATTATCTCGGCTTCCGCGCCAATCCGTTCCCACTTGAGGAAGGGGACCTAATCACGCTCACCGCCGACGAGGACAACCGCTTCCATGTGATGGGTGCGGTCAACAAGCCCACCACCGTTCCCTTCCCCTCACCACACCCGACCCTTGCCGACGCACTGGGCGCAGGCATCGGCTTCAACGAACAACGCTCCGACCCATCGGGCCTCTTCGTGTTCCGCCCGGGCTCGCCATCCACCGTTTACACCTTCGACCTCAGGAACCCCTCGGTGCTGCCCCTCGTGCAGAAATTCCCGATCAAGGGACAGGATCTCGTCTATGTGACTGAGGCCCCGCTGAGTCGCTGGAACCGCCTCATCACCCAAATCCTGCCGATCTCCATCTCGCAAGCTGCCAACTCCGCAGCGCGCTACGGAAACTGAACCGCACCATCCACCCGATGAAGCTCCGGATCCCCGCAACTCTCGCAGTCGTAGTGCTGTCCTCTGCTTGCCTCCCGGCCCAGCCCACCGCCTCCCAGCCATTCCAACGACCGGGCACCAGCAAGCAGCCGGTGGGCAACCAAGCCAAACCAGAGGCTCCCAACCTGCGTCGGCTCGAAAACGGCCATTACCGCGTCCGCCGCCCTTGGATGGTCACCCTCGATGGCCGCACTTGGACCGTCCAGCGCGGCTACACCTCCAATGGCATCACCGCCCCCTCATCGGTCAAAAAATCCCTCGGCGACGGAGTCGAACACCCGGAAACCTGGGCTGCGGTCTTCCATGACTGGCTCTTCACCCAACCCGGAATCTCGCGCGGAACGGCCGACCGCCTCTTCCTCGATCTGCTGCTCGCCTACGGGGTGCCGAAGGAAAAGGCGCGCCTGATGCATACGACCGTCTCGGCCTACTCGCTCTCCAAGGTGCTGCGCTGAGCAAGGAGCGGACCACCCGCCTCCGCCAACCATGTCCAAACCCGTCCCCATCCCGCTGCCGGAACACGCGCCGTGGATGACCCAGGTGCTGGTGTTGCGCGCCCTCATCGCGCGGGAAATGACCACCCGCTTCGGCAAATACCGGCTCGGCCTGTTCTGGATGCTGCTCGAACCGCTCCTCGGCGTGATCGTAATCGGCATCATCATCGGCTCGCTCGCCGCACGCAGCGTCCCGGAAATCCCCTACCCGTTCTTCCTCCTCAATGGGATGCTTATGCTGAAACTGTTCACCGGCCCGATGAACTCGGCCATCAACGCCCTCAACGCCAATCAGGGGCTGTTGGTCTACCCCTCCGTGAAGCCGCTCGACCCCTTTCTCGCCCGCTTCCTCTTCGAACTGATCACCACCGGCTTCTCCTTCGTGATATTCTGTGTCATCAGTATGTGGATCGGCATGCAAATTTCGCTCGGCAGCCTCCACGAACTGGCGGCGGCCTACGTGCTCACTTGGCTGACCGGCTGCGGCTTCGGCCTGATTTTCGGCGTGGCTGCCGCCTATGTGGAGGAAACCGAAAAAATCGTCTCGGTGCTCCAGCGACCGCTGCTGTTCATCTCGGCGGTGCTGTTCCCGACCGCCGCACTCCCCGCCGCCACCCAGGAATTGCTCTTCCTCAACCCGCTGGTTCACACGATCGAGATCAGCCGCCACGCCCTCTTCCCCTACTACCGCGCGGAAGGCGCCAACCTCGCCTACCCGGCCGCCTTCGCCGTCATCGCACTGGCGGCGGGCGCCACCCTGTTCCACAATCACCGCAACCACCTCAGCAGCCGGTAAACGGCAACACCATGATCGAACTGCGCGATGTCTCGAAGTCCTACCCGGTCAAGAACGGCCGGCGCTTCGTGCTCGACCGCGTCTCGCTGACGATTCCCGACAAGGTCAACATCGCGGTGCTCGGACCCAACGGCGCCGGCAAGTCGACCTTCCTGCGCCTGATCGGCGGCGCGGAAGTGGCGGACTCCGGAGCGATCATCACCGACTCGGACATCTCCTGGCCGCTCGGCCTCAGCTCCGGCTTCCAGGGCTCACTCACCGGACGGCAGAATGTCCTCTTCGTCTGCCGCATCAACGGCCTCTCGCCCGACCAGATCCGCGAGGTGATGCGACAGGTCACGGACTTCGCGGAGATCGGCGAGTACTTCGACATGCCCATCAACACCTACTCCTCGGGCATGCGCGCCAGACTCAGCTTCGGCCTCTCGATGGCCTTCCGCTTCGATGTCTACCTTATCGACGAACTCACCTCGGTGGGCGACATCCTGTTCCGCGAAAAGGCCAAGGCCGCTTTCGAGCACATCCGCTCGCGCGCCTCGCTGATCTTCGTCTCCCACAATCTCAAGACCCTGCGCCAGTCCTGCCAAGCCGCCCTGTTCCTGCGCGATGGCAAAGCGGACTTTTTCGACGATATCGACGAAGGAATCGCCGCCTACGAGGACTACATCCACGAACACCGCAACCACGGAATGCCCAAACGGGGCACCCGCCGGATGGCAAAGAAACGCGCCGCCAGGCGCGGACAGAGGCAACAGGAACCCCGACCGGCCGACCAACAGACACCGACTCCACCCGCACCATGACCGCGACCTACATCCATACGAAAAAGAAACAAGGCTGGCTCGCCCTATTCCTGCGCCTGCTCGCTTTGGGATACGCGGCCATCGTCGTCGCCGCAGTTGTCTATGTCTGGGCCTTCGCCCAAGACCGCTTCGTCACCAAAGCTTCGTTCAAGATCTCGCGTCAGGACGGATCCACCATCGACTCCGGCCTCGTCCAACTCGCTCTCCCGGGCCTCTCGGACTCGGGAACCATGGACTCCATGCTGGTGATCGGTTACATCTCGTCCTCCGATCTTCTGCTGCCGCTGGAAAAGGAGTACCACCTCGAGGAGCACTACAGCTCCGCAGTGAAAGACCGCGTCTTCCGCCTCGAGCCAAATGCTTCGCTCGAGGACAGATTGGAGTTTTACCGCAAGCGCATCTACGGTCACTTCGACAAGGATACCGGCCTCACCTTGCTCTCAGTGGACACCTTCGATCCGGAACTCTCCTGCCGCATCGCCGCCACCATCCTCGAACGGGCCGGCGCCTACATCAACCAGCTAAACCACCAGATTGCCGATCAACAATTGTCCTTCGTCCGCAGCGAGGTGGAACGCACCCAGAAGCGCGTGGCGGAACTCAACCGCGAAATGCTGGAACTCCAGAACCGCCACCGCCTCATCGCGCCCGACATGGAGATCGAATCCAGTATCGCCGCCCTGCGCTCGCTCGAACTCGAGCACCTGCGCGGCACCGCGGAACTGGCTACCCTCGAGCGCGACTCTCCGGAATCCCCCAACATCGCAACCCTCAGCAGCCGCCTGCGCTCGCTCAAGGAAATCATCGATGTCGAGACGGCCAAACTCTCCGGACCCGAGCGCGACCGTCTCAATCAGGTGCTGCTCGAGTTCAAGGAACTGCAGCTGAAACTCGATTTCGCCAACCGCCTGCGCACCGGCTCGGAGGCCATGCTCGAGAAGAACCGCATGGAAGCAGCTTCGCTGTCGCGGTTTTTCTCGGTGGTGCAACAACCCTTCCTGCCCGAAGAAGCAGCCCTGCCCCGCCGCTGGTACGCCACGGCCACGATCCTCGTCCTCGGCTTCCTCGTCTTCCTTGTCGGCCGCGCCATGACCCACTCGGTCTTCGAAGGAGCCTGAATCCCACCACCAGCCCCTGATGTTGCTCAGCGTCAAACACAAGTTTGCCTTCCTCTGCGTGCCCAAATGCGGATCGACCTCGGTCGAGCGCGCGCTCAAGCCCTATGCGGACGCAAGACTGGCGGGGCATCCCTCCCTCAAGCATGTCAGCGCGCGGAAATTCCACAGCCACATCCGCCCGTTGCTCCACAAGGCCGATCCGGCGGGCGAGATCGAGACCTTCTGCATCATCCGCGAGCCGATCGACTGGCTTCGCAGTTGGTACCAGTACCGGAGCCGGGCGCAGCTGGCGGACCGCTCCCACCCGCAGCATCTTCATCACACCGGGGGACTTACATTCCGGGATTTCGCGGAAGCCTACCTGAATCCCGAGCAACCGGAGTTCGCAAGACTGGGATCGCAATACGAGTTCGTCACACTGGGCAACGGAACCATCGGGGTCAACCGGATCTTCCGCCTCGACCAAATGGATTCGCTGGCCGCCTTCCTTTCGAGCAAAACAGGAAAGGAGATCAGGATTCCGCGCGCAAATCGCTCTGGGGGAAAAGGCGGGGGCGCGGGGCTGGGGCGATGGCTGCGCCGGGGGGAATCGGCTGGACCACGCGGGCAGGAGGCGGCGGAGATCGCCTCCCTGCCAGAGGCGCTCCTTGCCCGGTTGAGGACCCGTTTCGCGCCCGACCTCGCTCTCTACGAATCCCTTCGGGATCAGGCCCCGGCCGGAGTCCTTCGCCACAACAACGGTTGATCCGATAGGTCGGCCTGTCGCGCCGCCCTTCCCACTCACGACCCCTCCGCCACGATGAGCCAGACTCCGCAGCAACCCGAAAACCAGAGCCACGAAGGCGAAAAGCCCAGCGCCTTGGTGGCGCCTTCCAATCTTCCCATTGCCTACTTCAACATGCCGAAATCGGCGTGTACCACGATCAAGAACATCCTTTACCGCATCCAGCATGGGACGTGGAGCGGGGATCCGATCGCCATCCACCGGCAAATCCGCTACGATGATGTCCTCTTGCGCGGGCAGGCGTTCTCCGCATACCGTAGAACCGCTCATTTCGATCGGCCTTACATAGTGTTCACCTTCGTCCGTGACCCCTCTCCGCGCGCCTACTCGGCATTCGTCGAGAAAGTCTGGGCCACCGGGCCGTATGCCTTTCCGAGAGTCCGCCAGCTACTCGCCCGTTCGTACGGTTTCACGCTCCCGCCGCTGGGAGAACAAGAGGTCACCCGGGAGCAGGTAGCGGCAGGATTTGGGCAGTTCCTCCGCTTTGTCTCCAAGAACCTCTCGGGCAAGACCCGGGTTCCGGAGAATGCGCACTGGGCGGTGCAGTCGAAACGCATCCTTGCATCCCGCCTCCATGATCTCGTCGGCTTCGTCGGCAGGGTTGAAAACTTCGCCGAAGACATGTCGTTCGTCCTCCGTAGAGCCGGTTGGGAGGATCTCACGATCACCGCACAGCGCTTCAACGAAGGCCCCCGCTCTCCGTTCACGCTTGATGAAATTCTCAATGCCGAGTCGGCGCAGTTGCTGACGAGGATCTATCGTGAGGACTACTCGGCCTTCGACTACCGCCCCCCGGGCAGGGAACGGGCCCGCACGCGCGCATGAAGATCGTCATCCACGCGGGGATTCACCGCACCGGAACCAGCAGCCTGCAGCAGTTCCTCCACCGGAACCGCACGGCTCTTGCCGGTCACGGGATCGCCTATCCGGGCAGCGAGGCAAACCACCAGAAGGCCGCTTGGGCCCTCAGGAAGAATCCGGCTGATCCGGAAAGCCTCGGGCTTTTGCTGGATCCATGCGCCTCGAGCCGGCTTGTCGTCCTCAGCGGCGAGGATTTCTGCATCCATCAGGACCTTTCCTGGCTCGAGGCCCTTGCCGCGCAGCACGAGGTACGGGCCGTGTTTTACCTGCGCCGCCAAGACCATTGGGTGATGTCCTGGTACAACCAACACATCAAGTGGCCCTTCGATCGCGACAAGTCGCGCATGAGCAAGGGGGAATTCCTCGCGGCAGTAGGGGATTTCCACTGGCTCGACTTCGCGACGATGCTCCGCCGGTGGAGCAATGTCATCGGCAAGGACGCCGTGGCGGTCGGGGTTGTGGAGCAGGGACAGGTGGAGGATGTCGTCGCCGACTTCATCACACGGGCAGGCCTGCCCGCCGAGGGGTTGGAGCCGGCCGGGGTCCGGTTCAACGACAGTCTTCCGGTGCACCTTCTCGAAGTAGCCCGCCACCTCGGCATTCATGACCTGTCCGGCAAGGCCAGAGTCCGGCTGATCACAGCCCTGCGCGGCAGCCTTACCGCCAAAAAAAGCACTGAAAACACGATTCTTTCTCCGCAGGAACGAAACGCCTTGCTCGCCCGGTTCAAGGCCTCGAACCATCTCGCCGCCCGGGAATTCCTCGGACGGCCCGAGTTGTTTCACGAACCGCCCCCTGGAACACAGGATCCGTACTTCGACTTTCCGGAGCTTTCCTCAGAGGAACTGCTGCGCGAGTGGATCCGTCCCCTGATCCACGCGCTGGCGAAACCCTGATCCAAGACGCGACGCGTCAGCGGGCCACGTGCGAGAAAAGGACAACGCTGCCGGACGAATGGTGCTGGTCGTAATGGAAGCCGCGCACGCCCATTGCCTGGAACAGCCGCAGCATCCCGCGCCGTCCGAGCACCCGTTGGTGGACCTCCACATACACTTTTTTCACACCGGTGAGCACCGACTGCTCGAAGAGATCAAGTTCGCCGCCCTCGATGTCGCAGATGATGAGCGTGGGCCGGTACTCCTGGATCTCACGATTGAAATCGAAACACGGTACCTCGACTGTTTCCTGATAAGGGAAAGGCCCTTTGCTCAGCGAGGAGGCCCAGAAATCCTTGCGCAAGTAGAATGTCGCCGAACCACCTGCGTGACCGAGCACACCGTTGCGCACCTCCGCGCCGAGCACGCCGTTGAGCTCGTGCACCTCACGGATGACCGGAATCAACCGCGGATTGGCCTCGTAACACCGCAGCGAGGAAGTCAGCGGATTGCGCGACACGATCGTGGAGATGAAGCCGATCCCAGCCCCGATCTCGAGCACGCGCTCGTCCTGCTGGATGATGCGTCCGAGTTCCCGGGCCTCGTGATGCTCGTACTTTCCATCGGCAAACGACTTGAGAAGATTGGGGGAGAAAACGTCCTCGTAAACGGGAATCCTCACATCAAGGTGTTTGATCGTCTTCATGAATCCGCCGGAGTGCCGCGTGGTGGGAACCGCGGCCCCGCGAGTGTGCAGGCAATCGGGGGCGGACACAAGCGGTAGGTCGCAAACCGTGCCGCAAGAGGGCCCGCCTCCGAAATTCCTTGCCGCCGGCCGCCGCGGCGGCAATGAAACCCGCCGAACCCCCGGCTCTACGACCCATGCGCCTCCTCCTTCACGCCGGCATCCACCGCACGGGAAGCACCAGCCTGCAGGCCTTCCTCGAGGGAAACCGGGCTGCTCTTGCCGCCCAGGGGATTTCCTACCCCGGGCAAGCACGGAACCATCAGGGACTCATCGGCTACCTCGCGGATCGGAGGGAAGGTGCGAGGGAAGTGGCAAATTGGGCCGAAGCGGTCCCGTCCACCCATACGGTGATCCTCAGCGCCGAGGATTTTTGCACACTTACCGACCTCCGCTGGCTCAAGGACCTCACTCGCTCCTTTGAGGTCCGCGCGTTCTTCTACCTCCGCCGTCAGGACCACTGGGTGATGTCCTGGTACAACCAACATGTGAAGTGGCCCTTCTCAAAACACATGTCGCAGATGGACCACCGGGAGTTCCTCGGCTGCATCGGCGACTTCCATTGGCTCGACTATGCCGCGTTGCTGGACCGGTGGTCGGGCGTGCTCGGCCGTCATCGGGTGGAGGCAGCCGTGGTGGAACCCGGGCAGGTGGAGGATGTAGTCGGTGATTTTGTGCAACGGGCAGACATCGCACCTGAGGGGCTCGACTTCACGATCCCGCGCGCCAACGAGAGCCTGCCGGTCCACGCACTGCCTTTGGCGCGGCATCTCGGGCTGTTTGATCTTCCGCCGCGCATGCGGATCCGCATCAACCGCGCCCTGCGCGAATGCCTGCGCACCCATGCCACTCCGGCCAAGACGCTCTACACGCCTGCCGAACGCAGGGAAATCCTGCGCCGCTTCGAAGCATCCAACCGCAAGGTTGCCAAAACCCGCTTCGGCCGGAAACGGCTGTTTCTTGAGGCGGATCCCGACGATGCTGAACCGTACTACGCGGTTCCCGAACTCTCGCGCGGCGAACTGCTTCAGGACTGGATCCGGCCGGTGGTGCGCGGCATGCTGGAGGGTTGAAACGGCTCGCGGCCGCATTCAGCGAAACGCCAACGAGATGCCGCCGCCCGCCAAAGCCTCGCGCAAGGAGGCACACCCGGTAAAGAGCGGCTCGAAACGAACGGGAACCCGCAAACTCGCGAAGCCGAGATGCGCGGCCAAGCGGAGCGCGAGAAGCAGTCTCGCATCGGCGCTTTCCGGAAAACACCGGCCCAAACCAAGCGGATCCGGCAGGGTAGAGGAATCAATGCCATGCGCCTGCGGATCTCCCGCAAGGCTCCGGGGAGCGTCCGCGCACGCAAGGAACTTCACGCAGCGAAGCAAGCGGATGTCCGGTGCCGACTGCCGGATTACCGCGGCATCGGTCATCAGTAGGTAGTGCGGCCGGACCGAGGGACACTCGAAGCCGAGGTCCCTTTGATCGACACTCAGCGCCGCATCCGTCGAAGTCCACCACCATTCCCCGGGCAGTGGCGCGTCAACCACGATCGAGCAGGACTGGCCACGATGACGGTTGCGCATCCAAGAGGCCCAATCCAGATCCGCCGCGATGCCGGGTCTGTCGGTTGGCCGGGAAGATGCCGGAGGGGGCGGATTCCGCGGAAGTTCAAGCGCCAGTCCGCCCCGCCGATAGACCTCGAGGGCCCCACCCGCAGTGCAATTGACAATTTCCCTGCCATCGGCATCGTACGCATCCCGGCACAGGCGGTACACGAGCTCCATCCGAGACGGATCCGCCGCCTGCCATTTTTTCCCCCGGAAATAGTCCGGACGGAAATGATTCGGATCGTCACCCTCGCAGGTAAGCACATCGCCCTCTTTTGCCTCGACAGGTTGGTGGTAGGTATTGTCGATCCCGATCAGCACCACCTTGCGGTACCCGAGCGAATAGGCGATCTGGAGGTTGAAATGGGTGACCGTAGAGTGTCCGGAAACCTTTTGTGAAACATTGGTGCTGAAGAAGGGTTCTCCACCGATTTCATTGAGGAAGAGCACATCCTCATCCTCCTTGAGGCAGTACCTGAGCCAATAGGGAAAGAACCGGACAAGGCCAGCCAGTTCGTCAAACAACCGCGGGTCCTGTTCGGCGACGAACGGGTTGACCACGCTCAAGTAGCGCGCTTTGGACCGCAGCACGGGATCCGTCGCGGCGTAGTTGGAGAGAAACACATCGTATCCGTCGAGGAGATCGAGGTCCACGTGCTTGAGGCTTGGTCCGTTTCCCACCACCACACAGGTATCGCCCCGGCGTGTCTGCGCCAACCGGTCGAGGCGCTCCGCAGCGCGCTCCAGAGCGGCATCCCTCCAGCGCCCGTCGGCAAGGTAGTGCCTTCCATCCACCCAATGCACGGTCGGAAAACCGAGATCGGCCATCATGGGACGGACCGCGGCGGCGGCGGGCGCCAGTCCGGGATACGAACGCGAATCATGAAAGCACGACACCAGACGATAGGTGCTCCCGCTGATCTGAAAAACAGGGACTGCAGGATCCGGGGTGGTCATCGCCCCCGCTTGTAGGCGAAGCCCCGTACAACGATCAAGACCGAAGAGCCGGACTCTTGCGGGAGAGAGGCGGCGATACTGCGGCGAGAACCTTGCGAACTTCCCCTGTATCGGTCACTCCCAAACGGGAAAGGGCAAGCCGGATGTTGAAATCCATCGCCTTCATGCCCAGTGCACACCTCGCCTCGAGGTAATGCATCAGACTCTCGGCATATCTCGCCATCCGGAAATGCCGGTTTCCTTGCCGCACCGGATGATTCGGTGCGTCGCCCCCTTTCTCCCGGGATGGCACCGGAAGAACCCAGACATCCGAGAGGGAAATCCGGACATCCGGACCGGTGCCGGCCTCCGTCTCCAAGCGAATGCCCGCACCCGCGTGCCCGTCCGCTGCCTCGTGGACAAGCATCAGGGTCTGCGGCACATCGGGAGCCAGCAAGACCTTGCGCATGCCACCGGCACCACCCGGGTGACCGGCGCACGCAAGGGACACAGTGACGGCGATCGCCCGATCCGCCTCGATGCGAACCAACCCGACCCAACGAACCACGCCTTCACCGCGCTTCGCGAAATCAAGGGTCAGCGAGGCAGTTCCGGCAGATTCACCAAGGTGCACGGACCAAAGGGTTTCCCCCTCGCGAACGAAATGGGGGGTCGCTGCAAACGAAACCGGAAGGGTCCCGCAAATCCCGCACGGGGTAACCGCAGCGGAGCCGGAACCCGCTTTCGGGCGATGGAAACCGAGTACCGAGCGGATCGCAGCACACACGGCTTCCTCGGAGGGCGGAGATGCAAAGGCAAGCAGGTTGCCCCATGCGTCCGGACAAGAAAGGCCGCACGGATATCTCCGCAACCGGTTCCAATCATGCCGCTGCCCGTAGCGCAGGATCGGATGCCACTCGCTCACATAGACCGTGTATCCTTTTCCCTCCAGAAAATCCGCCATGTCCCGCATCGTGTACCCGAGCGGAACCGTCTTGATGTCCTCAAACTCGCACTCGATCACCGCAGGACGGTCGCGATCCCATGGGAATCCCTGAAGTACGAAAAGATCGTGACCCTCCGTATCGATCTTGAGAAAATCCACCACAGGCATATCGCGCCCCTTGAAGAACTCCGTCAGGGAAACCATGTCGACACGGCGCGCCTCGCGATGACTGTCGCGGAAAGCGGAAAGGCCGCTGATCCCGGTACTCTCATCGGAGGTGTAGAACGGAAGTCCGGTCCGCGCCTCCTTGCCTACACAACGGCTGTCGAGAACCACATTCGCAGCCAAGGAGTGCCCCTGAACATGTTCCTCGAGGCGGGACCTGTTCTCCGCGTCCGGCTCGAAGGCCCAGATCCGCCAGCCGCGGTCGAGGAACCGGGCGAGGGCGGTCCCGTGATGGGCTCCGACATCAATCATGACGCCGGGTTCGGCACGATCCCCGAAAAGGGCCGCCACCGCGTCGGTTTCGTCAAAATGTGCGCCATCCTCGCGCGGATACGGACCGGGCATACCCCGCAGACCCCGTATCGGCGAAGATGAGCGAGCGAGCCTTGCAATGCCTTCCCGGAACCGCCCGCGGACATCTTCCGGCGAAAAGCAGCGCTCTGCGAGATCCCTCGCCTTTGCGGCAAGCAGACGGCAGGATTCGGGGTCGCCCACCAGACCCGCCAGCGATCGCTTGAGAAGCACAGGATCCCTCGCATCAACTACACACGCACAACCCGAAGCCCGGAGATAGCCGATCGACGCCACCTCGCCGGGTCCGTAGGCGAGCAGCACCGCACCCGATGCGAGACATTCCGGCAGCTTGTTCGCGAACGACAATCTCGTGTAGGCAATGCTCGCTGGATCAAAATTATACGCGATCACCACGCAGTCCGAGTCGGAGAGCGTGGCATGGTACTCCTCCCAGGGGACCAAGCCGCACACCCGCACCCCGGCAAGCCCGGCACAGATGCGCTCGGCATCGGCGCGACACCAATCCATTGTGTGGATGTCGAATTCGATCGCAACCTCGCCCTGCAGATCCGCCACCGCACGCGCGATGTCCATCACGCTGTCGAAAGTCATGTCCCTCGCCAGCGCCCCGAGATAGCGCAGCCGGAACGGTCGTCTCCGCGGCCGCTCCTCCGGGCCCTTTGCCGCGGGAAAACAGGTGGGGTCCGCACCGTTGGCAAGAGCCTCGAAACCGTGACCGTAACGCTCAAGGTACTCCTCGGACATCCGATCGCAGATGCTCCACCTGAGGGAAGCGCGGGAGATTAATCTCCGCAACGACTCATCAAGCACCCGGAATCGCGCGGGATCGCCTCCCCTCAGGCGCCCCGGCCAGTCATCCATCATGTGGATCGCGAAAGGAACGCGGCTCTCGGCGATGATCCGCTCCGCGGCACTCATCAGCAAAGAATCATCCACCGGACGAAAGTACACCGCTTCCGGACCGAAGGCGCGGCAAAGATCCGAAACGGCATCAAGATCAAGCGGCTGCAATCGGCTCTGCTCGACCGTTTCACCGGGGCGGAGCGCGTGGAGAATCGCCGCGCCGCCATGCCCGCTCCAGATCTGCAACAGGCGATCCTCCGGCCAACCCGCAAGATAAGTCTGCTTGAGTTGGCCGGTTGCGGAGACCGAGCCGATGGGAGTGCTGTCGATCACCAAAAGCCTCGGCATCGACAGCTCCGCTTCATCGCCTCCGCGCGGGGAAACCGCTCCCGTCGGAGCGGCTGCCAGCTCCGCCGCAAGATCTCCGCGCCGGAACACCTCAAGATGGCCGCCTACCGTACAGTTCACGATCTCGCGCCCGTCGGCCTCAAAGGCGGTTTTGGCGAGAAGATACATTCGTTCCATATTGCCGACATCCGCAGCCTGCCAGAGCTTGTTCTTGAAATACCCGGGATCAAAGTGATTCGCATCATCCTCGCGGCAAAAGAGCTCGTCTCCCTCCTTGACCCCTGGATCCTGCTTGTAGTGATGGTCGAACCCGATCATCAGGACCTTGCGGTAGCCGAGGCCGTACGCCAGTTGCAGGTTGAAGAAGGTGACCGTGCTACGCCACGAGATGTTTTCGAAGATGTCGGTGCTGAATTCCGCATAGCCGACCGAGTTGACGAAGAACGCATCGGGGTCGTCGGCTATGCAATAGCGAAGCCAGTACGGGAAGAACTTCCGCGCCCCGCGGAACAGCGATATGTGGTCCGCTCCCTGCTCAGCGACGAGATGGTTCACCACCGAGAAGTAGGTCGCCCTCGCGGCGAGCTCCGGTTTGAGAAAGGCATAATTGGAAATGAACACATCCGCCCCCTCCAACAAAGACAGGTCGCACAAGTTGAGACTCGGCCCGTTACCCACCACCACGCAGGTGTCGGAGGATCGGTCCTTCCGGATGCGCCGGAATTCCTCCGCTGATCGGGCGACCGCGCCTTCCTTCCAGTTTTTTTCGAAGGCCCATCGACGGGCGCCGACGGTGTAACAAACCTTGCCCGGGAGCGACTTGGTATCCACATCCACCTCCCGTGCCACGGGACGCAGCGGGATTCCCGCATCTCGCATGGCGGCGAGCGTCGATTCCGCGCCACGGGGAACCGCCTCCCCGCCGAGCAGGGACAACGCGGAATGGTCGTTGTCAAAGGCGTGGAGGAGGCGTGCCACCTCATCCATGATGGCAGTGTTCTCCCCTGCCCCGCTCTCGTAGTTTAGAATCCCGTCGTGACCCTTCACCCGGAACTCCGCATAGCGCCGCAACCATTCGACCGGAACATAGCCGAAACGGCCTTTCAGCATCCGGCATACCTCGTGATAACTCTCCCCGCGCTTGCCGAAGGTTTTGTTGCGCGGGTAATACCGCGCAAGGGCAAGAGGCCTGGCGATGTGGGCGAAACGCAGACCCGCCTTGAGCGCCCGGATCCAGTACTCGTAGTCCATGCAGTAGGAGAGGTCCTTCGACGGCGGGCCCAGCCTCAACACTGCTTCCCTGCGGAGAAAAACCGCCGGTTGCAGGATCCCCACCTCGCGGTGCAGGCGGTCGGCGAGGGTATCGGGCGCGCCATTCACATACGCGGAACGCAGAACCTTGCCTTGCTCGTCGATGTAGCTGCCCGTTCCGTAAACGATGTCGGGCTTATCCTCACCGCCGAAGCGCGCGAGCACCGCGGCCAGCACATCGTCGCTCGCGTACTGGTCGTCCGAATTGAGCCAACCGATCACCTCCCCACGGGCGAGGGCAAATCCCTTGCCGACGGCGTCCGCCTGACCCTCGTCCGGTTCGGCGATCAGGGTCACACCGGGGCAGGCGGCGGCGATCTCCCTGCTGCCGTCGGTCGAGCCGGGATCCAGCACGATATGCTCGAGCGGGCGCACGGTCTGCCGCGCGACCGAATCGAGGCACGCGGGAAGGAATTCCGCCTGATTGAAGCTCGGCGTGATAATGGAAACGGTCATGGCGCGGACGCTTTGCGCCGGGCGGAGAAAATGAGGCTCACGCTCTGTGCTTCCGCCCGGAGCTCCGCCAATGACGGCGCGAGTTTGTTCCAGCGGTTCATCACATTGTCGGGATTGCTCGCGAAACCGCACGAAAACCGCAGCGGGTGCGGATCCAGCACCTGCCCCGGATCGAAGGGCTCGCACTGGTCGTGAGCGAACCATTCCGCGTAACGGGCGATCCGCTCTCCCGCCCCGCTGTTGCGCTCCGGATCGTCCCGGAGATAGATATCAATGAGATGGAACAGCAATCCGCCGGGACGGAGAATGCGCAGGCAGTCGCGATGAAAATCCGCGAGAGCCTCGCCCGGAACATGCTCCACCACCGAGATCGAGAACACGATGTCGAACGATTCCGGGGCAAGGCGGTCGTCGAAGGAACCGATGAGGCAGGGAACGATCCGGTAGGCCGGGTTTTCCGGCTTTCCGACCGGCCCGTTGCCGAGCCCCTCGAAGGAGTCGATGTTGGTGACGCGGTTGGCGCGCGATACGGCATGCAGCACTCGGGAGTCTCCGCCACCGATCTCGGCGATGTCCTTGCCGGCGCAGTCCCTCAGCCGGGACATCGCCACCGCATCCTGGATGTTCTTGAGGTGCCATGCGAAGGGAGCGGCGGGCAGGAGTTCGACGGTGCCGTCGTCCTCGGCGGCCCAGTATTCCTTTTTTGTGATGAAGCGAAGCATCGTGGTATCGAGAGAGTGGATGCGGATCGGGTGTGGGCGGGACTAAGGGAATGATTTGCGGAAGGCCATCAGAAGCACCGAATGAAGTGCCTGCTCCTCCGCAGGCATCGGCCGATCAAGCTTGGTCCACTGGGTTCTCTGCCGCACGGCCTCCGGATCCCCGAGACAGTCATCGGTGGTCGGCAATGGCCCGGGCTCCAGCAGGCTGAAACCAGCCGCCAAAAAATTATCGACGAACGAAAGGTTGCGCGCGGCATGATCCACGCTGTGAATGGTGACCCCTCCCGGCATGGTGATGCGGTGCAGTTCGCGGCAAAAACCGTCCCTCAGAGCCTCCGACTCGGCTGGAGGGGAGTTTGTGGGGCGACAATCATACCCGGCCTCTGCCTGACCAACATGCTCAATCACGGACACGGAAAAGGTGCAGTCGAAGAAACCATCAGGGATGATTCCGCTATCCGTCCCGACTAGGCAGCGGAACAGAGCAATCGGATAGGGAAGCGGTGGGATCGTCGCTGGTCCCGCACCTGGAGCCGAGTTGTAGGGCTCGATAATGTAGCGGAAGACCCCCGGCAAACCCAGCAGGGTGTCGAAGCTCGTCTTCGAACCGATCTCAGCGACGCGGTGTCTTGCACCACAATGATGCGACAGCACACGCCTAATGGAGATGTGCTGGAAAGGCTTGGTCTGGGAAACGTCGATACCTGCGGTCTCGACGGACGAATAATCCGAATATCTCAGCAGTTTGACCATGGGGAAGCGGGGTTCATGGAGAGGGGTGTATCGGGAAGCGTTCCGTTCTCGGGCGCACCTCGCCGGGACAAGGCGAAAGAACCATCCCAAAGACCTGTTTTGACAAAGCGGTGTTCCTCATTTCCCTTCAATTTGGAGGCATTGCGGTTGAGGACAACCCTGATCCCCGATTGCAAATCCCGGCCCAATCGGACGGCGCCCTCCCTGCACAAGGACATGTTGTAAATCGATCCACGCCGCGTGGGAACATTGCGCAAGGGAACCAGGCCTAGCGGAGGGCAAACGAAACTCGGCTTCGTGAGGTTCGTCTCGCAGGTATCGATTTCCATAGGTTGGTGCGGTGAATGATCAGATTGCGGCCCTATGCCGGATCGTAGAGCCGTGCGGCGATCCCTCCGTCGAGTCCGAGACAGCTTCCGCTAAGGAAGTCGGGGGCCTCGGCAACGAGATAGCGAGCAAGGTGGGCCACCTCCTCAGGCAGCCCGATGCGCCCGCCCGGATGCGCGTGATGTAGAGCATCAAAAGCCTCCGGCCGCCCAGCAAAACCGGCTTCCAACATCGGGGTCTTGATCGCCGCAGGACAAATCGCATTGACCTTCACGCGGGCACCGAGATCGACAGCCATCGCACGGGTGAGACCAGAGAGCGCGGACTTGGAGGTCGCGTACGCGACAAAGCCGGGCTTGGTGAGCTTCTCGTGGATACTTGAAATGTTGACCACCGATCCGCGGACCTTCTCAAGTTCCGGCAGCAGTGCCTGCGCCATGAAAAAGGGGCCGAGCAGATTAGTCGTCAGAGTTTCCTGCCAATCGCGGATGTCGAGTTGATCGACACCCCCGAGGACCTGCACGGCGGCATTGTTGACGATTCCCTGCAGCGGCATCCCTTCGGCATCGAGGACCGAGCGGACTTCGGCGGCGAAGGAACACCTTGCCTCGGGATCGGTGGCCAAGGCCGCCACATCGCCGCGAAGGAAACGGTGACATGGGACATCCCCCTCCATCCTGTCGACCGCGATAACGCGGAAATCATGCGTGTGAAACTCCTCGCACAGGGCCCTTCCGATCCCGCCGAGGGCGCCGGTGATGAGGACTGCTGGTTTCACGAGCGGTGGGGGCTGGGAATATCTGGCGATCAGGGGCCTTCCGGGCCCCGGAACAGGCCCGATGAGCGACTCCGCATAGCCCTTGCAGGCAGGTCATGCAACCGTCATTTTCCCAGCCTGAGGAAGAGGAGTTCAATCGCGCGAAGAGAGGTGCGGTCTACGGCCTCCCGCGTGTTCGAGCCGTTGTGCGACCCGAAAACGCACTGCTCGAAACCGCGCAAGGGATTGTCGGGCGGCAATGGTTCCTCCTCGAAGACATCGAGCGCGGCTGCAGCCACATGGCCCGACCTGAGGGCCCCAGCGAGGGCAGCCTCGTCGATAAGGGGGCCGCGGCTCACATTGACGATGCGCACCCCGGGTTTCATCAGTGCAATGGTCTCCGCATTGACCATCCGCCGGTTAGATGCCGTGAGTGCGCAGGTGAGCACCACAAAGTCGGCCTCTCCGAGCCCTTCGGGCCATCCGCGGCCCACGAGCCCGGGGACCGGCTCCGGCCAGCAGCCGGGGTCGTGAACGATCACCTTCATCCCAAACGCAAGCAACTTGCGCGCGGTCGTGCGGCCGATGTTGCCGTACCCCGCCAGCGCCACGGTCTTGCCGGCGAGTGAAATGCCCGAGGGCTTGGGCCATCCGCCGGCACGCACACCGCGGTCGATGGCGAACAGGCCACGCGCGAGACCGATCAGGTACGCTATAGCCACATCGGAAACCTCCTCGCCGAACATGCCCGGGGTATTGGCCACATCCAGACCGGCGGCCTCCGCCCCCTTGAAATCGACATTGTCGGTTCCCACCCCCCACTTGACGGCCGCGCGCAATTTCCCGGCACGGCCCGCCGCAAAGACGCGCGCAGTAGCCGGATCATCACCGATGATCCATCCGTCATGCTGCGGAACGAGCCCGACCAATTCATCCTCGGAAAGGATCTGGGCGAATTCCGGGATGATTACACGCGCTCCGCGGCGTGCGAACTCGTCACGGACCCGGTCGATTCCGCCGATCATCGGCGGACAAGTGCAGAGGATGCTTAGCTCAGACATGGGAAGCGAACGGGAAACGAAGTTTCGGATCCTAGAGACGGAAAGGAGCGCCGCGCGGCAGGATGTAGAGGTCGAGCCAGCCCGTGCCCTTGTGGTTGAGTTCGCGGACATAGGCCACGAAAGCCTCGGCTTCCTCCGCGCGGAGCGGGCGGGAGAACAGATCGCCGAAGCCAGCGTTCCAAGGAGTCCGAAGCGGACCCTCGAACAAATCAAAGGACCCGCAAAGGTCCGCGAGTCGCTCCGCGGGGACGAATCCCTGGTTTTCGATCCACATCGGGGCGAATTCGAAACGCATCATCCAGTTGTCCCTGCCGGCAAGCTGTTCGCGACCGGATGCAAGCACATCAAGATCGTATCCCTGGGTGTCGCATTTGATGAACAGCGCCTGCTCCCGGCCGACTTCGGACAAGATGTCCGCGAGGGTGATTGAGCGCACCACCGCCTCCTGCCAGTCTTTTTGTGCGAGAAGACGGTTGTCCTGGGTGGACCACGGGTTGATCCCGATCGCCGAGACGCAATCGGGATTCGAGGAAACGCAGGCCTCCGCCACCGTGATCTCGATAGCGGGAATGTTTTCCCGGAGGTTTGATCGCAGGATCGCGGCAAGCCTCGGATCGGGTTCCACAGCCACCACACGGCGGACGCCGAGCCGCTTCGCAAGCAGCGAGGTGGTATAACCGTAGTTCGCCCCGATATCGATCAACACTTCGGGCGTCAGCCTGTCGCGGATCAAAGACCACAACGGCGAGACCCCGTCCTCCTTGTGCCCGCGCTGCCGGTAATGATCACCACCTTGGTCGGATCGGAACACCTCGAGCCCGATGTCGCCGATGCATATCCGCTGGGTTTCCCCGCCGATCCGGTCGAGCCTGATCCACGGCGCCTTGCCCGTGTCGGGCGGGGGCGTGCCAAACCAACTCGGACGCTTGCCGCCGAAAAAGCTGTCGTAGAACAAAGCGGTATCCGAGGCGCGCGCAAACTCATCCGCGGAAAGACCGGCGATCCTGGAGGACAGTTCCTTGAGTCCCGGATCCCTCACCTTCCCGGCATCCACGAAGTACAAGTTGAGCGGACCGTGGATGTGAACGGGAAGATATCCGTGCGCCGCGGCGAGATCCGTCAGCGCGCGCAACGAGGCTCCGTAATCCGTGTTGCGGCGGTAGGCATGCCCGCGGTTGAAAGCCAGACTCGCGGACATACCAAAGGGTACATGGCAATTGTACTCCACGATGAGAAGAGCCGGCCTCCGCCTGCCCAGCAGCGCCAGCATGCACCAGTAGTCCATGCCGTCGATGTCGATCACCGCAACCGCCGGATCCTGCGGCACCCCGCCCTCGTCAAACAGGGTGTTGAGATTGAGCGGGCAGATCCTGCGCTTGAAAAGAGTCCAGACCCTGCCGTCGTTCCACGGGTGCATCCGCTCCCCGTCCGACGAGGCCTCCGCATCGATGTTGAGCAGGGAAAACCCGAAATCCCGCGCGGTGTCCCCCACGGTGCCGCCACCGAGAATCCGCTGACCGAACTCGACCGCGAACGGGGAGAACGGCCCGAGGCCGGAAAGGATATGGGCAATGATCCCCGTCTCTTCCGTCTCGCTGCCGGAGCAATGGGCGAGAAGCGGAAGAATGTCGGTATTGCGGCGGATGTATGGGTTCATCGTTTCGGGAGGGATGGGTGCGGGAGCAGGGCCGTCTTGCCCGGACGCCGCCGGGACGGAGTCTGTGCTTAGCAGCCCATGCTCATTTCCGGTGTAGCAAGGTCACTTTCGCAAGACTCTCGGCCATGTCCCAGCCTTCCTGATCATCGATATCGGCGGACTCGGTCCTCGGGGTCTCGAACAACAGCGGCCTGCATCCGATGCGGGCCTTGGTGGCGGCGAAGCTTTTCCGCGAGAAAAGGTAGAGGTTGGAATTCTCCTCGAACCATGGCTCGAGATCCTGCGTGCGGACAAGGTTGTCGGGATCGTGGTTCACCGGCGAACCATCGCCCCGATAGAAGCGCGTCTGGAATCGGTTGACGGTGAAAAGGCTGTCGCATGCGGAGGCGGCGAGGCCCTCTCGGTAGGCTGCGATCGCAGCACAGATCGTTCCCGCCGAAAGGAGGGGATTGGTGGTGTGGGTCATGAGATAGGCATCGGCGGCAACCGCCGCAATATCGTCGGCAATGACCAGATTCATACTCACGAAGTCGCCGCGGATCCCAGGAGCGCGGTCGCGGATCAGGATGCGCTCCTCATCGTGCAGGCCCTTTTCAGCAAGGATCCCGCGGGCATCGGTGTTGATCACGACACAGCTGATCTCGTCAACGGACAAAAGCGTGTCGAGGATCCAGCGGAAGAGCGGTTTGCCGGCGAATTCTCGGAAATTCTTGCCGCTGACCCGCGCGCTATGGGCCTTCATGGGAAGCAGGGCCACAATGCTCATGGTTGCGCAGGGGAGGGTGGGCAGGGCCGGAACCATTGCGGTCCGCCCAACAATGCGGAACGGTTCCTCACATCGAGAAAGCCCAACCCCTCATTGAGAAGAAAGGGCATGGCGAGCGCGCCCTTGGCGACCCACCGGCCGTCCTCCAGCCAGGTATCGTCCATGCAAACCACCGTCCACGGCATCATCCGGGCGGCAACCGCCTTGGCGCAGTCGAGATGCATCCGGTGGCAGTCCGCATCGCTGATGCGCGCGCCGAGGAACTTCTCGTAACGCGACTGTCGCAATTCGCTATGCCTGCCGTGATCAAAGTCATAGGCATCCAGAAACACGCAGTCGATGCTTCCCTCCATGGCGGCGAGAAAGTCCTCTCCCTTGGAATGCACGGCCTCGAAAGGCACGCCGTTCTCACGGAACATCAGCGCCGCCATCTCCGCGTTCGCCGAATCCATGTCGACCGTGATAAAATGGAATCCCTCCTTGCGGCAGAATTCCATGAGCCGCCGTGTGGATCCTTGTCCGGAGGCACTCTCACGGGTGGTCCCGATCTCGATGAGCACCGGCGGACCGCCGCCCTTGGCCTCGCGGATCGCTCCCGCGTTGGCGGAGAGAAACGAGAGCAGAACTTCGTGACCATGGCCTTTGTCGTCGTAAATCCTCTGCTGCAATGCGTCGCGCGCGGTTTGCAGGAGTTGCCTTTCCTCCGGAGAATAGGCCGCCTCGCCACCGATCCCGCGCAGCGCCATTTCAAAAGCCTCCTCCGCGCCGCCCATCGCGAGAAGGTCGCGGACAAGCACCGCCCGGCAGCTTTCGGGAAGCCCGTCGAGCGAACGGGAGGCCTCCTCGATAAACCCGAGGGCCACCATCCGGTTGCGCGCGGCGAAGAAAAGCTTGGCCACCTCTCGCAGAAAAAGGAACCGATTCCACGGAGTGATCCCCTGGACCCCCAGGGTTGTGGCGACGGCCTCGGTCGGATTTGCCGAGGATGCCACTAAAAAGGCCGCCTCGCAAAGCTCCGGAGACAATGGGGAGCCATCCGCGGCGGGATCCGCCTGCGCGCCGGATGCCGCGAGCCGGATCTCCAGCTCGCTGATCCTCGCCGCGCGACCGTGGGACTCCTTGCGAAGCAAATCCCGTTCCCTGACGGCGCCGTCCCGCTCGCCACGGATCCTGCGGTTCTCCAGCAACAGCAGCTCAAGCTCCTCTTGGACAAGATGCAGTTGGCCAAGCAGCGCGCGGTTCTCATCCTCCAAGTGCAGCGCAGCCTCCGCCGCATTGGTGAGACGATCGGATGCAGAATCCCACGCCGAGGACAGAGCGGCAACACACCGCACCAGCCGTCGGCCCAGCTTGCCGGACACCCTGCCGCACGCAGAGGCGCCATGGTAAAAGGCGCTCCGGGCCGCGAGCGACACACCGGCATCGTGCCGCTCGAGACTGGCGAGCAGCGGCTTCTCCGCCTTTTCCCACGCCGTTACCGCGGGAAGCGCGGCGTAAAAGCGCTTGCGGGACGCTTCATCAAGCAGGGGCACGATCTCAAGCACCACCCGGTTCAGCCACACCTCAGAGGTCCGGCTGGCCTCAAGCACCCGGAGAAATGCACCTCCGTCCTTCTCGCCCAGTACGGTGATGTCGACCACCGCAAGAGCATCCCGGCCCGGACCGTTTGAAAGGGACAGACGCATCGGTGCCTCTGCGGAGACATCGGCCTTGTACCCGTCGTTGATCCAAAACAGATGGAGAAACCCTCCTGCATGGCGCGCGCGCCGCGCATCCGGGGCACCGTCGGAACCATTCCGCGGCACCCTCGAGCTGAACGCGAATTCCGGCGCGGAACTCGCGGAAGTGGAGACAAGTTCGTAACGGAAAACGGCCTTCTTCGGCGGGCACAGGCCCTGCCAACCGTGGACGAAAAAATAGTTTCCCACCCTTCCGCCGACAGCCACCCGCATCCCCACTGTGCCTTGATCCTGATTCATGAGGGCGCGGGAAGGAACATGACGGAGCTTGAAAAGCGCGGACAGGGCAAAGATGCGGCATCCGGTCGACACGCGAGAACCAATGGCATTCACCCCGGAGGTTCAAGACCCAAATTCGCTTCCCGGGCCATGGTTTCAAGATCGGATCCAAAGAGAACCTCGGCACTGCGGAGGTACTCGAAATCCTGCTCGCAAGGGGATGCGATCACATCCAGCGACGACGCGAGGGCAAAGGCCTCGAACGGGTCCTCGGGTTGGTGACGGAACCACCCGACCGCGAAACCGCCGCCAAGGGAACCCCGGGCCTCGAAGCAGTTCCTCCAATCATCCCCGGACACCGGACGGAACAAAAGAAGGTCGGCCCCGGAAATCCTGTCTCCATCCTCAAACGAGAGCCCGACCCCCAATAGCCCACCAAGCGCACGCTCCGCGGCAAGCCGGTCCTCTCCGCAAAGGGGAGGCCCGACCACACCGACCCGCACCGCGCCGAGCTCCCGAAGGTGCCGCAGTCCGTTGAGAATCCCGGCGGCACGGCTTCCCGAAGCCCGCGGCTTGATGAAGCGCGCACGGACCGCCGCCTGCTCGCGCAACCACGGCAAGGGGGAATGGGTCTTCTGCTCTCCATGCTTGCGGAAGAACGCAAAAGGCCAGCCGACGACAGCCAGTCGCGCGCCTGCGGATGCGAAGCGCATCCACAACTCACCATCCATCGCGTAGTGGAGAGTCTCGTCGAGCAGGCCGACCTTTTCAATGAGAGCCCTCTCGAAAAAGACCTCTGGCTGATAAAAATACCATCCGCGGAACCATCGTTCGAAAATACCGGAAAGACCCTCGACGGAAAATTCCCCGAGCCCCGCGCAAGGCTTGTTGATGATCAGCAGCTCATGGTCCGAATGCTCGGCACAAATGCCGGCGACAACCTCGGCTCCCCCCTCCATCCAGCGCAAGGCAGCGGCATGCAAAGCGCCCGGCGCATACATGTCGTCGCTGTTGAGCCATGCCACGAGATCCCCGTCAGCAAGCCGCAAGCCCTTGTTGATCGCCTCGGTCTGGCCGTTGTCTTTCTCGATGATGAGATGGTCGATGCGGTCGCGGTACCTCTCGAGCACCTCTCGCGTGCCATCGGTGGAAACTCCGTCCACGACGATGTATTGGAGGTTGGGATATCCCTGGTTCAGAATGGAAAGAATGGTTTCCTCAATGTAGGCTCCTTGGTTGTACGAGGGCGTGATGACCGTGATGCGCGGCCATCCGGCAAGACCTTCCGGAAGAGGAAAGCATTCCTTCGGCAAAAGCCAAGCGGGCCAGGGTTGTCGACCCTGGTGCGGCCAGTTCGTGCAAAGCGATTGGCGGGTGTAATGGCGGGTGATCCGCGCGAAGTGGGCGGAGGCGCGGTGCGACTCGTTCCGCGTGACACAAAACCATCCGGCGTTCCATGCCGCGCCCTGGGCGTCCGGATCGGCCAGGCACGCAGCCTCGAGGCAGATCGCCGCGAGATCCGCGCGGTTTCCGACAGCAGCCGCCAACCCGGCACATCCGAGGGCGTCGGCAACCTGCCCGGCCCCGAGTTCCGCGTTGAGCAGGGCATGATGCAACCACCACTGGGAATCCGCGGGAAGGCAGCGGCGGATGACCGATGCCACATCCTCCCGGCACGGCATCCGCTCGCGCAAAACCCATAGTGCCAAACGACAGGCCCGCTCGGGATCGGCCTGAGAGAGCGCCTTGACCAAACCGGCCGCGACCGGGATCCCGCTCGTGCCATCGCGGAAACCGTCGGCCTCGGCACTCAATCGTGCCAACATCTCCCGCGGCATCCGATCGCCATGAAAACAGACGGCGGCATCACACAGGAACGAAAGAAACGCAAGATCCCGCTCGCTGCCACCGGATGCAAGATGCCGCCGGAGGAAGGCATCACGATATGCGTCCCACCCGATCCGTGCCACCGCAGCGGCCGCGTAAGATTCACGATCGCCCTCGCCACATTCGCCGAGAATCTCAAAAAGAATCCGGTCGGTCCATGCTCCCTTGCAGGCGACCGCCTCGAGCGCACCGATCAGGCTGCCGCCGTCGCC
The DNA here is from genome assembly GCA_964569415.1 of uncultured Luteolibacter sp. Taxonomy (GTDB): domain Bacteria; phylum Verrucomicrobiota; class Verrucomicrobiia; order Verrucomicrobiales; family Akkermansiaceae; genus Luteolibacter. The sequence continues at coordinate 31,255 of CAZMUK010000001.1, read as the reverse complement.
CGCAGCCACGGATTCGACCCGCACCGGCTTGAGCGGAGGCCCGCCGCCCGAATGCGCGAAGCCGGCCGTGAACGGATGCCCGGAATCGACCTCCAAGAGGTAGCCGTCGTTGACCCAGAAAAGATCAAGGAACTCCCTGCGCTCAGCATTCGCGCCAACATCCCGCACATACGACGACTCGGGCGAGATCGGCCGCGCAACACCGTGGAAAAAATACGAACGGGGCAAGGACGGGATCGGGCCTCCCTCGATCCATCCCCCGACATAATGATAATTTCCGAAACGCCCCAGCACCTCGATGCCGAGCCTCCCCGGATCCTCTGCAGCCTCGCGTTGTTGGTTTAGGAATTTCATTGCCGGGGATGCCCGCGGATGGTCAGGGGTGGAATGGAGAAACACCCGCACACGCAAGCTCCCTCGGCAAGTCGGCGAGGCAGACCGCCACCATCCTTCCGGCAGCCAGCGGACTCTGCCGCTGCAGCACGCCGGCGACCCGGGACACCGTCCACGCGGAGGGCCGGTCGCGCGTCACAAGCAAGGGCAGCAGTCCGTCCATCGGCTCGAGGACGCTGATGTCGAGGCGGTCCTCGCCGAGGCAAACGACGCCGACCGGAAGAAGTCCCGCCGGACAGGCGTCGAGCAGCTGGCGCACGAAATCGGCGGGAAAGGCGTCGCGCAATCTCCATGCGGCGGGCGAGGCGCCCATCGGATCGAGAACCGCGGCAGGACTGTCCACCGCCGCGGGAGCGAAGGGCCTGCCGAGCCAGAGGCAGTTGTCCTGCGCCGAGACCGCCGCGCGAACCTCCCCGGCAAGGGCCGTTTCCCCAAGCAGGCAGAGCACGAAGGGTCTCGTGCCGCGGAACGGCGGCCGCGCCGCAAGCCCCGCCGCATCCAAGGGAGCAGGATCCGGGGAATGTCCCGGCACCGGACGGGAAATGATATAATTGTTATCAATTCTGGAACGCAGGAGATCGCGCACGAGGGCAAGGTGACGCGGAGAGGGAATGCGCCGCGTGCGGGAGGGATCGGTCCATGGTTCGCTCCAGACCACGCCAGCCGCGGCGGACACCTTGCGCGCGAAGAAATGGGGAATCCGCCGCAGCAGGCCAAGATGGTCGTCGTGAAACACATAGGGCCGGCCCGTGGGCGTGAGATGGTGGAAGGTGAGTTGCAGATCGGCGATCTCCGCGCGCGGCACCAGCTTGGCCACGAGCGTCTGCACGAAGGATTCGTCGGGGATCCAGGTGCTGCGGAAGTAGCGCGTCACGCGCGGATTGGCGTCGATGAACGCGAGCAAGGCTTCGCAGGTCGACCAGCGCATGGTCCACCACTGGGACCCCATGTGCGGGCGCAGGCCGCAGGGCATTTTCCGCCGGATCCTGAGCTTGCGCTGCAGCCAAACGAGGCGATCGAATGCTTTGCGCGAACTGCGGTAGTTGAAGGGGAAATGGAAGCGGAACCGCTCGATCCCCAGCCCGCCCTTGACCCACTCGCCGCGGCCGATGTCCTTGCACTCGATGAAATCGCGGTCGGGGTGGCGGCGCAGGAATTCGCGGAGGTCGGCCAAGGGCCGCAGCGGGCATTCGGCGGCGCTCATGAGGTGAATGTGGTCGGGCGGGTCCGCCATCGCGGCGAATTCCCGCAAGGCATGGAGCACCGCCTCCACAAGGCTCCACTCGCCCCAACGGCAGCGAACTTTTGAGATGACACGCACCTGTCCGGCATGCTCCGCGGCAATGCGCGCCACCGCCTCGCGGTCCGCGGCCGCCGCGGCGGCGTCGTAGTGCACCACCACTCGGTCGCCCCCGGCCGCGAGCGTCGCGCAGAGCCGCCGCACCTGATCGGGACGGTCGTGGGCGAGAATGAGGAAACCGAGTTTCATGATGTCTGTTCCATCTTCCCTTCAACTCCAGCCTCCGGGCGTCATCAACCCGCAATCGATCAGCGAGCGGGATCCCTCGTAGCGTGCCGATGCCGGCGAACGCAGGCACAGCCCGCCCCCGTCGTCGATCCGCTCCCTGTATTTCTCGTACTCGCGCGATCCCTCATAGTGGTTGCGCAGGCGCAACGCGGAATCGATCTTCTCGCGGATCGAGGAGACGAACTTGAAGTGGAGCAACGCGCCGGTGGGCTCGTGGATGGTGCGCTGCATGCGGTTGAGCCGGGCGGGGTAGGCGGCGTGCGTGCTGCTGTAGTACACGAAGTGCCGCCGCCAGTTGATGAGCGGGATCTTGTTGATGGCGGGCGCGGCCGTGAAATCGTCCGGGTGGAACACCCGCAAACGCGGTCCGCCGCGCGCCCAGGTGTCGCCGTGACCGCCGCGCGCCATGTAGTAGCCGGCACGGTCGAAGTACGGCGCGTACTCAAGCGGGGAGGCTCCCTGCGGTACCTCTGCCGCTGCGATCGGGCCGGCGGGATACATGTCGATCATCAATGCGTAGAGCGACGGCTTGTCGAGATCGTCGAGATGGGAAAGCAACTCGCCGTAGGGCCGCGTCTCCATGAAGGGGTGGACAAAGTACTCATCGAGGTCGACCGTCAGCACCCAGTGGCCCACCGCATGGCGCGCGAGAAGCGCGTTCATCCAGTCGACTCCGAATCGTGTTTCGGCGTAGCCTTCGTCGGTATGCCACAACGAGACATCGGGCTGTCCGGCAAGCAAGTCGGCCATCGGCGGCGAGGACTGGTTGTCGACAAACAAGAAGTGGTCGATGCCGAGCTTGCGGTAGTACTCGAGGAAATGCGGGATGCGCGGGTTCTCGTCGCGGCCCATGGTTAGCAACAGGCGCGCCCCGGGCCGGATGCGTGCGGTGTGGTCCTGCACCGGTCGCAGTCGCTGCAGCGAGCGCCAGGCCCGGCGCTTCATTTCCTTGACCCGCGCCGGCCAGAAAAAGCCCCGCGGCTTTTCAAGAATCTGCTGGAAATTCAAGCTCATCGGCAAGGTTCCCGCCCGCGCGCGGTCCGCCCGGGATGCTGCGTTGGCGCGGCGGCAAGTCGAGTCATTCCTGCAGCGGACCATCCCGCCCCGGTACTTCGCGCAGTTCGGAGGCGAGCAAGGCGAGGGTTTCCCTTTGCCCTTCGCCGCAGCGCCGCTTCCCGGCCCGCCCCGGCCCGCTGGAGCGTGCGATGCGCTCGAGCGCCTCCAGCACGCGCAGCCACACTGCGGCACCGATGGCGGATGCGGGAGCCTTGCCGAAGGCGTGCCGGTGCAGGAAGTGCAGTTGACTGCGCACGATCGGAAGGCGATCCGCCGGTGCATCCGGGGAACGGACGGGATTGGAGGCCAGCCGATGCCTCACCCGCGCATCCGGGGCCGCCACACAGCTTGCGCCGGTCTGCCACAAGCGGAGGACGGCATCGGTTTCCTCGAGGAAATACGCATAGGCCGGATCAAAGCCGCCGCACTGCAGCAGGCGGATGCGGTCGAAGGCCATGTTGCAGCCCACCGCCCGCAGAAACGCGCGGCCCGGGCCCGCAGCCTCGATCGCACACGCCGCATCCGAGGCGTCGTCGAGCCAGCACGACCCACCGAGCAGGTCGGACACCACATAGCGGTCGAGAAAGCGTTGTCCCTCGGCATCCCGCACGAAACCCGCCACCACCGCCACCGATGCGTCCCTCTCGAATGCCGCCAGCAACGCCTCGATCCATCCACGCTCGGGCGAGGCATCGTCGTCGAGAAACACGACCCGCTTTCCGCGCGCCGCTCGCAGGCCGAGGTTGCGCGACACAGCGAGGTTGCGCACGCCGCAATGCAGCAGCTTGCAAGGCAATGCCGATCCCGTGACGACACCCGCGCTCTCGTCATCGCCGGGACCCAGCACGATGAGAAGTTCGTCCCGCGCGTCCCAGGATCCGGCGAGATCCTCCAGCGTGCGCTCCAATTCCGCGGGCCGCCCCACGGTGTTGATCACCACCGAACAACGGCAGACCTCGGCCGCGGATTCATCCGGCAACGGTCGCAAGGCCGGAAGCGGACGGGCGGCGGCACGCACCAGCCATGCATCCAAGGCGGCTTGGAAAGCCCTCCCCTCCGGATGCTGCCGCACGGCATCGATCAGGCGGGCGGTTCCCCCGGCACGCATGGCAGCGAGAAAACGCTTTGCGCGTACCCTCTGCCAGCGCCGGAACGCTCCACCCACGACAGGAAAAACGGCACCGATCCCCAGCAAGCGGCCTGCGAGGTCGTGGCTGGGGGTCGACAACAAGACGCCGCGGCCCACAAGCCACAAGCTACGGATCCTCCGGCACACCCAGCAAGGGGCATTTTGCGCCGCATCAATCACACAGCGGCGAAATCGGCTTGGCCACGGCCGCTCCCCCGCGCTTGATGGGCACGCGGCCGCCGTTTCCCATGGACTACTTCGACATCACCCGCCTGGCGAAACGCGCCGCAACGGGCAGCCCGAGCGGAATCGACAGAGTCGACCTCGCCTACCTCCGTTGGCTGCGTGCGAAAGGCAGAGCGGGCTACATCGCCAACGGGGTAGCCGGTTTCACCGAAATCCCGGCGGGAACGGCGGCTCCGCTCGCCGACGAGATTGCGGAACAATGGACCCGCGGCAGCGGCCTGCCCCGCCCGGCACGACTGCGCCTGCTGCGCGACAACTCGCTGGCAATCCGCGCGGCAACCAAATGGCGCGCACGCAAACGGGGACTCCGCGCCCTCACCAATATCGCCGATCCCGCGGAGCTCTGCACAAGGCCGCTGCTGGAAAAGCTCGACCTGCTCGACAGTTCCGCCTCGGCGGGCCTCTACCGCTGCGACCCGGCGTGGCGCACGGACTCGAAACGCGGACGCTACTTCGGCATTTCGCACGCGATGCTCACCCGCACTCCCTTTCTCGCCGCACTCGCCAGACAATCGCGGCTTGAACGGGTGTTCTTCATCCACGACACGATCCCCTGCGACTTCCCGCAGTACTGCCGCGCCCACGAGGGACAACGCCACCTGCTGCGGATCCGCAACGCGTTTCGCTACGGCACCCGTTTGATCGTGAACTCGCGACACACGGCGGAACGGCTGGAAGCGTGGCGCAACCGCCTCGGCGCCCCCGCGCGCCCCGTCGCGGTGATCCCCATCGGCGTGGAAGACACACTGACCGGGAGAAACGCGGTCGCGGATCCGGCCGATGGCGGGACTCCTCCGGTCTTCGTCACGATCGGAACCATCGAGGCACGCAAGAACCACCTGCTCTTGATGAAAGTCTGGCGGCATTTCGCGGAATGCCTGCCCCCGGAACGCGTACCGCGGTTGGTCATCATCGGCAAACGCGGCTGGGAAAACGAAGAGGTGTTCCGTCTGCTCGACACCTGCCGGGAGATCCGGCCGCATGTTGAGGAAGCGGGCGGCGTGCCCGATGCGGAACTCCTCGAGCGGATGCGCGGCGCACGCGCCCTGCTCTTCCCGTCTCACGCGGAGGGCTGGGGCATGCCACTGGTCGAGGCCCTCGCACTCGGCGTGCCGGTGATCGCATCTGACATCCCCGCATTCCGCGAGGCGGGCCAAGGCATCCCGGAACTGCTCCCGCCACAGGACGCACAGGCATGGAGCGAACGCATCCTTCACTTCGCATCCGCCACCCCCGGGGAACGCACGCGGCAGTTGGAACGGGTCGCTTCGTTTTCCCCGCCGACTTGGGAGCAGCACTTTGCAAAACTCGAGGACTGGCTGTCCCGCAAACCGGAGGAGGTGGATTTCCCGACATGAGGATCGAGGGAGCCGCCGCCCCGTGGCTGTACCGCAAGGTGCTGCAGCACCCGCTGCTGCCCGCCTTGCTGCGCGAACTCGGCACGCCCGCAGCGCCACTCCATGCGGGATGGGGATGCAAACCAAGCGGACTCGCGGCCAGACACGGAGCGCGCCGTCACGGAGAATCCCGCTTGCTTCTGCTCGAGGATGCATTCGTGCGCTCCCTGCAACCGGGCGCCAAAGGGTTCTGCTACGGACTCATCGCAGACTCCAAGGGCATCCACTACGCCGACGACGGCCGCTCCGACCTGCTCGACGCACTCGAGTCCGGCACCCCGTCGGGATGGATGCGCCATGATCCGCTCGGCGCAGCGGAGATTCGCGCCACGATGGAACGATTTCGCGGGACCGGTGCCTCGAAATACAACTGGTTCCCGGGCGAATATGAAGATGCGCCGGCGAAACGGAAACCGGGCATCCTGGTGGTGGATCAAGCCCGCGGCGATGCGGCAATCCGCCACGGCGGCATCCCGCATGCACGCTTCGCGGAAATGCTGCAGGCGGCCTTCGACGAATGCGAGGGCGCCCCGGTCTACCTGAGGGCTCACCCGGATCATTTGTTCCGCGCGCGCAAGTCGTGCTTTCCGCGGCACCTGCTCCACGACAAGCGCCTCCACCTGCTGCCGCCCGACCTCTCGCCCGCGCAATGCTTCACCTTCTGCCGGACAGTATTCGCCGCCTCGTCGTTGATGGGAATGGAAGCGCTGATCCACGGTTGCCGGGTGGTCGTCTTCGGCGCACCTTTTTACGCAGGCTGGGGCCTCACCGAAGACCGCGCGCCGGTCGCCCGCGGCCGACGCTTGCCGCTGGAGGAACTTTTCGGGCACGCCTACCTGCGCTACTGCCATTACTTCGATCCCGACACCGGCGAACCCTGCGGACTTGACCGCATCCTCGATCACATCGCCCTGCAAAAGGAACTGTTCCGCCGCAACCGCGGCACGAACATCGCCATCGGCCTCTCCCCCTGGAAACAACGCATCGCCCCGGCCTACCTGCGCAGTCCAGCGGGCCGTTTGCACCAATTGCCGTTTTCCGGTGCACAAGGCACGGCGGCCGATCCATCGGCAAGGTTGCTCCTGTGGGGACGCAAGCAGGAATTTCCCGCCGGCTTCCACGGCCGCACGGCACGCATCGAGGACGGCTTCCTACGATCGAAAGGACTCGGTGCCGCCTTCCATTTCCCCTACTCGTGGGTGGTCGATGAAACGGGCATCTACTTCGACGCCGACGCAACCTCGGATCTGGAACGGATCCTCGAGGAAGGTTCCGGCGAAGCGGATCTGGCCCAAGCGCGGCAACTCATCGCACTCCTGCTCGAGAAGCGCCTGACCAAATACAACCTCGCCCGCGAAGAACTGCGGCTCGATCCGGCTCTGGTGCGAGGACGCAAGGTGATCCTCGTGCCGGGACAGGTGGAGGCGGATGCCTCGATCCTCTTCGGCAGCCCGGAACTGAAAACCAACCTCGCCCTGCTGCGCCGCGTGCGCGAACAGGAGCCACAGGCCTGCATCGTGTTCAAGGCGCATCCCGATCTGGTGGCAGGCGCACGCCATGGGGAACTGCTGCCCGCGGAATATCACGAAATCTGTGATCTGGCGGTGACCTCGGGAAACATCCTCGATTGGCTCGATCTCTGCGACGAGATCCACACGATGACCTCCACCGTCGGCTTCGAGGCACTCATCCGCGGCAAGGCGGTGGTGACCTACGGGCTGCCCTTTTACGCCGGATGGGGCCTGACCCGCGACCACCTTTCCTGCCCGCGCCGGACACGGCGGATCTCCGTCGAGGAACTGGTCTGCGGCGCGCTGGTGCGCTACCCACGCTATGTGAACCCCGCCACCGGCGAATTCACCACCGCGCTGAAGGTCGCGGAACTCCTCGCCCGACCCGGCACCGATGGGGATTGCCGCGCACTCCATCTGCGGCTGCTCTCGAAATTGAAACGACTTTGGGTAAGACTCGTTCGCTGACCCCACGATCATGATGCCCGCCGCTTCCGGAAACGGACCGCTTCACATCGAGGTGGTATCGGACACCTTTCCCGGTGACATCAACGGAGTGGCGATGACACTCGGCACCCTGTGCGGGGAACTCCGCAGGCGGGGCCACCGCGTGGAGGTGCTGCGACCCGGCAAACCGCAAGGCCCCCACGAAACGGGTCTGCCGTGGTGGCCCCTGCCGGGATATTGGGAAATCAAGGTGGGCGCGCCCTGGCCGGGTTGGCTGCGCCGCCGATGGAAGCGCGAGCGACCCGATGCGGTCTACATCGCCATCGAATCCCCGCTCGGCTACGCGGCACTCCGCGCGGCCGGAGTCCTCGGCATCCCGGCGATCGGCGGATTCCACACTCGCTTTCACGACTATCTGGAAACCTACGGATTCCGCCGCTTTGCGAAACGGGTGCTGACATACCAACGGTGGTTCCACAACCGCTTGTACGCCTCGCTGGCACCCTCGCCGCAGATCGTGGCCGACCTCACTGCGGCCGGCTTCCGCAAGGTGAGGCTGCTCGGCCGCGGCGTGGACACGCGGCACTTCCAGCCCTCACGACGAAGCCCGCAACTCCGCGCGGAATGGGGCGCGGCACCCGAGGCACCGGTGGTGCTGGTCACCGGAAGGGTATCGACCGAGAAAAACATCGGCCTCGCGCTGCGCGCATTCGCGGCCCTGCGCGCGATCGAGCCGCAGGCGGTCTGCATCGTGGTGGGCGACGGCCCCGCGCGCGCCACCCTGCAGCGCGAGCACCCGGAGGTGCGTTTCACCGGCTATCGCACGGGCGACGCGCTGGCGGAATGCTACGCCTCGGCGGACATCCTCCTCTTTCCCAGCGTGACCGAGACCTTCGGCAATGTGCTGCTCGAAGGCATGGCCTCGGGACTGGCGGCCTTGGCATTCGATCACGCGGCCGCGGCGTGGCACGGCATCGACGGACAAAACTGCCTCAAAGTCCCGCAAGGCGACGAGGCGGCCTTCCTGCGGTCGGCCACCCGTCTGGCGGATCCGGCACTGCGCGCCATCCTCGGCTGCGGTGCGCGAAGCACCGCGGAAACGCTCGGTTGGGACCGCATCGGCAACCAACTCGAGGAGATCCTTCTCGCGGCCGCGCGCGGAACCCGCGGAAACCAAGGCCCTCGCACCGACGCACCATGACTTACCGCAGTTCCCCCTCGGGCAGCATCGGCATGCCTCCCGGCATCCTCCACATCGTAGGCAACGAGGCTGCGGAACGCTTTTCGTTCTACGGCATGAAAGCGGTGCTGGCGGTCTTCATGGTCCAGTACCTGCACCTGATGGACGGACGGCCCGGCTCGCCGATGAGCGAGGCGGAGGCGGCGGAAAAGGTCCACCTCTTCACCGGTGCGGTGTACCTCACCCCCTTGCTCGGCGCGCTGCTGGCCGACATTTTCATCGGCAAGTACCGCACCATCATCGCGCTCTCTGTCGTCTACTGCCTCGGCCACGCGGCACTGGCCTTCATGGGCTTGGCGGGACACTCGGCCAGTTGGCTCGCCGCGGGCCTCGGCCTCATCGCCCTCGGCTCGGGCGGCATCAAGCCCTGCGTGTCGGCGCATGTCGGCGACCAGTTCGGCGCACAGAACGCGCACCTGCTGCCCAAGGTGTTCAACTGGTTTTATTTCGCGATCAATTTCGGGGCGTTTGTGTCGATGCTGCTCACCCCATGGTTGCTGGAATGGCACGGCCCGCACTGGGCCTTCGGTGTTCCCGGTGTGCTGATGCTGCTGGCAACCATCGTCTTTCACGCGGGCCGAAACCGCTTTGTGCATGTGCCGCCCGCTGGCAAGGCGTTCTTCCGCGAACTGCTCGGCGGCGAGGGTCTGCGCGCGATCGGCAAGCTGCTGCCGATGTACCTGTTCGTGGCGATGTTCTGGGCGCTCTTCGACCAAACCGGATCGACCTGGATCTTCCAGGCGGAGGACATGGACCGGCGCTTCCTCGGCATGGAGTGGCTGCCTTCGCAGGTGCAGGCGCTCAACTCGGTGTTCGTACTCACCTTCATCCCGCTTTTCGCGTATCTGGTCTACCCGCTCGGCGACCGGGTGTGGAGGCTCTCGCCGCTGCGCAAGATCGGGCTGGGGTTCTTCATCATGACCGGCGCCTTCGCCCTCGTGACGCTGGTGCAGGGCTGGATCGATGCCGGGCAACGGCCGAACATCGGCTGGCAGATTCTCGCCTACGCGCTGCTGACGATCGCCGAGGTGATGGTGTCGATCGTCTCGCTCGAATACGCATACACCCAGGCGCCACGACGGCTCAAATCCTTGGTGATGTGCCTCTACCTCTGCGCGGTGGCGCTCGGGAATTTTCTGGTCGCGGCCGTGAATCACCAAATCCGCGTGCCGGATGCGGCGGCGGAACAACTCGCAAGCCAGCTCGGGGAAACGCTGCCCGCCGACATGCACAAGGATCCGCGCCAAGTGGTGCTGGCGGGCTACGACGGCATCACCGGAACCGCCGACGACATGGTGCAGCGCCTGCGTGAAGGGACACCGATCGCACTGGAAATCCCGGGCATGGAAATTTTTCGCGAGGCGGCGAGGATTGTCGCCGACCGCGCCGCGCAAGCCGGCGGACGCCTGCCTTCGGAACCAGAAGCCACGGCCCTTCTCGGAGAGCTGCGGGACTTCTGGAGCAATCCGCTGCGTTACGAAATCCTCAACTCACGACAGGTGCGCATCGTCGGCAACGGCCCGGACCGCCGCTCCGGGACGAAATGGGACTGCGGCGTGATCATGGAACTGCCCGCACCCGCCGACGCGGATGCTCCGGCGAGCGCCGGATTCCTCAGGCCCGCCGAACCGTGGCTGGAACGCAGGAAGCGCGAGGCAGATGCGGCGGAAGCGGCACCGGCCGACAAGCAAGCGGCCACGGAACCGATGCTGAGTGCCTTCTGCGGCGGGCAAACCAAGCTGCGCGGCACCGCGTACTTCCGCTTTTTCACCTGGCTGATGCTCGGCACCACGCTGGCGTTCATCCCTTACGCACTGCTCTACCGGCCGCGCACCTACCTGCAGGAGTAAGGCAAGGCGTCGAAGCGCGACACGGCATCAGCCGTTGAGTTTCGACAGGGCCTTGGGCAAAAACCTGCCGTCCTTGCGCACGAGCTTGCCGTCGAAGCGGATCTCCCCGCCGCCATAGTCGCGCCGCTGGATGCTGACCATATCCCAGTGCACCTGCGAACGGTTGCCGTTGTCGGCCTCCTCGTAGGCCTGGCCCGGTGTGAAATGGAACGAACCCGCGATCTTTTCGTCGAAAAGGATGTCGCGCATCGGCTCGCGGATCGCCGGATGAAACCCGAGCGCGAACTCGCCGATGTAGCGCGCACCCGGATCGCTGTCGAGGATGCGGTTGAGTTGCTTGGTCTTCGCTCCGGCCTCCGCGCGCACGATCCGGCCCTTGGAAAACTCGAGCCGCACCGAGTCGAAGGGAATGCCCTGATAGATCGTCGGCGCGTTGTGGGAGATCACCCCCTCGACCGAATCCTTGACCGGTGCCGTGAAGACTTCGCCGTCGGGAATGTTGTAGCTGCCGCCGCACACCACCGCCGGAATACCGCGGATCGAGAAACGCAAATCGGTGCCCGGCCCCTTGATCTCCACCCGGTCGGTGCGGTCCATCAGGCGCTTGAGCGCGTTCATCGCGGGCACCAAGGCCTTGTAATCGAGCAGGCAGACCCGGAAATAAAAATTCTCGAAGGCCTCCGTGCTCATGCCCGCTTGTTGGGCCATCGATGCGGTGGGCCAGCGCAGCACGCACCACTTGGTCTTCTTCACCCGGTGGTCGAGCACCGGCCGCAGATGCCGCATCGCCAGCTTCATGCGGTCGGCCGGCACATCCGATGCCTCGGCGATGTTGTGGCTGCCGCGAACCGCAATGTAGGCATCCATGTCCTTCATCTCGGCCATCAGGTGGCGCGCGATGACGGCATATTGGCTATCGGAGGCGCCTCGCAACATTTCGCGCCCGAGCAGCCCCTGATGCACCCGCAGGAACGGCACTCCTCCGCGCGCGCGCACCTCGCGGATCAGGGCCACCCCGACCACATCCGGCACATCGTGCAGGTCCAAAAGGATCTTCTCGCCCTTTTTCAACGAGGTCGAATAACGGATCAACTGACGGGCAAGAGCGTCGATGCGGGAGTCGTGCATGAAGCAGGCTTATCCCGCACGGCACCCCTCTTCCAAGCGCGAAGTGCGGCAAGCACATCCGCTTCGCCAAGGAACCACGGGAGGGAACTCGCAACCCGGCAGCGACGGGTCGCGAAAGCACCACGCGCGGCAAAGGATGATGCCGAACCCCGCAGCCGCGAGTGGTGATGACGGGGATGCCTTCTGCAAGGGCCGGCAAGCCGCCGGCTCGCCTCGGCGCCGGTTTTCCACCTGCCCGCCCCGCGATTCGTCCGGCTTTGCTTTGTCGCCCGTAGGCCCTTCGATCGGCGATTGACGCGCCCGGCGCCGTATTGTTCATTTGCCCAGCAAATGGAGACCACCCCCACGGGAACGAAACCGATTCTCCGCACGCCGCAAGAGGCGCTGGAGGCGTATTTCGGCTTCGGAGGATTCCTCGAGGGTCAGGAACAGGTGATCTCGTCCGTGCTCTCGGGCCGCGACGGCCTCGTGGTGATGCCCACCGGCGGAGGCAAGTCCCTTTGCTTCCAAATCCCCGCACTCTGCTTTCCCGGAGTGACCCTCGTGGTCTCGCCGCTCATCGCGCTGATGAAGGACCAGGTGGACGCGCTCGAGGCACGCAGCATCCCCGCGACCTTGATCAACTCGACCGTGCCATGGCCGGAGCAACGCGAGCGACTCGACGCGCTGCGCCAAGGGAGATACAAACTGGTCTATGTCGCCCCGGAACGCTTCCGCGCGGAAAGTTTCCTCAAGGCACTGGACGGCATCGAGGTCTCCCTCTTCGCGGTGGATGAGGCCCACTGCCTCAGCCAGTGGGGGCATGATTTCCGCCCCGACTACCTCCGCCTCGGCCGCGCCCTCGAGAAACTCGGCCACCCGCAATGCGTTGCACTCACCGCCACCGCCACGCCGGTGGTGCGGGAGGACATCCGCCGCGTGCTCGCCCTGCGCGAACCCTTCGAACAGGTAAGCGGCTTCGCCCGCCCGAACCTCTCGCTCACGGTCACCCAAGCGGAGAACGCCGCCCACAAGGACGCGCGCCTGCGCGCGGTGATCGCCGCCCACAAGACGGGAATCGTCTATTGCGCCACCCGCAAAAAGGTCGAGGCAGTCTCGGAAACCCTCGCAAGCTGGGGACTCAAATGCGTGGCCTACCACGGAGGCATGGACGACGCGGAACGCGCCCGCGCCCAGGATGTGTTCCTGCGCCGACAAGCGGACATCGCGGTGGCAACCAATGCCTTCGGCATGGGCATCGACCGCCCCGATGTGCGGTTCGTGATCCACTACGAGGTGCCGGGCAGCGTCGAGGCCTACTACCAAGAGGCCGGGCGCGCCGGGCGCGACGGGGAAGCGGCGTGCTGCGAGCTGCTTTTCAACTACGCCGACACCCGCACCCAGGAGTTTTTCATCGAGGGGGCGAACCCGACCGCGGCGGAGATCCGGGCTGTCTACGCGCTGCTGCAGCGCGAAAGCAACGAAGCCCACGAGGTGCACCTCACCATTGAGCAAATGGCCGAAGCCACCGAAGTCCGCAACGCGATGTCGGTGGGCAGCGCGCTGTCGGTGCTCGCGCGCGGCGGATGGATCACCCGTTTCGACATCCCCGGCCGACGCATGCGCGGCACAAGATTGCTCAAACCGGAGATCACCCCGGGCAAGCTCGAACTCGACGAGGAGGCGATCATTGAAAAGGAGCAGCGCGACCGCGATAAGCTGAAATCGATGGTGGAGTTGTGCTACGACCGCAGCTGCCGACAGCGATGGATCCTCTCCTACTTCGGCGAACGCGGCGCGGCCTCCTGCGGGTCCTGCGATGTCTGCCGCGAGGACGGCCCGCGCGACGCCCGCGGACCGGACCCCGAGGAGGCACTGACCGTCCGCAAGGCGCTCAGCGGCGTGGCGCGGATGTCGCGCCGCACCCGCGAAGGCTGGGAACCGCGCTTCGGCCGCGGCCGCATCGTCCAAATGCTTTCCGGCAGCCGCTCCCGCGAAATCGTCGCCGCCGGACTCGACAAGCTCAGCACCCACGGCATCCTGCGCGACCTCGGCAGCGGCTACCTCAACAGCCTCATCCGCTCGCTCTCGGATGCGGGACTGGTCCACACCGTCGCCGGCGAATACCCGCTGATGACCCTCACCCCGCTGGGCGACCGGGTCATGCGCGGCGACGACAACTACCAACTGGTCTGGCCCGCCCGCGAAACATCGCGCCCAGAGGCCTCCCTCGAGGACCACGGCTTCGATCCCCAACTCTACTCGCTGCTGCGCGACCTGCGCCAGCGCCTCGCCAAACAGGAAGGAATGCCCCCCTATGTGGTGTTCTCCAACAAAACCCTCGAGGCCCTCGCGCGCCACCAACCGCTCGATACCGACTCGGCCCTGCTGGTCCCCGGGATCGGGGTGGCGAAACTCCAACGCTACGGCAGTCCCTTCCTGGAAATGATCCGCTCGTGGCGGGAAACGAAGAGGGCGTAGGACGCACGGTCCCGAAAGCTCGGATCATCGTGCCCATCCCCGCCCTCCCGGCACGCAAAAGGCCGGGCAGGTTTCCCCGCCCGGTTCCAGCAGCCTCTCCGGGCCGCATTTGCCGGAGACGAATCAGGCGGAGACTTCGCCGAACGCCGTCATTCCCCGACCCTGCCCGCCGATAGGGCACCTGCAACCACACCGAAGTTTCAGGGACCCTCTTCGATGTTCTCGATGATCTCTTCGGCGAAATCCGGCGGTTCCGGGAGATTGTCGGGATCGGCGAGCGAGTCGTCCTCGAGCCAGAGCAAGGCGGCCGCTGGCGCAAATCCACCCGCACCAAACTCGCGGCCCGCGACAAAAACAACCTCGACTGATTCACTGTGCTGCTGTGGACATTATTAATTTTTATTATGAATATTTTTTAGGCGGGTTGGTGGATCGATCTTGGATCCAGGACATGGATCGCAGTTTCATTTTTCCATCCCCTTCCGGCGGCTCCTTCGAACCCGGCTCCTTTGTCTGGCAGCGGTGGCCGGAACCTGCCTCCGGCAGATGGCAGGAGGGGGGTAGCCTCACTAGGATTCGAACCTAGAAATACGGAATCAAAATCCGGTGTGTTACCATTACACTATGAGGCTGTGGGGCGGGGAAACCCGCCGCGCGGCGGGGGGAAGGTAGCGCATGGGTCGGCCCGCTGGCAACCCGGAAAACGCCGTGAAGACACCCGGGCGCGCAGGGCAAGGCTCCCTGTGCGGTGCGATTGCGTCCGGCCGGAAGGGATCAGGAAACGATTTCCAGTGCCTCGAGCAGCAGGGCTTGGGCGGCGGCGGCAGCGGACTCCGTTCGAGCGTGGATGCGGCAGAACGGGTCTCCGGCGCGGACCTCGGTGCCGATTTTGGGGATTTGGTCGAAACCGACCGCTGGGTCGATCCGGTCGTCGACTTGCGCGCGCCCCGCGCCGAGTTGGAGGGCGGCGAGGCCGATGGTCCCGGCGTCCATGCGGCGAACGATGCCCGAGCTGGGCGCACGAAACTCCGCGATCACGGGAGCGCGGTGGATTTGATCGAGCCGCTCCAGACTGCCGGGATCGCCCCCTTGCGCGGCGACCATTTCCCCGAACTTGCTCCGTGCCGCGCCGCTGTCGAGCAAGGTCTCCAATTCCTGCCTTGCGACCGATGCGACCGGCTCCGCGAGATCGAGGACGAGTTTCCTCAAGTCGGCGGGGCCCTTGCCGTCCAGACACGCGAGAGCCTCGCGCACTTCGAGGGCGTTGCCCACCGCGTGGCCTGTGGGCTCGTCCATCGGGTGGAGCCGCACATGGATCGCGGTGGGCGAGAGTCGTCCCGCGGCTTCCATTGCCGCGGCCAACTCCTCCGCTTCGGCACGCGTTTTCATGAAGGCGCCGCTTCCGTACTTCACATCAAGCACAAGGCGGTCGAGCGACTCCGCGAGTTTCTTGGACATGATCGAGGCCGTGATCAGCGGGATCGAGGGAACGGTGGCAGTCACATCGCGCAGGGCGTAGAGTTTGCGGTCGGCGGGGCAGAATTGTTCCGTCTGGCCCATCATCACCACGCCGGTGCGGGCGAGGATCGAGGAGGCTTCCGACATCGACAGCCGCACGCGCAGGCCGGGGATGGATTCCAGTTTGTCGAGGGTGCCTCCGGTGATGCCCAGTCCGCGGCCGGAGACCATGGGCACGCGGCACCCGGCGCTTGCCAGCAAGGGTGCGAGCACGAGCGAGGTTTTGTCGCCGATGCCTCCGGTGGAATGTTTGTCGACCAACGGGGGGCCGGGCGGGTGATGGAAGCATTCTCCGCTTTCCATCATCGCGGAGGTGAGTGCGGCCGTTTCCGCTGCGGCCATGCCGCGGAACAGCACCGCCATGGCAAAGGCCGACATTTGGGAATCGGGCACCGTGCCCGAGACATGACCCTCGACGAGGAAGCGGATTTCCGTTTCGGAGAGCGCGCCGCCGTCCCGTTTGCGCGCGATGAGGGTCGGGATGTGCATGGGTGGCTTGTAGCGCGGATGGGCTCGCCCGGCAACCGGAGGCGTTTCGCGAGGGGCCGAGGAAGGCGTTGGCAAATGTCCGGGCGATGGTACAGGATCGGCGCATGAGGTCGATGACCGGATTCGGCAGGGGTGAGCATCGCACGGAGGGATGGCGCGTGGTGGCGGAGGCCTCGTCGGTGAACCGCAAGCAGGCGGAGGTGGTGGTGCAGTTGCCACGCGGGGATGCGGGCGAGTTGGAAAACCGGGTGCGCAAGGCCGTGCTCGACCGGATCTCGCGGGGACGGGTGCAGGTGTCGCTGCGCTGGGAGCGCTGCGGCGGGGACAGCGGCTTGGTGGAGGTGGATGCGGCGATGGTGCGGGGACTGCGAGAGGCGTTTTCCTCCTTGGCCGGGATCGCGGGGCGGCCGCTGGAACCATCCTTGTCCGACTATTTGCGGGTACCGGGGGTGCTTGCCGCAGTGGCTTCGGGGGCCGATGCCGGGGACTTGTGGGCGGCGGTGGAACCTGCCTTGCGAGAGGCGCTCGACCGGATGGTGGCGATGCGCGAGGCCGAGGGGATGCATCTGGCCGAGGACCTAAGCGGACATCTCGCGGGGGTGGAGCGGGACCTGCGCGCGATCGCCGACTTGGCGCCGTCGCGGCCGGCGCGGCAGCGGGATTTGCTGATCGAGCGGCTGCGTGCGATGGGACTCGAACTCGAGGCCGCCGACGAACGGGTACTGCGCGAGGTCGCGCTGTTTGCGGACCGATGCGACATCAGCGAGGAGATTTCGCGGCTCGGTTCGCATTTCGCAAAATTCCGCGGGTACCTTTCCGCCGAAGCTCCGGGGCGACCGCTGGATTTTCTCTGCCAGGAAATGTTTCGCGAGTTCAACACGATCGGCGCCAAGGCCCTTGATTCCGCCATCGCACAGCGGGTGGTCGAAGCAAAGACCGGACTCGAGCGGATCCGCGAACAGGTGCAGAACATCGAGTGAGCGGGGCTGCGGCCGCACCTCACACGCGCAGTTCCGCATCCTCGGTGAGGAACGATTTCCGGCAGAGGTCGGCGTAGGTTCCTCCGCGCGCGAGCAGTTCAGCGTGCGTGCCCTGCTCGGTCACGCGGCCATGCTCCAGCACATGGATGCGGTGGGCCTTGCGGATGGTCGAGAGCCGGTGGGCGATCACCAGGCAGGTGCGGTGTGCCATCAGGCGTTCGAGCGCGTCCTGGATCTGGCGTTCGGTTTCGGCATCGACCGAAGCGGTGGCCTCGTCGAGCAGCAGGACCGGTGCGTCGCGCAGCAGTGCGCGGGCGATCGACAATCGCTGCTTTTCCCCGCCGGAGAGTTTCACGCCGCGTTCGCCCACATTGGTGTCGAGCCCCTTGGGCAAGGCCTCGACGAACCCGGCGGCGTGGGCGGTGGCGAGTGCCTTGCGGAGTTCGGCGTCGGTGGCGGAGCGTTTGGCGAGCAAGAGGTTCTCGCGGACCGTCCCGTTGAACAGGAAGGGCTCCTGGGTGACATAGGCAAGTTGGCCGCGCAGCGAGTCCTTGGCGAGCGTGTGGATCGGAGTGCCATCGATCGTGATGGTGCCCGAGTTGGCCTCGTAGAACCGCGCGAGCAGGGCCAGCACGGTGGATTTCCCCGCACCGGTGGGCCCCACCAGCGCGATCGTGTGTCCGGCGGGCGCATCGAGGGAGAGCTCGTGCAAGGTGGGCTGGTCTTGGTAGGAAAACGAGACCCGGTCGAAGCGCACATGACCCTTGCTCCTTCCCTGCAGGCGCGCGCCGGAAGAAGCGTTGGGCTCGTCCTCCGCATCGAGGATCTCAAAGACCCGGTCCGCCGCGGCGCGGCCGGAGAGCAGCATCTGGTTGAGCGAGTTGAGACGATCGATCGGCTCGTAAAACAGCGCGAGGAAAAGCAAAAACCGGGTGAAATCACCGGTGCTCAGGCGTCCCTCCATCACCGCCGCGCCGCCGGCGGCGAGCACCAGCACATAGCCGGTCATCCTCAGGAAGGACATCCCCGGCGAGTAGAGCGCCCACCATTTCATCATCCGGAGGGTGGTCTGGCGGAGGCGGTCCGAGAAACGGTTGA
The DNA here is from genome assembly GCA_964569415.1 of uncultured Luteolibacter sp. Taxonomy (GTDB): domain Bacteria; phylum Verrucomicrobiota; class Verrucomicrobiia; order Verrucomicrobiales; family Akkermansiaceae; genus Luteolibacter. The sequence continues at coordinate 12,785 of CAZMUK010000001.1, read as the reverse complement.
ACCGCGCGTGCTCGTCGCTTTCCGCGGCGCAGGCCTTGATCTGGCGGATGCCCGAAATGTTGTCGTGGAGCAAGGCGTTGAGATCCGAGGCCGCATCGCGCTGGTTGCGGTAGCGGTCGCGGCCCTTGGTGGAGTACAGCCAGGCGCCGATCGCCAGAAGCGGAACCGGCAGGGTGGCCCAAGCGGCCACGGTCGGGTTGAGAATGAACAGGAACACCCCGATCCCCACCACCTGCAGCACGGCAACGAGGCCCTGCTCGATGCCGTCGATGAGAACCCGTTCCATGTTGGTCACATCCTCCACCACCCGGGTCATGATGTCGCCGGTCCGGCGTCCGTCGAACCACCGCAGCGGCAGCCGCTGGATCTTGCGGTACAAGTCCGAGCGGATGTCGAACACGACCTTCTGCTCGAAAGAATTGTTGAGGAAAATCCGCAGGGAGTTGAGGCCGTCCTTGGCAAGGAAACCGGCGAGGGCGAGGCCGATCCAAAGGGGAAACTCGCCGTGCCGGTCCGGATGGGGGATGATTTCGTCGATCACATGCCCGGTGGCGTTCGGGAACACGAAGACCGCTACCGTCATCCCGATCGCACAGGCCAACTGGGCCGCGGCCAGCCCCGGATAGTGGCGGAGGTAAGAGAACACCCGGAAGATCGACCGCATCGCGCCCCAGCGATGCACCCGGCGGCAGGGGCTGTAAAGGATTCGTGGCGACGGAGTTCCGGGGAAGGCCGGCAGGGCAGGCCGGCAGGGCAGGCCGACGGCAGGCCGACGGCACACCCGCGCGGGGGGGCGGCAGGGAGGGGCGATTTTTGGATTGCGGCCCCCTGCCGACCCCCGGTAGTTTCCCTTCAACCGGAACGACCCGTTCCCCTGAAAACCCCTCCCATGTCCAACATTTTTGGATCCATCACCTTGGTCGTCCTGTTGCTTGCCGGCTTCGTCGCCTTCCGCAACAAGCAGCGCTACGAGTTGGAAATCTCCAATACCGCCACCGAGAAGTCCCGCCTCGAGACCAGTCAGAAGAGGCTGAAGAAAGCCCAGGACGATACCAAGCGCACGATCGCCACCCGCCAAGGGGTCGAACAGGATATTTCCAAGCTCACCGTCGAGGTGGCGGACCGCGAAAAGCGCAAGGCGGACCTTGAGAGCCAAATCGCCGCCAAGACCAGTGAGAAAGAGGCCAATCAGGCCAAGCTCGACGATGTGGAGCAAAAAATCGCCCAAGTGGGAGGCGGCGATATCGGCGGCCTCCGCAATTTGGCGGAGAAGATGAAGGCCCTGAACACCGAACTCGAGGAACTCGCCCAGGGGATCGCCGCCAAAGAGGCATCGCTGGCAAACCGGATCGCAGAGAACAAGTCGACCGAATCGCGGATCGCGTCGATGAAAACCATGTTCGACACCATGTCGATGGGCAAATCCCTGCCGACGCTCAACACGCGGATCCGCTCGATTTACCCCAACTGGGGCTTCGTCACCCTCACCGCCGGGAACGCAGCCGGCGTGGTGGCCGATTCCCTGCTGGATGTGGAGCGCGACGGGTCGGTGATCGCCCGGTTGGTAGTGACGAATGTGGAACGCAACGGCGCCTCGGCGTCGATCATCCCCGACTCCCTTGCCGCCGATACCACCTTGATGGTGGGTGACCGCGTAGTGCCTTCGAAAAACTCCAAAACCCCCGCGAACTGATGTCGGCCGAAGAAACCCAACCGCAGTCCAAGAATCTGATCAAGCTGATCCTCCAGCTGCTGGTATTCCTCATCATCGGGGTCGGCGGCTATTTCACCCTTGAGCAATCGAGGAAATTCGAGGAACTGCAGAAAGACCGCCTCGCCACGATCGCCAAGAACAAGTCGGTGACGGCCAGCGCGGAAGCCCAGGAAAAGGAACTCAAGACCGAGGAGGGAATTCTCGCGCAAAAGGAGACGGAGAAAAGCGAGCTGATCTCGAAATCCGAGGCTCTCGCGTCGAACATCCAGATGAAGGAGAGGGATGTCCAGACGCTCGACCAGGAACTCGCCGCGCAGAAGGAAAAGTTCGACGAACTCGAGAGATCGATGGCCGAGGTCCGCCAGATCCTCGCAGGTCTGGGTGAGGAGATCACGATCGAGAATCTCCCGGAGAAGATCAAACAGATCGAGGACGACAAGAAACAGCGCGATGCGAAGCTTGAGGAGCTCACCACCCTGCTGGCTGCCCAGGAAAAGCAACTGGAGACAAACCGCGGCGAACTGGGCCGCCAAGTTTCCAAGAAAGTGGAGCGCGACAACCGGATCGCCCGCAACGCGATGGAGTCGGTGATCACCTCGGTGGATCAGGATTGGGGATTTCTCGTCATCGGCGCCGGTTCGAATTCCGGTTTCACACCGCAGACGAGCCTGGTAGTCGAGCGCGACGGTCGCTTCATCGGCAGGGTGCGTCCTTCCTCGATCGAGCCGACCCAAACCATCGCGGAGATCGATTTTGGTTCGCTTGCCGCGGGCGTGCGGCTGCAACCGGGAGACCGGGTCCTCCTCGGCAAGACCAACAAGAACTGATCCCGGGCTTGCGAAGCGCCCGGCCCGGGCGAAGATGCCGTCATGAACTCCGGATTGTTCCGCCTTCTCGCCACATTCGTCTCGGCTCTCGCCCTCGTTTCTTGCGCGGAAGAACCCGAGAGGAAGGCTGTGGGCCCCCCGTCGGAGAACAGCCGCCTGTCGTGGACCGGGCAGGTGACGAGCCCCGTGCAGGGTCAGTTCGCCCTGCTGCCGCAAAACCAGCAGCGGCGCTGACGCGTTTGCCGGCTTCAACCTGCTTTTCAGTCCCGGTGGTAGGGGCTGCCCGCGCGGATGCAGGCGGCACGGTAGAGCTGCTCGAGGAGCACCAGCAGGGCGAGTTCGTGCTGGAGGGTGAACGAAGAGAGGGCGAGAAGCCGGTCACAAGAGCGTCGGAGCAGGTCATCGTGCCCGTCCGCGGCGCCGATGAGAAAGGCAAGGGTCTTGGTGCGGTCCTCCGCCTCAAGCCGCCCGAGCATCGATGCGAATTCCCTGCTGCCGCAGAGGCTGCCGCGCTCATCCAGTCCGATGCGCAGGCAGCCTTCGGACCGTTCGAGAAGGAGGGCCGATGTGGCGGCCGGGGTGCCGGCCTTGACCGAGATGAGTTCGGTGCTGCCGAAACGACGGAGGCGTTTGAGGTACTCCGCACAACCATCCCGCGCGAAGGCGAGCGACGGCTTTCCGGCGACGATGATGCGGATGCGCATGGCGACTGGTGATGGAGCTTGCCCGGAGCAACCCCCTCGGCCAATCTCAAACGCCGATGAACTCTCCAATGTCCGCCTTGCTGGCTTTCTGCACATTTTCCGCCGGCTGCTCGCAAGTGCTCGGACCGGTCGAACCCCGGACGGAGACCGAGCGCAAAATGATCGGGCTGCTGGAGAAATTCGACCGTTGGGACTACGACGGCAACGGCAGGCTGGATCTCGGAGAACTGAAGGAGGGGCTGGAACAAGTGCCGGGCAACGATCATCCGCCGGAGCGGGTGCTGGCGTTTTACGATCGCAATGGCGATGGAATGCTTTCCCTCGCCGAGGCCCAGGCAGGCTACGCGCGTGCGGCCGAGGCCGAGGAGATGGTGAGGCAGCGGAGGGGCAGCAGATGAGCGAAGCCTACGAGTCGCGGCGGATCCTCGACGAGTACCTGCTCTTTCACTACGGTGCGGACCAAGAGGTGCTCACTCCGGGGCGCGTCTGGCCGGAGGGAATGCGCCAAGCGCTTGGTTTCGCAGCGCGCACGCCGGCGCGGTTTCCGGGGGAGGCGGTCGAACGCGGGCTCGATCTCGGCTGCGCGGTGGGCAGGTCGACCTTTGAAATGGCGCGTCGGTGCCGCGAGGTGATCGGCGTGGACTTTTCCCGATCGTTTGTCGATGCCGCGGAGCGCTTGCGCCAGGGCAAAGGGATTCCCTACGGACGGGTGGAGGAAGGCTCGGTCGTAAGTCACCTCACCGCGCGCGCACCGGCCGATGTTGATCGGGGCAGGGTTCGTTTTCTTCAGGGCGACGCGGCCGCTCTTCCTTCCGATATCGGAACCTTCGATCGGGTCCACGCCGCAAACCTGCTCTGCCGGATGCCGGATCCGGCACTGCTGCTCGCGAGGTTGCCGGCTCTGGTCCGTGACGATGGGCACTTGTTGCTGACGACCCCATGCACATGGCTCGAATCGTTCACTCCCCCGGAAAAGTGGCCTCAGGGCCGGACCCTCGATTGGTTGGAGGCGGCCCTTGGGTCGGACTTCCGGTTGGAGACGACCTGCGAGGAACCGTTTCTCATCCGCGAAACGGCGCGGAAATTCCAGTGGTCGTCGGCCTTGCTGACCTTGTGGCGGCGGATCAACCGGGCATGAGGAACCCGAGCAGCGAGGCCACTTGCTCGCGCAATTTCGCGCGTGGGACAATCGCATCCACCAATCCGTGCTCAAGCATGAACTCCGCCGTTTGAAAGCCGGGCGGGAGGTTCTGATGGGTCGTTTCCCGCACCACCCGCGGACCTGCGAAGCCGATCATGCAACCCGGCTCGGCGAGATTGATGTCTCCGATGGTTGCGAACGAAGCCGTCACCCCGCCGGTTGTGGGATGCGTCATGATCGAGAGATACGGCAGGCGGGCCTCCGCCAGTCTCGCAAGGGCCCCGCAGGTCTTGGCCATTTGCATCAATGAGAGCATCCCCTCCTGCATTCGCGCTCCGGAGGAGGCCGAGACAATGATCACCCCTCTGCGTTCCTGAATTGCCGTCTCGATGGCACGGGTGATTTTCTCGCCAACCACCGAACCCATCGACCCTGCGAAGAACTTGAAGTCCATGACCGCGATCATCACCGGGTGGCCGTCGATCGAGAGCCTGCCGGAGACCACTGCGTCATTGAGGCCGGTCTTCTTGCGCAGGATCGATGTTTTCTCCGCGTACCCCTGGAAGCCGAGCGGATTGGCGGAGCTGAGTCCCGCCTCGGTCTCGGAAAACGAACCCGGATCGGCCAGCAGGTCGATGCGTTCCGCGGCTCCGATGGGAAAATGGTAGCCGCAGAGGTGGCAGACCTGAAGGTTCTGCCGCAGTTCCAGCGAGTGGATCGTTGCCGAGCATCCCGGGCACTTCGTCCACAAGCCTTCCGGCATGTCGTCACGCCGTTCCCGGGCGCGCAGGCGGGGCTTGTTGAAGATTCCCATTTCTGATGCTTTCTCGGTGCTTTCTGATTGCGCTCCTCTCCGGTGGCTCGTTCGCCATAGGGAGACCTTACCGACTCCCGACACCCCCCGACAACCCCGATTTCAGTCCACCCGGGCCGCAATACCCGTTGCCTCAAAATTTTGACACCGGGGGGAGGTCGGCTGAAGGGGGACCCGGGGCACATCGGGGGCTCGTCCCGGGAGCCGGGTCGGGGTCAGGGCTGCTCCTGCAACAGGCTCCGCAGGGTGTCGAAACTCTCCGCGGGTACCGGGCGGGCGCCATCGAGATGGGCCGCGGCGTCGCCGGGAAGTTCCACCCAGCTGCGGCAGCCGCCGAAGGCGCGCCGGTAGGGCAGGTGCCAGGGCCGGGCCAGCTCGCGGATCCTCACCAGCGCCACGTGGATGCTGCCCGCCACCGCTCCCCCGCCCTGCCACTCAAAACGCTCGCGCACGGTCTGCTCGGAGTAGATGTGATGGGGTGCCAACCGCCGCACCATTTCCCAATCCGCAAGCGTCACCGCCGTCACGGCCTCCGCATGATGAGTGATGCGGATGGTGTCGCCCTCGCTCCACTCGGGCGCAGGCTCGAAGCTCCCCTCGCGCACTTGCGAGGCCTGGGCGTGAAACCGGGTCGGAAACAGGAAAAACGAATCATGGGCAAAGGAAAAACCGGCGCGGCCCTCATGGATGCCGCCCTTGCGCAGGATCAATTTCTGCCGTCCCGAGGCAAGCGCCTCGCAGACCACCTGCCACTCCTTGAACGCAACCGCCGTCATCAATCGCGCATCGGTTCAAAACAAGTCGTCCGGAGTCACGCTGTTCTGATCGCGCGCGCCGAGGATCCTCGCTTGCAGCACCACCCGTTGCGGGTCGGAATCGAAACGGAAACTGTGGCAATTCGGGCAGAGCACGGCGGCCTCGCCGACAATCGAATCGCAACCTTCGCAGATCTTGTACGCCGAAGGATTGGCGATGATCTCGGCCGCGGATTGGGCGCGGTCCTTGCGGGGCGGGCCGGGCATCGCGGACTTCTCGTTCGCTGAAAAATTCGGAGGCGGACTCCCCGTGTTCGCGGCATCGATGCGGCGAACTCCCGGAAACTCAGGCCGATGCGGCAAGCGCCTTGGCGGCCTTGCTCTTGATGTTGGCAGCCTTGTTGGGATGGATGACGCGGCGCTTGGCAGCCTTGTCCACCGCGGAGGCGAGTTCGGAGACGGCCTTGCCAGCGCCCTCCTTGTCACCTGAGGCAACAGCAGCAAGCACCTTCTTGCGCAAGGTCTTGACGCGGCTCTTCGCGGCCCGGTTCCGCTCGGTGCGGACGATCGTCTGACGGGAACGCTTGATGGAGGACTTGTGGTTGGCCATGATGGTGGGGAAGGAGGATGGAAGCGGTGGGGGGGAGGAAGGTAGGGAGTCGGAGGCCTGTGTCAAGCTCGTCTTTGCCGCGGCCGAAGGGGCCCGAAAACCAAGGAAAACCAGCCATCGGGCGTCCGGGAGGACCCCTGCGCGCCCCGTTGACCTGCCCTCCGGACTCTTGGCCCGCCAATCGCGGCCTCAGGGCTGGGTCACTCGCAGGCGCAGGAAGCGGTGGTTCGCCTCCGAAAACGGAACTGCGTCCCGCACGGTGACCTCCCAATAGGTGCCTCGATCGATGCGTCCCACCTCCGTTAGACCAGGCGAACTCCAAGTTTTCAAATCCCCGCTGGATTCCGGAAGAATGACAGCTCCGCCCGCCGCCTTGCTGTGGCGGTAGGTGATGTGCCCATAATCCCCGTCCAATGACGGAATCAGGGAGACCCTGCTTGCGGCAGACCTCGGCTCGGAGCCAAAGGCATATTCGAGGAGATTCACAAGGCCATCGTGATCCGGATCCGCCTCTGGACCACTGATCTGGGGGTCGGTAAGTTCGGCCTCTGTGAACTTGACCATGCGCCACTGCGTAAAGGGCGGGTCCGTCGGAGAAACCGAACCTTGGAGCAATGCTGTTCCGAGTCTGGCCTCCATCTCCATTCTCGTCGTCGCATATTGCGGCAGGGTGGCGAGATTGGTGATCTCATTGGGATCCACTGTCATGTCGTACAGCTCGGACTCGCTGGAGTCTCCGTTGTAGCGGATGAAGCGGAAGGACTCGGTGCGCAGCGAATTGTTATCGGGCTGCAGGACGCTCGAGAGCGCGGGAATGCTCCAAGAGCGCTGCGGGTTGGCCAGCAACGGCGAGATATCCGCGCCGGAAACGATCGTCGGTGGGGTGAGGCCCGCCAGCGAGCAAAGCGTCCGGTAGAGGTCTCCCGTGCTCACCACTCGGTAGCACCTTTGGCCAGATGCCTTTCCCGGAGCGCGCATGATAAACACGGCGTTGTTCCCCGATTCCCAGAGATTGGTTTTTCCAATTCTCGACTTCTCCCCGAGGTTGAACCCGTGATCGCTCCAAAGCGCCACCACCGTGTTGTCGGCGTAAGGTCCGTTGTCGAGCGCGTTGATCAAACGCCCAACGCAGCGGTCCGCCAGCGCCACCGAAGCCAGATAGTGCCTGATGAAATCGCGCATCGCGGTGAGATCGCCGTCTACCGGATCTCTGCCGAGGCCGTGGGCGAAGATTCCTTGCAGCCCGCTCGCCAAAGCGTGGTCCAGACCAGTCGGTGGCAGGTCGAGCAGATCGTCGGTTGCTTCCTGCGCCATTTGGCGGGAATAGGTGATTTCACTGAGCGGGAACTGATTGAGCAGGGAACTCGGTGCGGTGTAGGGTGAATGTGGGTGGTAGATCCCGCAGCCGAGGAAGAAGGGCTTATCGGGAGGCAGGGTCACGGTCACGGCTTGGTTCAACTCGTGATCAGTAACGGTGACGGTTCCGCTCTCGAGCAGGCGGGCGATGATATCGGAGCGCTTGTAGTCCCACATTCCCTCGAGCGGGAGACTATAGGTGCCCCATGAAGCGTTGGGGGTCCAGACTGAGGCGGTGGTGGTGCCCGAATCCCAAGCCTCCACCCATTTGTCCCAAGAGAGCGGGAAATCATGCAGCGCGCGGCCATACTGGTGATGGAAGATTTTCCCGACTCCCACCGCGTAATACCCATTGGCCCGCAGGTGTTGCGGCAGGGTGACGGCATTGGCGAATAACGGACTGTAATCACGGAAAAAGATGCCGCGCACATTGTCCAAAAATCCCGACGCGTGCGGACGGATGCCGGTCATGATCGATGCCCGGGCGGGATTGCAGTAGGCTGAAGGTGTGTAGGCACGCAGAAAAGAAACCCCTTCATTGGCAAGACGGTCCATGTTGGGAGTGAGCACCGCACGCTTCTGCGCCCGCAGCACGGGATCCGGGTAGATTTTCTGGAGGATGTTCCCGGGTTCCTCGCTCATGTGCCCGCAGATCGGTTTGAGGTCGTCGATGGCGATGAACAGGAAGTTCGGCCGCCGGAAGCCGGGAGGCAGCACGGTGATGGTCAAGCTGGCCGAGGTGCTGCCATGGGCGTTGGAGGCTGTGAGCAGATAAGTAGCGGTGGACGCCGGCGCCACCGTTAGGCTCCCGACTCCGTCAGGGCTTGTGCCCGTCACATCGACCGCACCATCGGGCCGGGTGAGGATCAGGGAATCCGCCCCCCTGCTGGTCCAAGAGATGGAGGTTGAGGAACCCGAGGAAATCACCGCCGGGGAGGCGCTAAACGAAGGAATCGCCGGCGCACCCGTCACGGTCAGGACCAAGTCATGGTTTTCATCGATCGAAAGCGTTCCGGTGCGGCCGTCCCGCAGGGTGCCGTTGACTATGGCACCGAGGGATCCGGTCACGGTCACTGCAGTGACGAGCGGGTAGGTGCCCGGACCGAAGCCCGGGGCCTCGGTAATTGAGAAATCGCTCCACTGCTGGCCGTTGAGAGCCAGGACGTCCACACCGCTGACCACATCGCTTTGAGTCCCGAGACGGAACGCAAGCTTCGCCCCCGTCTCCAGAGTGAGTGCCCGGTTGGCCAGGCTCATGGTACCACTGGCTGCAAGACTACCGGGGCTGAGTGTGCCGGCGGCTCCACCGCTTGCCGCAGCGATCACCACATTGCCGCCGATCGTGCCCGTTCCCCCGAGCCGAGGTGCTCCGGAGGCACTGGCGCCGCCCACCGTAACGGTTCCGACCGCCGCACTCTGGTTCCCGTTGATGAACAAGGCTCCCTCGCGCACGAGGGTCGGGCCGGTGTAGCTGTTGGCTCCTCCCAGAACGACCGGGCTTCTGCCGTTCTTCGTTAAACTTCTGGCACCACCCGACTCGTTGAACGGCCGGTCGAGGGTAAGTGTTGCGATTCCCCGATGGGAGATAAGGAGGTTGTCGGCAAGGATGAAATTCCCGCCCGCGACCCCTATCTGATGGGCCGCAGAACTGCCCACGACCGTGGAGATTGTCGCCCCGCCGCCACCGCCGTCGAACGTCAGGTTGGACGGGGTGGTACGATCGACACGGGTGAGTTGAATCACGACCCCGATGTAGGCACTCGAGTTGAAAGTGAGACTGCGAATCGTCTTGCTGGAGGCGCCCGTGAAGAGCCGTAGCTTGGAGTCGGTGGTGTTGGTGCCGCTGCCTGCGATCGTGTAAAACACCAGATCAGTCGTGTTGGTGAAGCTCAGGACAGGATTGCCGGCCCAGTTGGCGGACCGGATCCAATCGGTATCGGTTCCCTCGCCGTCCCAGGAATAAGTGACTCCCGTTGCGGTCCATTTCGCATAGAGTACAGCATCCGCCTCCACCGCGTAATTGCCGCCCTCGTCGTAATTGGTGCCTGAGCCGTCGGCAGCGGTGTTCCAACCGGAGAAGGTGAATCCGGTTTTCAAAAGGCTGCCGCTGTTGGTGGCGAGGACGAGCGGGATGCCATGGGTCTTGGTCTGCGCGGCAGGCACAGAACCACCGATGGCCCCATTTGCCTGGTATGTAACCGAGAACACGGGGATGGCAGACCACTTCGCATAGAGAACCACCGATGAGTCACCCGAGTAGGAACCCGCCTCGGCATAGTCTGTCCCAGAGCCGTCGGCAGCCGTGTTCCAACCGGCGAACAAGAGACCGTCCTTGGCGAGCCCGCTGCTGTTGACCGCGAGGGTGAGCGGCTCGCCTTCGGTTTTGATCTGAGCGGGAGGCACCGTGCCGCTGGTGGCACCATTCGCATCGTATGTCACCGTATAGGTCGCTGCCGGAATCCACTTCGCGTAGAGCGCCAGGGCGGCATCGCTCGCGTAGGAGGCTCCCTCAGCGAAGTCCGTCCCCGCACCACTTGCGGCCGTGTTCCAACCCGCAAATCTGAAGCCGGATCTCACCAAATTGCCGCTGTTCGGGGCGAGAATCAGTGGAATCCCGCCGATCTTGTTCTGGGCAGGCGGAGCCGTTCCTCCATCGGCACCATTTGCATCGTAGGTCACCGGATAGGTGTTGGAAGGATCCGTCGCGATCAGGATGAGGTCGTTGTTTGCATCGACAGCAAGCGTGCCCGTGAGTCCCGCGAGGCTGCCGCTGACGACGAAGCCAAGACTGCCGCTCACCGAGGTTGCCCGGACAAGCGGGTAAGTGCCAGTTGTGAAGCCGACGTCTGGGATGAAAGTACAATCGCTCCACTGCTGTCCGTTCAAGGCGAGCGAGTTCACCCCGGCCACCGCATCGCTTGCCGACCCGATTCGGAAGCGGAGCAGCGCCCCGGATTGCAGAGTGAGGTTGCGGTTGTTCAGGGAAAGAGTTCCGGAAGAAGTACCGCCGGGTGCCAAGGTGCCGCGCGCACCGCCGTCGGCGGAAGAAACGATCACATCCCCGCCAAGAGTTCCCGTACCCCCCAGCGAAGGAGTACCGGTTGCAGTCGACCCCCCGACAACCAGCGCTCCGGTCGCCGCCGTCTGGCTGCCGTTAATGAGCAATGTGCCGGATCGCACCGAGGTCGTTCCCGTGTAGCCGTTTGCTCCGCCAAGCACTTGCGTGCCGGCACCGGATTTCTCGACGGACATATTCGCACCTAGGTTGGCGATCCGGTCGTTGTATGTGACTGCGCCCGTCTGGGGGTTGAGTCGGAGGGTGGTGATATTCGCGTCGTTGGTGACCACATCAGCAAGGTCCCGCCCGCTGGTGAGCCCGCCGAGGACATAGGTGCCTGAGCCGGCACCGGCATCGACCGTTCCCAAGCCGCCCGTGTCGAGGGCACTGTTTTGGAGCGCGAAAAGGTGACCAAGTTGCAGTACGCCAGCGCCGGCCTTGGTTGGGCCGCTGTGGGTGTTGGCGGCGGACAACCGAAGCAAGCCCGCTCCCGTGCCGCTATTGACCCTCTCGAATCCGCCCGGCCCGCTGATCAGGCCGGATAGAACCAGATTGCCAGCCCCTAGGACGTCGATTTGGAAGTGGTTCGCCGTGGTTTCGTGGATTGTGAGAGATCCGGTGTAGCCGGCTGCCGCGGCATTGGCGTGAGCCAAGGTCTTGAGGTCGCCATTGTCAGAAATCACGACATCGTTGGCGATGGTGATGGCCGCCTGCCGCAGAGTGACACCGGTGTTGTTGAGGGTGACGGTGCCGGTTCCCAGACCCGTGGCGTTATTCACTTGGATCACACCCCCATTGAGGATCACACCCCCGGAAAAGGTGCTGGAACCCGAGGACGCAGTACCCAGAATGATCCTACCCGGGCCTTCCTTGGTGATGGATTTCCCGCTCCCGACGATCTCCCGCGCGAATTGGATTTGCTCCGTACCACTGTTCGTGATGATGAGGTTGTCGGCAAGCACGATACTTCCGCCGGTAGCGTTCACCCCGATGATGTGGGCCCCTGCTGAATCCGCATCCACTGTCACCGCGGCACCTGCGCCACCACCATCGAAGGTCAGATTCGCGGCAGTGGTGCTTGTTGCCGTCGAGGTCGTACGGATCGTCACCGTGCTGTCGGCAGCGCTGTTGAAGGTCAAGCTGCGGATGGTGCGGGCGCTGCCGAGGAAATTGGAGGGCTGGAGGCCGCCTGCGAAAACGATGTCGGCACCGCTACCGAAGGAAGGCAGGGTGTCGTTGTCCCAATTCCCCGGCGTCCCCCAGTTGGCATTGCCCCCTCCCCCGTCCCAGAGGCCGCCAGCACGTACCGGGACAGCCGCGACGATCGCGAAAGCAACGGAGGATGCGAGGATTCGAAATGCGGCCCGATGGCTCTGTACCGGTGAATGAATCATGGCTAAGGAATCTGATGCTCCGGAAGCAGCGTTCCGGGTCGAGTTTCTACACCCACGAGGCTGCGCATGGAATGCTTTCAGCTTCCCACGATCATGTCAAAGCCAAACATCGTGTCTCGATCTAAAGTTTCCGTTATCTTTTTTCTCGATTTTGCTCACCTTTCTGGCGGTCGAATGCTCGGAAATCAGCACAAATCACCCTTGCAACGGGCACCATGCGGTGGCATGATTTTTCCCCCTCACCCGGTCCGGGGCATTAGCTCAGTTGGTAGAGCGTCTCGTTCGCAATGAGAAGGTCAGCGGTTCGAATCCGCTATGCTCCACCGTCCCGGGAATGTCCGGGATCCGGTCACTCGGTGGACTTGCGGAGGGAGTCCGGGGAAACCTCTAGAAAGATCGTTTCCGGTTTGCC